>JABDRL010000286.1 GCA_013041765.1 Dactylosporangium sp. | reverse complement strand
GGTGTCCCCCGGGCGGTCGGCGGCGGCGTGCCGCTGGGCCCGTCGCCGTCGCAGGCGCAGCGCCCACCAGAAGAGCGCGACGAAGCCGATCAGGAACACCACGACCAGGATCGGCAGCAGGATCGCGACGATGGCCAGGGTCAGGCTGGCGCCGTCCTCGGCCACACTGGCGACGGGGGCGCCGATGCCGAACGTCGTCGCGTTGAGCACGACGCGGGTGGTGGCCTTCGCGGCGTGCACGGCGAGCGCCAGGGCGATGCCGATCGCGACGGGTATCCACTGGCGGTTGTCGAGGAACGTCGACGGATCGCTGACGGTCACCGTCTTGGCGCTGGCGGCCGCGCCGAACGCCAGCCCGCCGGAGGTCGGCCGGACGAGGGTCTGGATCACATCGTTGACGTGGTCCACCGCCGGGATCTTGTCCGCGATCAGTTCGATGACCAGCAGGACGGCCAGGGCCAGGAGCATCCACGGGTTGCTCAGCCAGTGCCACCCGCTCGGGGGATCGATGAGATCGGTGTATCTGGTCAGCACGCCGATCGCGAGCAGGGGAATATACGCGTTGAGGCCGGCCGATGTCGCCAGCCCCATCCCGGTGAGCATCTCAAGCACGGCCCCAGCATCGCAGCCGGGCGCCAATCCCGGCTGCCCGACGGCGCAGATGCCTCATTCAGCCCCCGGAGGGGCATTGGGTACCCTCGGCCGGTGCGGCTTGTCATCGCGCGGTGCTCGGTCGACTACATCGGCCGCCTGACCGCCCATCTTCCCCTGGCCACCCGCCTGCTGATGGTCAAGGCGGACGGCTCCGTCTCCATCCACGCCGACGACAAGGCCTACAAGCCGCTGAACTGGATGAGCCCACCGTGCCGGATCGAGGAGTCCCCCGGGGTCTGGCGTGTGGTCAACAAGGGCGGGGAGGAACTGCGCATCACCATCGAGGAGGTGCTGCACGACTTCTCCCACGAGCTGGGCGTCGACCCCGGGCTGATCAAGGATGGCGTCGAGGCGCACCTCCAGGAACTGCTGGCCGCGGCGCCGACGACGCTGGGGGAGGGGTTCACCCTGATCCGGCGGGAGTACCCGACCGCGATCGGCCCGGTCGATTTGCTCTGCCGGGACGCGTCGTCCGCGACCGTCGCGGTCGAAATCAAGCGGCGAGCGACCATCGACGCGGTCGAGCAGCTGACGCGCTACCGGGAACTGCTGGGCCGCGATCCGCTGCTCGCCCCGGTCTCCGGGATCCTGGCGGCGCAGACCATCGTTCCCCAGGCCCGTACCCTGGCCTCCGACCGGGGCATCCGGTGCGCCATCCTCGACTACGACGCCCTGCGGGGCATCGAGCGCGACGAGCTGACGCTGTTCTAGGGGGACGCCGGCCTCCCCGGACCCCGCGACGTCATGGTGGTTGTTTCATCGGGGCGGGCGCCGCGGCGGCCTTCTGGCAGCCCGGCACGGGCCGGGGGGCCTCGATACGCGCGTCGGGCGCTCGGTCCCGGTAGCCTGCTGACCGTCATCGGCGTACCGGCGGGCCCGAAGCCGGCGCCGACGACGACACCCGCGCCATGCGACGACGAGCCTCGGACAAGGAGCACCGTGACCTCCGACCCGCACCCCAGGACGATCGTCGTCGGAGCCGGACCGGCCGGCCTGACCGGCGCGTACCAGCTGGCCAAGCGTGGCCAGCCCGTTGCGGTGTTCGAGGAGACAGCGGCGATCGGCGGCCTCAGCCAGACCGCTCAGCGTGACGGATGGCGTTTCGACATCGGCGGGCACCGGTTCTTCACCAAGGTCCCCCAGGTCGAGGCCCTGTGGCAGGAGATCCTGCCCAGCGAGGATTTTCTCCTGCGGCCACGGATGAGCAGGATCTACTACCGGGGCAGGCTGTTCGACTATCCGCTGCGGGCCATGAACGCGTTGCGCGGACTCGGCCTGACCGAGGCTGTCCGGTGCGTCGGGTCGTATCTCTGGGCACAGCTCCGGCCGCCGAAGGATGTGTCCCATTTCGAGGGCTGGGTGACCGCCCGATTCGGGCGCCGCCTGTACTTGATCTTCTTCGAGACCTATACGGAGAAGGTGTGGGGCGTGCCGACGAGGACCCTGCGGGCCGACTGGGCCGCGCAGCGGATCAAGAACCTTTCGCTCTTCGGCGCCATCAAGAATGCCCTGCTGCCCCGCCGGAATCAGCGGAGCATCACCAGTCTCATCGAGGAGTTCCAGTACCCGAAGTACGGGCCGGGCATGATGTGGGAGCGGTGCGCCGAGCGGGTCGAGAAGCTCGGCGGGACGGTGACGACCGGGGCGAGGGTGGCCACCGTGCACCGCGAGGCGGGCGCGGCCGTCGCCGTGACCGTCGTCGGCGCCGACGGGCCGCGGCGCATGGACGCCGACCACGTGCTGTCCTCCATGCCACTGCCCGCCCTGATCCTGGCGATGGATCCGCCGGCGCCCCCGGAGGTCATCGAGGCGGCGCGGGGCCTCAAGCACCGGGACTTCCTCACCGTCGCGCTCGTGGTGCCGGAGGAGTTCGGTTTTCCCGACAACTGGATCTACATTCACACCCCCGGCGTGGCGGTCGGCCGGATCCAGAACTTCGGCTCGTGGTCGCCCTTCCTGGTCCAGGACGGCCGGACCTGCCTGGGCATGGAGTACTTCTGTAACGCCGGGGACGAGCTGTGGGCGACGCCGGACGCCGATCTGGTCGCCCTGGCGACCGTCGAGCTGGAGCGGCTCGACCTGGTCCGGGCGGGCGAGGTCGGCGCCGGCTACGTCGTGCGGATGCCCCGGGCGTATCCCGTCTACGACGAGGGCTACCAGGAGCGGGTGGAGATCGTCCGGCGGTGGCTGACCGAGGCGGTGCCCAACGTCCACCCCGTCGGCCGCAACGGCATGCACCGGTACAACAACCAGGACCACTCGATGATGACCGCGCTGCTGGCGGTGGAGAACATCCTCGACGGGGCCGGCCACGACGTGTGGGCCGTGAACGTCGACGAGGAGTATCACGAGGAGGGCGCGTCCGCCGCGGCGCCCTCGGACGATCCTCACGGGGACGGTCCACGAGGCACTTCCTAGCGCCGACGGCCGTGCACCAGCCGGATGGCCGCCGCCGTCCGGGCCACCGAGCGTGGCGTGCGGTCGAACGTCGTCGTGGCCAGCGGCGAGCGGAAGCGTCGTCGGGCGATCGATTTCACCCAGGCGAATTCGCGCAGCCCGTCGGCGCCGTGCACGCGACCGTAGCCCGACAGCCCGATTCCCCCCATGGGGAGAGCCGGCGCGCCGGCGAACGACAGCGCGGCGTTGACGGAGGTCATCCCGGAACGCATCGCTCTCGCGATCCCCAACCCCGCCGACCGGGAGAACACCGAGCCGCCCAGGCCGTACGGGCTGGCATTGGCCAGCCGCAGCCCGTCGCAGGCATCCCGGACCCGGTGGACGGTGAGAGTGGGACCGAAGGTCTCCTCTACGGCGATGAGCGCGTCGTCCGGCACGTCAACCAGCACGGTCGGCAGGACGTAGGGCGGCGTGATCGCCCCAGCCCCGCCGACGACCGCCCGCGCGCCCCTGGCCAGCGCGTCCTCGATGTGCGCACGAATGATGTCGATCTGGCCGGGCCTGGTGATCGGGCCGATGTCCGCGCCGTCCCCGACCCCGGCGGTCAACCGCCCGACCTGGTCGACCAGCCGCCCGAGGAAGTCGGTGTGGACCGCGTCGGCGACGTAGACCCGCTCAATGCCCACGCAGGTCTGGCCGGCATTCGTCATCGCCCCCCACGCGCACGCCTGCGCCGCGGCCTCGACGTCGGCGTCCTCCGCCACGACCATGGCGTCCTTGCCCCCGCACTCCAGCAGGACGGGGGTGAGCGTCTGCGCGCAGGCCGCCAGCACCCGCCGCCCGGTGGCCGGGGAACCGGTGAACGCGATCTTGTCCACGCCGGAGCGGCACAGCGCCGCGCCGGCGTCGCCGAGACCGTGCACGACGCCCAGGACCGGCTGCTCCGGCGCCAGCCGGCCGAAGCGGTCAGCCAGCCACGCTCCGACCGCCGGGGTGTACTCGCTCGGCTTGAGCACCACCGCGTTGCCCGCGGCGAGCGCGCTGCCGATCGAACCGAGGGGGGTGAAGGCGGGGTAGTTCCACGGCCCGATGACCCCGACCACACCATAGGGCCGGTACTCCACGCGTGCCGCGTGCTCCGGCTGGAGCAGGCTCGTGCCCACCCGGCGGGGCCGCAGCACCCGGCGGGCATGTCGGGCGGCCCAGGAC
>JABDRL010000282.1 GCA_013041765.1 Dactylosporangium sp. | reverse complement strand
GGTGTCCCGGGACACCACGCCCCGGGACACCACCGGCAGGGTGCGCGGACCTCAGCTCAGGAGGGTATGCATCCGTTGGCATCCTTCTGGGATGCGAAGTTGATCAGATTGTCGTCCAGCCAGGTGTGCACGAAGTTGTAGGAGTCCAGCGCCTTGCGATGCAGGGCGACCGAGTGGCCGGTGTCGGGAACGGAGAAGCCGGTCAGGCAGGCCTGCGCCCCGTAGTACGGCGCTTCCCGGGCCTCGATGGCCGCGCCGCTGGCGCAGCTGAGACCGCTGGCCTCGTTGCATTGGAGATCGTCGTACTGGCCGACGGACAGGGCGACGGGAACCGTGATGCCGGCGGTGACATCCGAGGCCCGGATCGCGATGAGGGTCTCCCGCTCGGCCCCGGTCCCGGTCTGCTTCGTCGCCTCGTCCAGTGCGATGAGGCTGCTGTCGGCACCCGTGGCATGGTAGAAGATCGGGCCCCTCGTGTCCGGCAGGGTGGTCAGGTAGCCGTCCGGATACCCGGACGCGGCGAGGACCGGGTCGCTGCTGGCGGGGTAGAGCGAGGCCCCCAACGTGATGATCTCTGGCAGGTAGCCGTCGTGCAGCCACGCGGAGAGGACGAGATAGTCGGGGACGGCGGTGGCGTCGGTGTAGGTCCCGGCCAGGTACTGAAGAATGCAGGCTCCGAGGGAGTGCCCGACTCCGACGACGATGGAGAAGGCCCGCCCGCCGATTTCCCCGGCGCGCAGCTTCTGCACGATCTGCGCAATGGTGTGCGCCTGGTTCTGAATCGTCAACTGGTCCGCCGGAGGCCGGCTGCTCTGCCCGACTCCCAGGCGATCGATGTTGAACGTCGAGTATCCACGGGTCGTCGCCGAATACACCCAGGAGTATGTGTACGGCTCCTGTGACGTGTTGAAGTAACTTCGGTCGTATGTCAGACCGGAGATCATCAGCATTACGGCCCGGCCGCCGCGGAGTTCGTCGGGCTGTAGGCAGAGCTGGCCGGACATGGTGTACGGGGTCGGATCAGTGGGAGACAGCGTTACCGTGACACTCTGATCAGAGCAACTCGAGTAGGGTGGGACCGGGTCGCCGAACGCCGCTTGTGGGTCGATTGTAGCTATGGCCGCTACCATGAATGTCACTGTTGCCAGCGATGTCGGTATCGCTGCCCAGCGTTTCATTCCGCCACCTTCAATCTGTATTCCCTATTTGTAGATTCCGACAACGTTCTGGGGTGCCGAATCTACCGATGGGCTACAGTCCACTGTATTCATGCGATCTGTTGGGAAAGTTGACGTTTTTCTCCGGCGTCCCATTTTTCGGACACCCGCCCCTGCCCGAACCTCCATCTCGGACTGTCTCAACGAGCGGATCCATACCACTTCGGCCGGAACGGGCAGAACCAGCCCTGTCGATGCCGGCGGGACGGCCGGCGGACCTCTCCGTGGCGGGACCAGGACCGGCCAGTTGAGACCATGGGGATTCGTCCGCTGCGCTCGCAGCCGTGCCGGGTCGGATGAGAGTATCGTCGGGTGCCGCCCAACCCGCTTCTGGTCGCCGGTGTCGCGATGCCCACGATGGATGCCGACGCGTACACGGTCTGGATCGCCGTGGCGCATCAGATCGCCCGGGAGATGCCGGCGGTGGTGGATGAGGCCGAACCCCCGCGACCGGGCCGCAACCACTACCGCGTGCGGATCCGGCCGGCGGCCGGGGAACGGTTGCGGTTCCTGCTCAACGGTGCGATTCGGCTGGTTGCCGCCTGCGCGGATCCGCCAGCCGGCGAGGTGACCACCAGGTTCCGGGACGTGCCGCGGGGCGAGCTGTTCCGGCTCGCCGGGCTGCGGGTGGCGGCGAGCGCGGACCTGGAGATGCCGCTGACCGGCGAGCAGACCCGGGCTCTGACCGACGCCGAGCGTCGGGACATCGCCTACCACCGCCCGGCGCGCGTCGGCGAGGTCCTGTTCAACTGGTTTGACTGACCCGGTCCGGCGGCGGCCCGCTGCGGTGGGCTCAGGCCGAGGGGGACACCCGCTGGGCGGCCGGCCAGGCCAGCATGACCATGGTCGTACCGGCGAGGACGGCCGTGGCCGCGAGAAAGACGGGCATCGTGCCGAGCAGGTCCACGGCCGGACCGGCCGCGGCCAGCCCCAGCGGCCGCAGGGCGGAGCTGCCGAGCCAGTCGTAGGCGCTCAACCGGGAAACCTGGTCCGGCGGAGCGGTCCGTTGGATGGTCGATTCCCACAGGACAGACCCCATGCCGATGGCGAACCCCGCGGCGGCCTGGCTCGGGCACTGCGCCCACACGGGGACGGCGAACGCGAGGGCGATGGGCATGGGCAGCGCCAGGACGAACAGCCGATAGAAGACTGTCAGCGGCCGTGCCGACCGGACGCGGCTCGCGGCCAGGCTGCCGGCGATGGCGCCGACGCCGTTGGCCCCCATCAGGATCCCCCATGCCGGTCCGCCGCCGAGGGCCCGCGCGGCGACGACGGGACCCGCCACGTGGAGGGTGCCCTGGACGGCCAGGTGGAACATGCCGCCGTAGAGGACTCCCGCCCACAACCAGGTCATCGACCGGAAGCTGCGCCATCCCAGACGGAGGTCGTCGAGAACGCCGGCGCCGCGGTCGGCCTCGGCCCGGCCCCGAGGCACCGTGGCGAGCAGGGCGGCCGCGATGAGGAAGCTGGCGCCGTCGAGCATGATGCAGATGCTGGGGAGGACCCAGATCAGGAGAAGACCGGCGAGGACGGGCGCGCCGGTCATCGCGACCGCGACGGCGGTGTTGAGGGCCGCGTTGACCCGCTGCACGGTTTCCCCGCCCGCGAGCTGGCGGACCAGGCCGCTGGCGGTCGGCAGGTAGACGGCGGAGGCGGCCCCGTGGCCGGCCTGGAGCAGGAGCAGCACCGGCAGGGAGGCCGCGGTCGACAGGGTGAGCCCGACGGCGAGCTGGACACCCGCGCGGAGCACGTTGCTCGTGACGAGCAGGGTGGTGCGGGGAAGCCGGTCTCCCGCGATACCGCCGAGGAGCAGGAACACCACCATCGAGACGGCCCGGGCGCTCATGGCCAGCCCCACGTCGGCGGCCGTGCCCCCGGCCGCGAGCACGGCGAACGGCAGCGCGACGAGGGTCAGGGCGTCGCCGGTCACCGAAACCAGGGTGGCCACGACGAACCTGCGAATGGCCGCCGCATGGTTCTCTCCGACCGCCGTGGCCGATACCGACATATGCCCGCCCGATCAGAGCGGGGCGGGCAGCGGCCAGCGCCGCAGCGGGCACGGAACCCACCACAGCGCCGCCCCGAACCGCCGGACCAGGCTCTCGGCTTCGAGCGCCAGCGCGACGTCGGGCGCGACGTCCGCCACCACCGAGTTCGACAGGGCTTCGATGGTGGCGAGGTATCTCGCGTCGTCGATGGTGAACCGTCGGAGTTCGTCCCACCTGCGGTCGCGGACCTGGATGAACCCGGGGCCTCGTCGATAGGCGCACAGGCCGACATAGAACCGGTCGTGCCACCGCTCCAGCGCGTCGCTACCGCCGCCGACCAGCCCTGCCGGGGGATACAGGTGGCAGAACGGCGTGAGGGCCAGGTCCGGAGCGGTCCGCGCCCGCCACTCGACGTGGATGGCGTGCGCGGTGAGTTCCCGCACCAGCGACAGGGCACGTGCGGTTCGCGGGCCGGCGTCCGCGTCCGCCAGATCGACGAGTCCAGGCAGCGTGACCCGCAGGATGCCGCCGCTGGCGAGCCGGTGTGCCACCGCGCTGGCATCGTCTTCCCCGAGGTCCCCGTCGCCGAGGACCGTCTGTGGATACCGGCTGTGCCGCGGGTCGGTCCGGGCCCGGCAGGCCGTCGTGTTGCCCAGGTGCAGCAACGACTGGTTCCGGTCCGGCACCGCCAGCCGGACCAGGTGGCCGGACTCCTCGAACACCAGCCCCAGGGCCCGCCACTGATCGAGCAGCGGGGCGAGGGCTGGCGGGGCCAGGGGCCGGCCCAGCCGGGAGGACAGGTCCCGGGCCAGCGCCGCGCGGGTGCGTGGCCGCTCCAGTATCCGAAACGCCTCGGCCGCCACGGGGTCCCGCAACCTCCGGTCCCAGCGGAACGCGGGTCGCCGGCTGGTGAGAACGATGTCCTCCCCGGTGTCGAGGAACGACAGCTGGCTCTCGGCGTAGCTCTGCCGCCAGGTTCCCAGGAGTTCCGCAAACCGCTGGCTGAACGCTTCGGGTATTCCCCGCGGCTCGGCGTCGAACAGGCCGGCGAGATCACGGAGTTCGGACTCTGGGAGATCGTGGCTCAGGGCATATTGTTCATGCGGGACAACGTCCGGGAATCCCAGTTCGGGGCTTTCGACGTATGGGCTGAAACGCTGGAGCTGAATCCGGGAGCAGCCTTGTGGCGGAAACAGGTGGTGCAGTGCGGGAATCTGCTCGACGATCTTGTCGTAGTCCCGCTCGGTCTCGCCGGGAAAGCCGTACAGATAGTTCCAGAGGACAGTCAGTCCAACGGTCTCCGCGTCCCTGAGCATGCGCACGTTCTGGTATCCCGTGAGGCCCTTGCGCATGAGCTTGAGAATGGGGCTGCTGAGGTTCTCGATGCCGGGCTGGATGATCGCCGCTCCGGATTTCGCCAGCATTTCGAGCTGCTGTATCCCCAGGTTCGACCGCACCTCGTACTGGACGCGCAGATCGTATTCGGACCGCGCGAGAGCCGGCAGCAACGAGGCGTAGTATCCGTTGTCGATGATGTTGTCTGCGGCGATGACGTCCAGCACCTGGTGCTGCCGAACCAGATCGATGAGTTCGGCGAAGAAGCGTTCGGGTTGCTTGCTCCGGAACGTGGTCATCGAACCGTTGAGGCCGCAGAAGGTGCAGGCGTGGGCGTCTGCCCACCAGCAGCCCCTGGCGCTTTCGAGGACGAGTTGGGGCTCGGCGGTGTGCCGCGCGCTGGAGGCCTCCCACCGCTCGAAGTAGCCGGCATAGTCCGGCGACGGGACCATACTGGCCAGCACCGGCCGACGGGCCAGGGGATTCGTCGTTGTCCGGCCGTTGCCGGACCGCCAGCACAGACCGGGAATCGTGGCGAAGTCCGCATCGGTCCGGTCGGCCTGGTTCCGCAGCAGCCGGATGAGGCTCGGCAGCGTCACGTCCCCCTCGCCGCGGACGACAAAATCCACGAAGGGGTAGTTTCGGTGTATGGCGGTGCCCTGCGGGCCGTCACAGTTGGCTCCCCCGAACACTGTCACGATCGTCGGGTCCCGGTGCTTGATCTGACTCGCCAGGGCCAGCGCGGCAACGGTCGTTTGGAAGGTCACGGCGAAACCGACGACATCGGGCGCGATCTTGATGATTCGGTCGGCGAGTTCCTCGACGAACCTCGGTGCGAGAGCGTGCAGCCACGACGTCATCGCCAGGCGCGAGTCCTCCTCGCCGGCCGGAGTGCTCGACGGTCGGCCGCGCAGGGCGGAGGAGAATATCCAGTCGCCGAGCCCGCGAAAGTATCGCTGGATGGAGTAGTACTCGTAGTCGTGGCTGGTGAAGTCTTGGCGGTCGGCTATCCAGTCGAGCCACTCGAGATTCGCGTGGATCTCCTCGACGCGAGCCTCGGGATCCGCTCGGGATACCGCCGCGTGCAGGATGCCTATGCCGAGAGACGGCAGATCGGCAGGTGCCCACGGCGGGTTGACAAGAAGTACATGCATGATCGCCCTGGCCAGGTCTCGTAACGGTCGAGGACTGGCTGTAGAGAACGAGTTCCCTACAGCCAGTGGTGATCGCGTGATCGGGTCTGCCGGCCGAACGAGATCGTCAGCCCTCGGCGACCACACTGACCTGAGCCGGCATGCAGACCCGGATCACGCACTGCCGGAATTGGCGATCAGTCACCAATCCTCGGGATCACGCGCGGCTCAGGGCCACACGGTCTTCGCATTACCTGATCCGATGGTCCTGGTGCCCGGTACCGTCGTCTCGGACTGGGCGGCCGCCTTCACCTGGCGACCGTCATGAATCACGGTCTTCTTCACGAATACTCACCTCCCGATGGGGTAGTTCAACGCCCTGCGTCTCGACCGGGGAGGAGGCCGTCAATTGTCAGGTCAGCGGGCAGCAACTGAGCCCCGCGGGTAGTCCCGGCGGTGACCGGCGTGATGTGAGAAAAATGCTATCGGACCGAGGCCCGTGTCGAAAGTCCCGGCCGGCGAGGAAAACGGGCAGCCCCGTCTGGAAATGTCGACGTGGGCGATGGAACTATGATTTCGTGAGCGTTGAGCAGGACTGTTTCGCCGAGACGCGGTGCGGTATGTCACGGCGGCACGTGGCGTCAAAAAATAAACCCCCATGGATGGATGGGGGTTTATTTTTGGGCCGTGGCGCCGCCCGGTCTCCGGTGTCACCGCACGGCGCCGAAATCCTCCGGTCCGCACCACCGGATCAGGGTGGCTCCGTAGTTCAAGCCGCCTCCGAACGCCGCGAGGAGCACCAGGTCGCCAGGCCGCAGCCGGCCGGAGTCCGCCGCTTCGCGGAGCACCAGGGGAACCGAGGCCCCGGAGGTGTTCCCGATACGTTGAATGTTCGTGACCGTCTTGGTGAGGGGCTGGTGCAGGGCGCGGAGAATCAGCCGCACCAGGTTGTCGTTGGCCTGGTGCAGCGCGAAGAAGTCAACATCGTCTGGAGTGAGACCTGCTTTGTCCAGAAATTCTATGATGAAGCCGGGAATGGTGTTCTCGACAAAATCCCAGATGTCCCGTCCCCGCATGTCGAGGAAGTTGTCGCCGAACCCGGACCGCTTGCGCCTGCCGTTGACGTCCGTACGCGACTCCCGCGCCCCGTAGGCCGACCGGTAGTGCGACGGCTTGCTCCGCAGCAGGGCGCTGCCGACGCAGGACCCCGAGGCCGTCTGCTCGAGTAGGAAACAGGCCGCGGCGTCGCCGAAGATGACGCCGACGGTGCGGTCCTCTGGATCGAACAGTTTCGAACCCACGTCGGCCAGCACCACGGCGGTTCGGGGATAGTCGCCAGACGCCACGTACTTCGCTCCGACATCCAGGGCGAACACTCCGCCAGGGCACCCGCCACTGTTGACATCGAACCCGGGGGTGCCGTCGATGCCGATTTTGGACATGATCGCCGCCGCGGTGTCGGGAAGCATGTGGTCCGGTGTGTAGGTACCGCAGATCACAAGATCGATACTGTGGACGTCCAGCCCCGCCTGATCGCAGGCGTCCAGCAGCGCCCGCGCGCCGAGATCAGAGGACCACTCGTCGGGTGCGGCAAAGTGGCGGGTTTCAATACCAATGCGTTCCCGAATCCACGCATCGGTCGTCTGGAGCCGCGACGCCAGTTCCGCATTGGTGACGACGCGTTCCGGGACGTATCTGCCGATAGCCCTGATCCGCGCCCCCCGGGGGCCACCAGCGGGTAGCGGCAATCGGTCTGCCACCGCTGTCATTCCGTCTCCAATCGGTTGGCGGATATCGCGGGTCCGCGCATCGGCGCGGATCCCCCACGGTCATCCCGAGCACGCCGCCCTACACGCTGTTGACACGGAAGAGGGGGAAATAGGTTTCGAACTTCCCGGCCTCGTAGTCGGCGGCGAGCTGCGGGACGTCGTCGAAGTCGTAGATGGCGTCCACGTCAATGGTCGGCATCCATCCGGTGTCTTCCTGGTAATCGCGGATCCTGGCCGAGTCGCCGTACCGCCACACATGGGTGTGTACGTGCAGCTGTCGCCGAATACACGCGCTTGCGCGGAGATTGTGGATGCGCATCCCGTGCTTCCAGCCCACGGAAGTCAGCACGCCCTCCCGGCTCAGCGCCTTCAGGACGGCCCGGTAGAGGGGCGAGCCAATATTGTCGATGAATATGGCGACGCCAGCGCCGTCACTCAGGGTATTGATGGTCTGGAGAAATCTGGCCTCCGAGTCGCGGTAGCGGCGGAGGTGGTAGGGATTGTCGCCGGTGCTCTCCGGGTCATATCGGAGATCCTGGAATGACCGCCGGTCGACCGCGGTCATGCCGTGCTCCGTGAGGAACGCGAGACGGGCGTCGCTGCTGGCGGTCATGGCGACCCGAAAGCCGGCGCGCTGGGCGAGCTGCAACTCGGCGAACACGACACCGCCGCCCCACCCGAAGACCAGCGCGTCCGCGGCATGCTGGCTGTCCATCTGACTCAGCCAGCAACTGTGGGCGACCCGCCAGTTGTCCCACGCGGTGAAATAGCGCGCATAGGCGGCCCATTGCGGCAGGGAGTACCGGGTATGCTCCGGAATCGGAAGCAGCAGGTCGGCCTTGAGTTTCGTGCGTTTTGCCAGGATCCCGATGCCCGCACCGTCATAGGCGTACACCAGCTCCGCGTACCCGTGGCGATCGCGTGTCGCGAACGGCATCACGATACAGATATCGCCTTCCCTGGCGGAGGGGCCCGTGCGCGCCGGCCGCAGCACCCGGACGACACCGAGATTACCGAGAATGACGGGATCCTCGTGACGCGAGCGGCACACGTCGATGGGCTGGCGTGACAGCGCATGGTCGATATTGGCCTCCCAGGAGCCGTATAACGGCTCGACCAGCGCCTCGTCGTCCTCCAGGTCCGGAAGGCGGAAGATCTCGCGACTGAGGGTGCCTCGTACCGCGGACCGTGACGTGCCATCGCCGGCGGGTCCCGCATGCAGAACCCACGCATCGGTCCGAGTACTCATGATGTCCCCCGAGGGATTGACGGGTCTGCAATAACTGGTGACGCCGTCCGCAGGGTATGTCAACGGCGGTGAGGTTCAGAAGAGAAACCCCCATCAACGGAATGGGGGTTTCTCTTCCGTCGATCCGCTGGCCGTCGTAACGTGCGCCCTGTGTCGCCGCGCCGACGTTGTGCGAAGACCGTCATGGGACATGCCTGGAGAGACCCGTGATGGTGGCTGCTTCCGGACGTCGGGGACATGCGGGTTCACGGCTGTTCGAACTGCAGGCTTGTCTAGCGGATGACGCATGGTCAGGAGGGCACAATGGGTGGTTCCACGCCAGGTTCGACGAGTTCTGCGGTGCCGCCGAATGCTCCGGGCCGAGCGGCGGACACCGTCGTCGACCATTTCCGGACTGTTTTCATGGAACACCCGGATTTCCCGACATTCCGTTTCCTCGACGAGGACGAGGGCCTTCCGCTCGTCATGACCAACGCCGAGCTGGACCTTCGGGCACGTGCCATCGCGGCGACTCTGCGCGCGCGGGTGCCCGCGGGGGAACGAGCGTTGATTGTGTGTCCTCCGGGTCTGGACTATGTTGCGTCGTTCGTTGCCTCGCTTTATGCGGGAGTGATCGCGGTTCCGGTCTATCCGCCGAATCCGGTACATCTGAAACGCGCTCTTCCGAGACTGCTCGGAATCGTCAAGGACGCGGAACCGGCAATTGTTCTGGCCACGGCATCCATTGCCTCGATCGGGGGCCAGCTGGCTGAGTACGCCCCGAAGCTGGGCGCGCTGTCGTGGCAGACGGTCGACACCATCGACATGTCGGCGGCGGAAGGCTGGAAACCCCCGACCTCCAGCGGGAGCGACATCGCGTTCCTGCAGTACACGTCCGGCTCGACGGGCCGCCCGAAGGGCGTCATGGTGAGCCATGCCAACCTGCTGCACAACATGGAGGTCACCAACCAGGTCTTTGGCTTTCGGGGGAGACCGGACAGCCATCTGGTCATCTGGCTGCCGCCGTATCACGACATGGGGTTGATCGGCGGGTTGCTGCAACCGGCGTACGGGGCCTTCCCGGTGACCTTCATGTCGCCGATGGCGTTTCTGAAGCGGCCCGCTCGCTGGCTCCGGGCCATCTCGGACAGCCGGGCGACGGTCAGCGGTGGTCCCAACTTCGCCTACGACCTGTGCGTGGAAAAGGTCTCCGCGGCGGAGCGCGAGAGCCTGGACCTGAGTTCCTGGCGGTTGGCGTTCAACGGAGCCGAGCCGGTTCGCGCCGAGACCATGGAGCGGTTCGCGCGGACGTTCGAGTCGTGCGGGTTCCGGCGAAAGGCGTTCTTCCCGTGCTACGGGCTGGCCGAGGCCACCCTGCTGACCGCCGGCGGCGAGCTGCTGGCCGGGCCGACGGTGCGGCGGCTCCAGGCCGACGCGCTGGCCGACCACATCGTGGTCGACGCACCGCCCGGCGGGGCCGCCCGGACCGGTGTCGGATGTGGACGGTCTGTTCCCGGCCAAGATGTGGCTATTGTGGATCCGGAAACCCGGATCCGGGTGGCCGCGGGGCAGATCGGCGAGATCTGGGTATCCGGTCCCAGCATCGCCAGCGGATACTGGCAGTCCCCAGAGGAGACCTCGGCGGTGTTCTCCGCCCACCTGGCCGACACCGCCGACGGTCCGTATCTGCGGACTGGTGACCTGGGGTTCCTCGACGGCACCGAGCTGTTCGTCACCGGCCGCCGCAAGGACCTCATCATCATCGCGGGCAGGAACCACTACCCCCAGGACATCGAGCAGTCGGCCGAACGCAGCGATTCGGCGCTGCGTCCCGGCTGCGGCGTGGCCTGCTCCCTGGACGTCGACAACGAGGAGCGGCTGCTCATCGTCCACGAAGTCGTCGGCAAGCCGGACCCGACCGCGACCGATCGCATCGTCTCGTCGATTCGTGCGGCCGTCGCGGCAGACCACGACCTGCCGGTGCACGAGATAGCCCTGGTCGCCCGGGGCGCCGTGCCGAAGACGTCGAGCGGCAAGCTCCAGCGTGCCGCGTGCCGCGCCGACTTCCTCGCCGGCCGGCTGCGGATCGTGGCCAGCTGGAGCCTGCCGTCGCCGGGCACGCCGGACGCGGGAACAC
>JABDRL010000278.1 GCA_013041765.1 Dactylosporangium sp. | reverse complement strand
GGAGTACTCCGGGGCCAGCGGCGGTTAGGCTCTGCGGGGTGTACACGGCAACGGCTGTATTTGATCTGATGCTGCCCGCTGACTCGCGTAGCCTGAAGGCCAAGCGATCCTATGTCCGTCCCATCGTGGCGGCTCTGCGCCGACTGGACGTGGCGGTCGCGGAGGTCGGTGCGCTGGATCGGCACGGCAGAACGGAAATCGGCATCGCCGCGGTCGGTCCGGACGCCGCGCACGTTCGTACGGTCGTCGACTCCTGCGAGCGGCTGGTGGCGGCTCGGCCCGAGACCGACCTGCTCTCCGCTCGGCGCAGGCTCTTCGGCGCCAGCGACGAGTGACGTGGTGCGTGCGGACTTCGGGGGGATGCCCCGTAGAGTCCGCTGTGGGTGCTATGGGCGCGGGTAATGTTCCCGGCGTTGGACTTCTGGAGGTGGGCGAGATGACGGATTCAACGCGGGTGCGGCGCCATGCCGAGCGGGTGCGGGAATTGGTCGCGTCGGTCGTGCGGACACAGATCAAGGATCCCCGTCTTGGGATGATCACCATCACTGACTCGCGTATCACGGCCGATCTCCGCGAGGCGACGGTGTACTACACCGTGCTGGGGGACACCGTGGCCCAGGAATCCACCGCCGCTGCCCTCGACAGTGCCGGGGGGCTGCTCCGCAGTACCGTCGGCAAGGCCCTCGGCCTGCGCCACGCGCCGACCCTGACGTTCGTCCTGGACGATGTCTCAGATCAGGTCAAGCACATGGACGAGTTGCTGAAAGTGGCGCATTCCGCCGATGCCGAGGTACAACGCATCGCGGCCCGGGCCCATTACGCGGGCGAGGCCAATCCCTACCGGCCGGACTCCACCGCCGAAGACGGCGCATCCGCAGGTCAGGAGGTGCGGTGAGCGCCGCGCCCGCGCGGCGTGACTGGGACGAAGCGGAACTGGCCCTGCGCGCCTTGCCTCCGACGGCCAAGGTGCTGCTGGTCTGTCACGTCAACCCGGACGGGGACGCGCTGGGCAGCATGCTCGGATTCGCTCTCGGGCTTCGGCAGCTGGGCTTCTCTCGGCTGGAGGCGAGCTTCTCCGGGCCGCCGGAGCTGCCGGAGACCCTGACGGGACTGCCGGGCCTCGACCTGCTCGTCGGGGAGGACCAGGTCGATCCGGAGCCGGACGCCGTCCTGGCCTTCGACGTCGCGAGTCTCTCCCGGCTGGGCAAGCTCGGGCGGCTCTTCGAACGGGCTCCCCTGAACATGGTGCTCGACCACCACGCCTCCACCACGCGGTTCGGCCAGATCAACCTGGTGGACCCCGTGGCGGCGGCGACCGCCGCGGTCGCCGAGCGGCTGCTGACGCGCCTGGCCGTCAAGCTGGACGCCGCGATCGCCGAGTGCCTGTACATCGCGCTGGCTACCGACACCGGCTCGTTCCGGTTCAACTGCACCCCGGCGACGCATGAGCTGGCGGCCAGGCTGATCGCCGCGGGACTGCCGGCCGGGGCGATCTCGCAGCGGCTGTTCGATACCCGTCCGTTCGGGGCGATCCGGCTGTTCGGCGACATACTGGCCCGGGCCAGCCTGGAACCGTCCGCCGCCGGCGGGAAAGGGCTGGTCTGGTCGTACGTGACGGTGGCGGACCTGGCCCGCCACGGGCAGCGGCCACAGGAGTTGGAGGCGCTGATCGATCTGGTGCGCTGTGCCGAGGAGGCCGAGGTGGCCTGTCTGATCAAGCCGGTGTCCGCGGCGGACTGGACCGTGTCGCTGCGGAGCAAGGGTGCGGTCGATGTCAGCGCCATCGCGGTGTCGCTCGGCGGTGGGGGGCACCGGGCCGCCGCCGGTTTCACCAGCAGCGGTCGGATCGACGACATCATGGCGTCGGTGCGACGCCTGCTCGATGGGCAAGGCTGACCGGATACGGGGAAAATCGGGGTTTCCAGCGCTTCCCGCGTCGATGATCTGGCGGGGACAATCGGTAGATGGAACGGCCGTCTGAACTCGTCGTCCCCGCCGAACCGGTCTGGGTACGTTCTGCTGTGCTGGTTCCGGCGTTTGTGCTGGTTTCGCTGGTAGCGGGGTCCCTGCCGTCGTTTTCCCTCTCCGCCAATCTTCTGGTTCTCTGCACCGGTGGCCTGCTGTTCTGGCTGGGCGTGTCGACGCCCATGCAACGACCGAGACCGCTGCCGAGGCTGCCCGCCGCCGCCGTGTGGTGGATCGTGCCGTTCGGTCTGCTCACCGTCGTGGAGGCCGTGACGTTCCTGCTGGGCTCGACCGAGGCGAATCCCACACTGTCCAGATTGGCCGATCCGGTGCTGGAGCGCTACCTTGCCCGGTCCGCGCTGTTCTTCGGATGGACGACGGCGTTCTGGGGGCTGGTGAAGCGATGATCCTGTCATTGGTCCTGACCATTGCCCTGTTCGCGACCGCGGTTGCCCTGATCGGCATTGTTGAGCTGGTCTCCCGCCGCGAGCAGTCCGCTGTTCCTACACTCGGCGAAATGTGCGGTTTTGTGATGACCTATCGTCTGGGATGGCTGCCCGTGGGGCGAATCGCCGTCCTGGGATTCTGGTGGTGGGTCGGCTGGCACTTCTTCGCCCGGTGAACCGGTGCGGCGTGCCGCGCCCGAATCGGCCGTGGCAAGCTGGTCAACCGTGACCAGCAGCGGCCTGATCGTTGTCGACAAACCCAGCGGCATGACCTCACACGACGTCGTGGCGCGCCTGCGCCGCATCGTCGGGACCAGAAAGGTCGGCCACGGCGGGACCCTCGACCCGATGGCGACCGGCGTGCTCATCATCGGGGTCGAGCGGGCCACCCGGTTGCTGACGTACATCCTCGGCTGCGACAAGCGGTACGTTGCCACCCTTCGGCTCGGACAGACGACCCTGACCGACGACGCGGACGGCGAGGTGGTCACCGTCGCCGACACCGCGCTGCTGACCGAGCGGTCCCTGCCCGTCCCCGCCATCGACGCCGGGCTGGCCGCCCTGACCGGGGAGATCGACCAGATACCCAGCGCGGTGAGCGCTATCAAGATCCGTGGTGTCCGCTCATATGCCCGGGTACGAGCGGGGGAGGAGGTCGCACTCGCCGCCCGCCGGGTGACGATTCGACAACTGCGCGCGCTGGAGATCCGGCGGACGCCCGAGGCCGTCGACGTCGACATCGACGTGGTGTGCTCGACCGGAACCTACGTACGCGCCCTCGCCCGCGATCTGGGGGCCGCGCTGGGGGTCGGGGGACACCTGACGGCCCTGCGGCGACTGGCCGTCGGCGACTTCACCGTTGACGAGGCCGGAACCCTGGAGACCCTCGCCGAGGGGCCGGAGGCCGGGACGATCCCCCTGGCGAAGGCCGCGGCCCGGATCCTGCCGACCCGGCGGGTGACCGCGGAGGAGGCCCGCGCGCTCGCCCACGGCGGCCCGCTGACGGCCGTCGGAACGGCCGGGCCCTACGCCGTGCTCGACCCGCTGGACGACCTCATCGCGATCGTCGTGGAACGGGAGGGCCGAGCCCGTCCGGAAGCGGTTCTGGCCCCGGCCTAGGGTGAAGACGGCAGTGGCTGACCCGAGTGGTATTTCGGGACGACCTGTGGGGAGGCTGGACGTGCGGCGATGGCGGGGTTGCGAGGCCATTCCCGAGGACTGGGGCCGCTCGGTCGTGACGATCGGCGTGTTCGACGGGGTCCACCGGGGGCATCAGCACACCATCGGCCATGCCGTGAAGCGGGCGGCCGACCTCGGCGGGCACTCGGTGGTGGTCACGTTCGACCCGCACCCGGTCGAGGTCATCCGTCCCGGGACACATCCGCCGATGCTGACCGAGATATCGGTCAAGGCCGACCTGATCGAGGCGCTGGGCGCCGGAGCCCTCTGCGTCATCCCGTTCACCTCGGCGTTTGCTCAACTGTCCGCGGAGATGTTCGTCCGCACGATCCTGGCCGACCGGCTGCACGCATCGCTGGTGGTGGTCGGCGGCAACTTCCGGTTCGGCCGGAACGCCGAGGGGGACGTGGACCTGCTGCGGCGTCTCGGCGCGGGGCTCGGGTTCGAGGTGGAGGAAGCCACCCTGATCGGCAACGAGCGGGTGGTGTTCTCCTCGACCCAGGTCCGGGCATGCATCACCACCGGGGACGTCGGTACGGCGAGCCTGGCCCTCGGGCGCCCGTATCAGCTCGACGGCACGGTCATCCCCGGCGACCACCGGGGCCGCACGCTCGGTTTTCCAACGGCCAACCTGCGGATCCGGCCGCGCGCGGCGGTCCCGGCGGACGGGGTGTACGCCGCCTGGCTCCTGCACGGCGGCGACCGCCGGCCCGCCGCGGTGTCGGTCGGCACCAATCCGACGTTCTCCGGCGCCAGCCGGCGGGTCGAGGCGCACGTGCTGGACTTCGATGGCGACCTCTACGGCGAGCGGGTGGCGGTGCGGTTCGTGGCCCGCCTGCGTCCGATGGAGGTCTACGACGCTCCGGAGCCCCTGATCGCGCAAATCCGCGAGGACGTGAAGCAGACGCGCCGGGCGTTGTCTTTGTAGATCTTCACGGTGACCTTAGATCTGGATGTGCTGGCTGTCGCTGCCTCAGCGCCCCGGGTAACGTGCTGGTTCGGTCACCATGAACGCCCTCCCCGACGTGGAGCGGGGCGCGGATTCTCGGGCTCCGCGCTCCGTTCTGCGGCTCCGGCCAGTGGCATCCACCGGCCGAAGCGTTTCGGTTCTCGGCTGCGTGGCCTTTTTCGGCCCGCAACGGCGGTCTGTTAGATTTGGCCCCACGTCGGGTAACCGGCGTAGTCTCCGCTGCCTGCTCGACGCCGCGGGCGGGAGTCTGGCAATGAGCTCATATATATCGAATAGGGAGACCATGGCGCTCGATACCGCCCAGAAGACGAAGATCATTCATGACTACGCGACGGCCGAGAACGACACGGGCTCGCCGGAGGTTCAGGTCGCGATGCTGACCAAGCGGATCTCCGATCTGACGGAGCACCTCAAGAAGCACAAGCACGACCACCACAGCCGGCGTGGTCTGCTCCTGCTGGTCGGCCGTCGCCGCCGGTTGCTCAACTACCTGCATCGCACCGAGATCCAGCGCTACCGCTCGCTCATCGAGCGCCTCGGCCTGCGTCGATAGGCCCGTCGCCAGGGGACGACCGGTTTTCCGCGATCGTCCCCTGGTACCACATGAAACACTGGTTTCAGACTCCGCCGGACGCGTCAGCGCACCGGTCCTCGGTAGTGGCCCCCTGGACGCGGACAGTTCTCCGCGGACCCGGGTGCTTCGATCGAAGACCGGATGCGGGCAGCTCCAGCGGCGTGACTACGATCCAAAGGAGTTCTCATACCTATGACCGAGCAATCGAGCCTCGGCATCCAGCACTCCCGCGCCGTCATCGACAACGGCACCTTCGGTACAAGAGATCTGGTGTTCTCCGTCGGGCGGCTCGCCCGGCAGGCGGCGGGTTCGGCCATCGCCCAGATGGGTGACACCGTGGTGCTGTCGGCCACGACGGCGGGCAAGCATCCGAAGGAACAACTCGACTTCTTCCCGCTCACCGTTGACGTTGAGGAGCGGATGTACGCGGCTGGCCGGATTCCCGGCTCGTTCTTCCGCCGGGAGGGGCGGCCGAGCGAGGACGCCATCCTGACCTGCCGGCTCATCGACCGCCCGCTGCGCCCCAGTTTCGTGAAGGGCCTGCGGAACGAGGTGCAGGTCGTTCTCAACATCCTCGCGCTCGACCCGCAGCACCTGTACGACGTCGTGGCGATCAATGCCGCCTCGCTGTCGACGAAACTCGCCGGTCTGCCGTTCTCCGGCCCGATCGGGGCCACCCGGATGGCGTATGTCGACGGTCAATGGATCGCCTTCCCCACCCATGAGGAACTGGAGCGGGCCACCTTCGACATGGTGATCGCCGGCCGGGTGCTCGCGGACGGCGACGTCGCGATCATGATGGTGGAGGCGGAAGCCACACCGCACGCCGTGACGCTGGTCGCCGGTGGCGCCTCGGCCCCGACCGAGGAAATCGTTGCCAGCGGTCTGGAAGCGGCGAAGCCCACCATCCGGGAACTGTGCCGGGCGCAGGACGAGCTGGCGGCGGTGGCCGCGAAACCGGTCGTGGAGTTTCCGGTCTTCCTGGACTACGAGGCCGACGTCCTGGACGCCGTCGTCGAGGCCGTCGGCACCGAGGTGGCCGAAGCCCTGCGGATCGTCGGCAAGTCGGACCGCGAGGATGCCCTGGACCGGATCAAGGACGTGCTGGCCGAGCGGATCGGTCCGCAGTTCCCGGACCGCGAGCGGGAGATCATCGCGGCTCTTCGGGCGGTGACCAAGCGCGAGATGCGCACACGGACCCTGCGCGAGTCCGCCCGCATCGACGGCCGCGGGCCGCGGGACATTCGGCCGCTGACCGCAGAGGTCCAGGTGCTGCCCCGGGTACACGGCTCCGCGCTGTTCGAGCGGGGAGAGACCCAGATCCTCGGGGTGACGACCCTGAACATGCTCCGGATGGAGCAGTCGCTGGACACGCTGTCGCCGCAGAAGTCCAAGCGGTACATGCACAACTACAACTTCCCGCCGTTCTCCGTTGGCGAGACCGGAAGGGTCGGTGCCCCGAAACGTCGCGAGATCGGCCACGGTGCCCTCGCCGAGCGGGCGCTGATTCCGGTGCTGCCCACGCGGGAGGACTTCCCCTACGCGATTCGCCAGGTCTCCGAGGCCCTGGGCTCGAACGGCTCGACCTCGATGGGCTCGGTCTGCGCCAGCACCATGGCACTGCTGAGCGCCGGTGTTCCGCTCAGCGCCCCGGTGGCGGGGATCGCGATGGGCCTGATCTCCGATGAGGTCGACGGGCAGACCCGGTACGTCACCCTGACCGACATCCTCGGGGCCGAGGACGCCTACGGGGACATGGACTTCAAGGTCGCCGGGACCCGCGAGTTCGTCACCGCGTTGCAGCTGGACACCAAGCTCAACGGCATCCCGTCGGACGTGCTGGCCTCGGCGCTGCTGCAGGCCAACGAGGCGCGGCAGACCATCCTGGATGTCATGGCCGAGGCCATCGGATCCCCCGCGGGGATGAGCCAGTACGCCCCCCGGGTGACCACGGTCAAGATTCCGGTGGACAAGATCGGTATGGTGATCGGCCCGAAGGGGCAGACCATCAACGCGATCCAGGACGAGACCGGCGCGGAAATCACGATCGAGGACGACGGCACGATCTACGTCGGCGCCACCGACGGCCCGTCGGCCGAGGCGGCCGTGGAGCGGATCAACGCCATCGCCAACCCGACCCTGCCGAAGGTCGGCGACCGTTTCCTCGGAACGGTGGTCAAGACCGCGGCGTTCGGGGCCTTCATCTCGCTGCTGCCGGGCCGGGACGGGCTGCTGCACATCTCCAAGGTCGGCAGCGGCAAGCGGGTCGAGCGGGTCGAGGACTTCCTCAACGTCGGGGACAAGGTCGAGGTCCAGATCGCGGACATCGACCAGCGGGGCAAGATCTACCTCGACAAGGTCCGCGCGGAAGGCGAGGCCGAGCCGGCGGAGGCCCGCGCCTCGGGAGGCAATCGTCCAGCCAGCAGGGACCGGGGCGACCGGGGCCCGCGTGACCGGGGCCCGAGCCGCGACCGGGACCGGGACCGGGACCGGAGCCCGCGGGGCGACCGGGATCCGGCCGGCGGTCGATCCGACGACAAGAGCGGCGGCGAGACCGGCGGTGAGCCCGGCGGTGAGCCCGGCGGTGAGACCGGCGGCGACGGAAACGGTGAGTACCGCAGGCGGCGGCACCGCCACAGCTAGCCACGACCATGAGGACCCGTCCGATCCACTCAGCCGAATCGTTGGGGAGCACCGTGCGTCGCACGGTGCTCCCC
>JABDRL010000247.1 GCA_013041765.1 Dactylosporangium sp. | reverse complement strand
TGCCCCTTGCCGGCCGCCGAGTCCGACAGCGTGGTCGCGCCCAGGTCCACCCCGCTGCGCAGGCCGAACACCGGGACCGCGAGGAAGCCCAGCAGCACCACGGCCGCCGTCGCGACCAGCACCGGCCGGCGCATGACGGCACCCACCAGCCTGGCCCACGTCGAGTGCTCGGGGTCGGGGTGCGCCAGAGACCGCTTGGCCCACGGCAGGGCCAGCCGGTTGACCCTCGCGCCCAGGAGTCCCAGTATCGCCGGGAGGAGCAGGACCGAGATGCTGAGCATGGCGAGGACCGCGGCGGTCATGCCCATCGCCATGGAATGCACCTTGGGCGACCGCACCAGCCACAGGCCGAGCAGCGACACGACCACGGTGATCCCCGAGAACAGGACCGCGTTGCCGGCGGTCGCGAGCGTGCGGCCGACGGCCCGGGCCCGGTCCTCGCGGGTGCTGCCCGTCGCCCGCGCCAGCTCCTCGCGGAACCGGGTGACGATGAACAGCGAGTAGTCGATGCCCAGGGCGATGCCGACCATGCTGACGGCGGTCTGCACGAACACGTCGAACGAGGTGAACACCGAGACCACCCCCAGCACGCCGAAGGCCGCGAGCACCGCGAGGAACCCCAGGGCCAGCGGAATCGCCGCCGCCACCACCGAGCCGAAGGCGATCAGCAGCAGCAGCGCGGCGGCGGGGAACCCGATGCTCTCGGCCCGGGACAGATCCGCGCTCGACTGGTCCGCGCTCGCCGCCGCCAGGGGCGCCCGGCCGGTGAAGTAGACGGCGATCTCACCGGTACTCAGCTCGCTGGCGAGGTCCTGCAGGCCCTCGGCGGCATCCTTCATCTGCTTGTCGGTGCCGTTGAGGCCGACGGGCAGCAATGCGGTGTGCCGGTCCGGTGCGATCAGCCGCTGCGGCGCCGCATAGGGGCTCGTGGCCTGCGCCACGGCCGAGCTGGCGCGGTACCGGTCCAGGGCCGCGCGCACCACCCGGCGAAACACTTCCTCATCGGTCGTCGTCGCTGCCGAATGCAGCACGACGAAGTCCGTCTCGCTCGGGGTGTCGGGAAACTTTTCCTCGATCAGCTGCCGGGCCCGGTGCGAGTCCGAGCCAATCACCGTGTTATCGGTCCCCTTGAGGTTCGCCGTGAAATAGCTCGCCGTGACCGCCGCGCAGATAAACAGCACGAGCCAGGCCCCGAGCACTTTCAGCGGGTTGCCAGAAATCCAGAAACCCAGTCGATACAGTCTGGTCCGCTCCGGCTGTCGAGATACCTTGGAAACGGCGGCCGAGGAACTCGTACTCATTATTTCCCCTGGATTGACGCGACAACCGGACGTAGACCAGAGTAACGAGTCTGGCATAGTGGCGAGGCCTTGACCATGGGACCCGGAACCCTCGGCCTAGGGGGTCTGTCGCAGCTGCTTGACCAGGCTCCGCGGGCGCATGTCGGTCCAGTTTTCCGCTATGTACTCGGCGCAGGGACCGAACTCCGCCTCCCCGAACACCACCCGCCATCCGGCGGGAACGGCTATGGAGGTCGGCCAGAACGAGTACTGGTCCTCCGCATTGACCAGGACCACATAGCGGGCGTTTTCGCCATTGAACGGGTTGGACACGGCATCGCTCCAAATCAGTCATCCGCCGGGCAACAGGGTTCGGTCAGCCGGCCTCGGCCGGCTCGACCAGCTCGACCAGGGCCCCACCGGCGTCCCTGGGGTGCACGAAGTTGACCCGCGAGCCGGCCGTGCCCGTGACCGCCGCCCGGTACAGCAGCCGGATGCCCCGGTCGCGCAGCGCCGAGCAGGTCGCGTCCAGGTCGGCGACCGTGTACGCCACGTGTTGCAGCCCCGGGCCGGACCGGTCGAGGAACCGGGCGACCGCCGAGCTCGGGGACAGCGGTGCGAGCAGCTGCACGCGGCTGGCCGCCGGATCCGGGCCGACCCGCATCGTCGCCTCCCGCACTCCCTCCCCGGGGTGCTCCTCGACCTGCTCGCAGCACATGCCGAACAGGGTCTGGTGGAATTCGATCGCCTGGTCAAGGTCGGCCACCGCGATGCCGACGTGGTCGATCCGGAGCAGGCCGGCTCCGGCCGGGTCCGGTGTGGTCGCCACCCCGGCGGTGGGGGGCGCGGCGGGCGGCACGCCAGGCGGCGGGCTGACGTCCGGGTGCGGTCGCTGAGCCATGGGTTCCCTCTCGGTCGGTCGGATCGGTGCCTGTTCGGTCAGGGCAGCCGCGTGCTGACGGCCTTCAGGTCGAGTGCCCGCACGATCGCCCCCACCACGCCAGTCGCGGCGGCATGCAGGAAGAAATGGCCCCCGGGGAACAGCTGGAGCCGGCAGCCCCTGGCGGACTGCCCGCGCCAGCGGTTGAGGGCCGGCGGGGACACCACCGGGTCCGCGGCTCCCCCGAACACCGTGAGGGGCACCGGCAGCGGCGGCTCGTCGCGATACTCGTAGGTCTCCAGGACCGAGAAATCCGCCCGCACCACCGGCAGCATCACCGACATCAGGTCGTCGTTGTCCAGCAGTTCCCGGGGCGTTCCGTCGAGCGCCCGCAGCTCCCGCTTCACCTCCGCGTCCGGGGCACCCCGCAGCGGCGGCAGCGCCGTCGGCTCGCCGGGAGCCGTGGCCGCCGAGATGAACAGGTGCGCCGGCTGCGGTTTGCCCAGCGCCCGGAGCGCCCTCGCCAGCTCGAACGCCACCAGGCCGCCCATGCTGTGTCCGAAGATCGCAAAAGGTCGGTCGAGCAGGGGGTCGATCGAGGTGGCAAGGGTCCGGACCAGGGGGGCGAGCCGGACGAACGGTGCCTCGGCCATCCGGCGGCCACGACCGGGGAGTTCCACCGGGCACACCTCGATGTGGCTGGGGGCGATGTCGTGCCACCGCCGGTAGACGGCGGCGGCTCCCCCCGCGTAGGGAAGGCACAGCAGCCGGAGCCCGGCGTGGGGGTCCAGTTCCTGGCCGACCAGCCAGGCCCGCCACCCGTCGTGGCTACCCGGTACTCCGGCAAGCGGCGGCCTGTCCACCAAGAACCTCCTCCGGTCGAATCTGGCCATAGTCGAACCGGATCAACCGGTCGGCAACATGGAAGTAGCGATCGTCGTGGCTGATCACCACCACCGCCTTGTTTCGGGCCTTCAGCTCCGTCAGGAGCTCGTCGTAGAAGAACTCCTTGAACAGCGGGTCCTGGTCCGCCGCCCACTCGTCGAAGACGTAGCACGAGCGGTCCTCGAGATAGGTCGCCAGCAGGGCGAGCCGCTTCCGCTGGCCCTGCGACAGGGCGGTGGTGGAGAACCGGTCGCCGACGATGGCCACCTTGTGGTCAAGCTGGAGGCGAGCCAGGTAGCGCCGCGCCTTCGCGGCCCGGTTCTCGGTGGGCAGACCGAGCAGGCTGTCGAAGACGAAGAAGTCCGAGAACACGGCCGAGAACAGCTGCCGGTACGCATCCCGGTTCTGGCCGTCCACCTTCCGGCCGTCCACCCGGACCACGCCGGCTTCCGGCACGTAGAGGCTGGTGAGGACCTTGGCTAGGGTCGTCTTCCCGCTGCCGTTGGCCCCGACGACGAACAGCACCTCCCCCCGGCGGACCTCGAAGTCCACCGGGCCGAGGACGAATTCCTCCCCGGCGGGGCCCGGGTAGACGTGGGAGACCCCGCGAAACTCGATCAGTTTCCAGTCCTCGAACCCCGGTGGCGCGCCTGGCTGATCCTCCTGCTCCTCGGATTCCAGCAGCTCAAGCCGCTCCTCGATCTTCCCGAGGGCGACCGAGGCCCGGCCGAGTGCGGGCAGCCAGACCAGGACCCCCTGCAGGCTGGCGACCGTGAACAGCAGCACGAGCACGCAGGCCGCCAGCGTCTGCGCCGGTATCGCGACGTATGCGGGCACGACGAACAGCACCAGGCCGATGAAGCCGAAGAAGGTGGCCTGCCCGCTGCCCGTCGCCCCCTCGAAGATGGACAGGCCCAGGACGCTGCGCCGCTGGAACGACCCCGCCACCGCGTCCAGTTCCTGGCCGGCGAGCACCTGGCGCCGCTGGCGGTTGAGCTTCAGCTCCTTGATGCCGTCGGTGACCGCCCGGAAGTACTCGAACAGCGTGTCCTGGTCCCGGCGCGCCGCTTCCAGGGAGCGGATCCCGTACCTGGCGAACAGGCGGTAGATGGCCACCCCGACCGCCGCCGTGGCGAGTGTGGCGACGGCCACGACCGGCGAGATGGTCGCCAGGTAGACGAGGGCGACCACGACGAAGGCGGCGCTGGAGCAGATGGCGGGCAGCCCGGGGAGGGCATTCCCGATCACGACCACGTCGTCCGACAGCGCCGAGTACAGCCTCGGCGTCCCCGTCTCCTCCACCCCGCGCAGCGGCGCCCCGAGGACCCGGTCGATCAGACTCCGGCGGAGCTGATAGATGACGCCCTGCGACAGCCGGTACAGCAGGACCTGCGACAGGATCCGCGTCGTGACGGTGGCCAGGCACAGCCCCGCATAGACCCAGACCAGCGATCCCCGGGTGTCCGTTCCCTGCCGGAGTGCCATGTTGACGATCGAGATGAATGCCGCGCCCGTTCCCCCGCTGATGGCGCCGGCCACGATCGCCAGCGCGAAGGTACCGCGGGAGGACCGCAGCAAGTACTTGAACAGACCCATTGCTCAGCCACGCTTCCTGGAGCACTCGTCATCGGTCCCCGTCCCGGCCCGCCGCAACCGGCGCCGCAACCGTTCCAGGCCGCGGTCGGGATCGGCCACGACCAGGTCGATGAGGTACGGCCACTGGCGCATCAGCACGGCCATCACCCGGGCGTCGACGCGTTCCAGCGAGTACAGCCACATCCCCCGGAGATCTTCGTCTTCTTCGCGCACGATCAGCGCCAGGTCGACCTGGGCCGGATCGATGTTCCCCGCGATCTCCGAGAAGACGTATGTACTGTCGGTGTCCAGCGGCGAGGCGTGCACGCCGTGGAGATCGACCGCGGGCATCGGGGCGTTGAGCAGGTTGCAGACGATCCTGAAGGGGTCGCGGTCCGCGCTGGTGAGCGTGTCCAGCGACCACAGCGGGAAGTCCTGGTGGGCGGATGAGCCGAGGATCCGCTCCCGCACCCGGCCGACCAGTTCCCGGAAGGTCGGATCGCCCGACAGATCGGAACGCACCACCAGGCGGTTGGCGAAGTAGCCGACCAGTTGGGTGGTCTCCGGCCGGGCACGTCCGGCCTCCGGGTAGGCCACGACGATGTCGTCGCTGCCGGAGTAGGCCGACAGCAACAGGTCGAAGGCGGCCATCAGCACCATGAACAGGGTCGCGTTCTGGCGCTGGCCGATCCCGGTCAGGGCCCTCGCGGTCTCGGCCCCGAGCACGAACGGCTGGGTCTGCCCGGCGGCGGCGCCGGCCAGCTGGTGCTCGGGTGCGTCCAGACGCAGGGCTGGCGGCAGGTCGGTGAGCTGCCGCCGCCAGTACTCGGCGTGCTCGTCCAGTGCGCCGCCGGCCAGCCGCTGCCGTTGCCATGCCGCATAGTCCAGGTAGTTGATGTCGAGTTCGGGCAGCACCGGTTCCCGGCCGAGCGTCCGGGCCGCGTAGCACTCGCCCAGGTCCCGGATCAGCACACCGTAGGACCAGTTGTCGGTGACGAGATGGTGCATCACCAGGATCAGGATGTGTTCGTCCACCGCCGTCCTGATGAGGCAGCCCCGGACCAGGGGTTCCCGCCCGATGCGGAAGCCCCGGCCCCGGTGTTCCCCGACCAGCCGGTGCACCGTCTGCGACCGGGTGCGCTCGTCGTGGTCCCGCAGGTCGACGGTGTCGAGCGGCCATCGCCCGTCCGCATCGACCACCTGGACCCACGCCGCCGAGCGGTTGACGATTCGGGTTCGCAGTGCCTCGTGCCGGCGCACGAGGTCGTCCAGGCCGTGTCGCAGCGCCGCCTCGTCCAGGTCGCCCTTGAGCACCAGCGCCGTGGGGACGTTGTGATACGGCTGGTCCGCCGCCACGGGGTGGTGCTGGCACAGCCGTTCCTGGGCGAAGGACAGCGGCACGCCCTCGCCGCGGTCGACGACCGGGATGGCCGGGGCGGGGGTGCCCCGCGCCCGCTGGTCGGCCACCCACGTCGCCAGCCCGGCGACGGTCGGGTTGTCGAAGAACGGGCGCATCGGCACCTGGATCCCGTGGGCCGCGTTGATCTGCGCGGCGAGCTGCACCGCGAGCAGCGAGTGGCCGCCGATCTCGAAGAAGTTGTCGTGCACCCCGACGCGCTCGACCCCCAGCAGCCGGACGCAGCATTCGGCGATCGAGCGTTCCAGGTCGTTGCGGGGGTCCACGAACGGCGTGCGCAGCTCCGGCCGGGTCAGGGCCGGCTCGGGCAGGGCCGCCCGGTCGATCTTCCCGGTCGGAGTCAGCGGAAGCACGGGCATGACCAGGAACGCCGAGGGCACCAGGTAGGCCGGCAACCGCGCGGCCACGGTGGCCCGCACCGCCGCGGCCAGCTCGCCGGCGCCCGGGACGGCCTCCCCGGCCGAGGTGCGGGCTTCGGGGGCCACGTAGGCGATCAGCCGCCGGTCGCCGGGAGTGTCCTCGCGGGCCACCACCGCCGCCCGCGCCACCGCGGGGTGGGCGGCCAGCACCGCCTCGATCTCGCCCAGCTCGATCCGGTAGCCGCGGATCTTCACCTGATGGTCGATGCGGCCCAGGAACTCCAGCTGCCCGTCCGCCCGCCACCGCACCCGGTCGCCGGTGCGGTAGAGCCGCGACCCGTCCCCGGCGAACGGGTCGGCGATGAACCGCTCGGCCGTCAGTACCGGCCGCTGGCCGTACCCCCGGGCCAGTCCCGCGCCGCCGATGTACAGCTCCCCCACCACCCCGGTGGGCACCGGGCTGAGGTGGGCATCCAGGACCCGCAGGCGGGTGTTGGCGATCGGGGTGCCGATCGGGACGCGCCCGCCGGCCAGATGTGCGGGCTCCAGCCGAGCGGTCGCCACCCCGATCGTGGTCTCGGTCGGGCCGTAGTGGTTGGCGATGGTCCGGTCCCCCGCCGCCGCGAGGAGGTCGCCGGCCTGTCGCGGCGTCGCCGCTTCCCCGCCGAGCAGCAGGGTTCTCGCCGGCAGCAGCCGCGCCAGCTCGCACCCGCTGGTCAGGGCCGCGAGGTGCGATGGCACCAGCTTCAGGTAGTCGATGCCGTGCTCGGCCAGGTACCCGGCGACCGCCTCGGGATCGGTGATCGCATCGGGGTCCAGGATGTGCAGCACCCCGCCGGTGGCCAGGCTCGTGAAGAGCATCGTGTTGCCGAGGTCGGTGACCGGAGGTTGCAGCAGCGCATACCGGGCGCCCGGCTCGCCCAGCCCGGTCCGGCCCGGCACCGAGAGCACGTAGTTCACCAGTCCCAGGTGGGTGACGTGCACCCCCTTCGGGGTCCCCGTCGATCCCGACGTGTAGATCACATATGCGAGCCGGTCCGCCGCCGAGGGGATCGTCGGCGCCGTGGGGGGTGAGGCCGCCAGGGCCACCTCCACGGCGGGGTCGTCGACGGCGATCGTGCGAATCCCCGCCACCGGCAGGTCACCCAGCGTCTTCGCGGTCCCGACCAGAACGGTGGCCCGGCTGTCGGCGAGCATGAACGCCAGCCGCTCCACCGGGTGGCCCGGGTCCAGGGGCAGGTACGCCGCCCCGGCCTTCCAGGTCGCCAGGATCGCCGCCACCGTGGCCGCACCGTCCGGCAGGCACAGGCCGACCACCGATTCCGCCCCGACCCCCGCGTCGCGCAGGTAGCGCGCCAGCCGGTTCGCCCGGAATTCCAGGTCCCCGAATGTCACCGTGGTCCCGCCGGAGACCACCGCCACCGCGTCCGGGCAGGCCGCGGCCCGGGCCGTCACCAGTTCGTGCACCCCGCCCACGGTGGGCAACTCCAGCGCCGGTCCGCACCCCCGCGCCAGCATCTGCTGGCGCTCGTCCGCGCCGAGCAACGGCACCTCACCGATCCGCTGCCGCGGATCCGCGGTGAGGCTGCGCAGCAGCCGCTGGAGGTACCGCACCATGTTCCGGGCCCGGTCGTCGTCGAACAGGTCGGTGCTGAACTCCAGCCAGCCCCAGATCCGGTCGCCCTCCTCGAAGAGATCGAGCGTCAGGTCGAGCTTCGACGTCGTGGATCGGGCCGGGATCGGCTCCACCCGCACCGGCCCGTTGTTCCAGGCCGGCAGTGGCACGTTCTGGTAGGCGAACATGATCTGGAACACGGGGTTCCGGGCGAGCGTGCGCTCGGGCCGCAGTTCCTCGACCACCCGCTCGAACGGGACGTCCTGGTGCTCATAGGCGTGCAGGCACACCTGGGTGACGCGCCGGAGGAACTCGCGGAAGGTGGGGTTGCCGGACAGGTCGGTCCGCAGGACCAGGGTGTTCACGAAGAACCCGATGAGCGGTTCCAGCTCGGCCAGCGGCCGGTTCGCCACCGGGGTTCCCACGACGATGTCCTCGTCGCCGCTCAGCCGGTGCAGCAGCACCGTGAAGGCGGCGGCCAGCACCATGAACATGGTGGCGTTCTCGGCCCGCGCCAGCCGGCGCAGTTCGGCCGTCAACGCGGCGGGCAGCTCGATCGGGACCGATGAGCCGCGGTAGCTCTTCTCCCTGGGCCGGGGCCGGTCCGTCGCCAGGCCGATCTCCGCGGGGGCGCCGCGGAGCTGCCGCACCCAGTAGGCCAGGTCGGCCGGCCACGCGGCTTCGGCCGGCGGGCCCTGCTGCCAGGCGGCGAAGTCCGGGTACTGCACCGGCAGGTCGGGCAGGTCATCGGCCAGCCCGGCCGACAGGGCGGCGTAGCGGCCCACCAGCTCGCGCATGAGTACGCCCATGGACCACTGGTCGGAGACGATGTGGTGCATGCTCAGCAGGAGCACCGACGCACCCGGACCGAGCCGGAGCAGCTCGATCCGCAGCAACGGGCCGGTCGTCAGGTCGAACGGCCGGCCGGCCAGCTCCGCCCGCCGTCGCTGGGCCTCCGCCTCCGCGGCGTCCGCCGAGGTTCCGTGCAGGTCCACCACCAGCACCTCGGCCCGCAGATCGCTGCGAACCTGCTGGAACGGGCGTCCCCCGGCCTCAAGAAAGACCGTCCGCAGCGACTCGTGCCGCCGCACGACCTCGTCGCAGGCGCGGGTGAACGCATCGAGGTCGAGGTCCCCGTGCACCCGGAGCGCTGCCGAGATCACATAGGCCGAGCCGTCCTCGGTGAGGTGGTCGAGGAACCACAGCCGGCGCTGTGCCACCGTCAGGGGCACCGGGGACCCCGGGTCCCGGCGGGGCACCACCGTCGGCGTCGGCGCCCGCTGGATCCCCTCCGCACGCAGCAGGCTGCGCAGCAGGACCAGGCGTTCCGGCGAGAGGCGGATGCGGCCGGCGCTGGTCATGAGCCTGTCTCCGCGGTCGCGTCGGCGGTGCTGAGGGCCTGTGTCACCTGGTCGTCGGACAGGGCACTCAGCTCGACCAGCAGCTGGGCCGTCTTCTCGATGGCCTCGCGGTCCCCGCTGATGTCCAGCAGCGTCCGGGCGAGCCCGGCGACCGTCGGCTCGCTGAAGACCTTCTGTAGCGGAACATCCGTCTGGAACGCGTCCCGCACCCGGGAGACGATGCGGGTGCTCAGCAGCGAGTGGCCGCCCAGGGCGAAGAAGTCATCGTCGACGCCGACCCGGTCGACGCCGAGGATCTCCGCCCAGATCCCCGCCACGACCGCCTCGACCGCGGTGCGCGGCGCGACGTAGGTCGCCCGCAGTTCCCTGCGGCTGCTGTCGGGCGCTGGCAGCGCCTTGCGGTCGACCTTGCCGTTCGGCGTCAACGGCAGCGTGTCGAGGAACACGAACAGGGAGGGAACCATGTAGTCGGGCAGTTCCGCGCCCAGCGCCGCCCGCAGCGGTGGCGTGAGCCGGCGGGTACGGCGGCGTTCCGTGCCGTTCACGTAGGCACTCCAGGGCCGTTCCTCCGGCGGCGGTGCCGCCGCGCGCGGCAGCGGGCTCAGGGCCTGGCCCCGCTCGTCGCGGCGCCGGGCGATGAGGTCGAATGCGCCGTCGGGGCCGTGTCCCGACCAGTCGAGGTCGATCAGGTAGCCGGTCTCCTCCCCCAGCCGCCGCAGCTCCTCCGGGTCCGCGGCGTCCCGGGCGGAGATCGCGGCCAGGTCACGCCGCACCTCGGCCACGGATCCCGCCGCGCCGGCCAGCAGCCACGGCAGTTGGGTGTACTGGCACAGCCGGGCGTTCGGCACGTCGCGGATCGCGAGCAGCTGGGGCCGCTGCCCGGCCAGCACGGTGCGCAGGGCTGGCACCGTGAACCGCTGCTCGCCCCAGTCCAGCCACCGGCACTCGGCCGGGGGCTGGCTCGCCGGGCCCACGGTGAGCAGCACGTCGTAGCGGAAATTGGTCACCTCGTTGTCGGCGCTGCCGCGTTTGGGCAGCACCCGGACCTCGGCGATCTCGGCGAACCGTGCCGGAAGGGCGGTGAAGAAGCCCGGGTCGACAACCAGTTCCTCCTCGTCCGCCAGCTGGCTGTGGACGCGGTGCAGCAGCCGCTGCGCGGGCAGGTCCGGGTCTGCCCGGGCCAGTTGCACCGAGGCCTGGAAGCATTCGAGGAGCGGCAGGCTGCGCAGGTCCCCGAGGAGGAGCGAGCCGCCCGGGGTGAGCCGCCGCAGTGCGCCGCCGATCGCCCGCAGCAGGTACTCCTCGTCGGGGAAGTACTGCACCACCGAGTTCAGCACGACGGTGTCGAACCGCTGGTCCGGCAGCTGGTCGAGCCGGTCGGCGGCGCACTCGAACAGCTCGACCTGCCCCAGTGCCCGGCCGCGGACGCCGACCTCGTGGCGCACCCGTCGCAGCGCCACCGCCGAGACGTCGGTGCCCCAGTACCGCTCGCAGTGTGCGGCGACGGGGAAGAGCACCAGGCCCGTCCCACAGCCGACGTCGAGGACGGACCGGGGGGTGGTGCCCAGCACCAGCTCCACCGTCCGATCGACCCATTCCCGCATCTGTGCCGCCGGCACCGGCTGGCCGGTGTAGCTGCTGTTCCAGCCACGGATGTCGAAGGTCGGGTCGACCGACACGGCGGCCTCGGCATAGGCCGCGTCCCACACCCGGCCCCACTGGTCCAGGTGCTCGGGCCATGCCCGGGCGGCGTCCTGCGGGTCCCCGGCCGGGTCGGCTGCCGCGTCGGCCACGATGTAGGCCACCAGGCGCTGGTCGCCGGGGGCGTCCTCGCGGACCGTCGCCACCGCCTGGTTGACCGTCGCCTGCCGTTCCAGCACGGACTCGATCTCGCCGAGTTCGATCCGGAATCCGCGCAGCTTCACCTGGTGGTCCAGCCGGCCAAGGAACTCGATGCTGCCGTCGGACCGGCGACGCACCAGGTCGCCGGTGCGGTACAGCCGGTCTCCGGGGTCGCCGAACGGGCCTCGCGGGAAACGCTCCGCGGTCAGTTCGGGCCGGCCGAGGTAGCCTCGGGCCAGGCCGGCGCCGCCGATGTGAAGTTCCCCTGGCACCCCGAGCGGGCTCAGCTGCCCTGGCCCGTCCATCACGTGCAGTTCGGTGTTCGCGATCGGCTCACCGATGGTGATCGGTCCCGGCCCGACCCGGGCGACCGACGACCAGATCGTGGTCTCGGTCGGCCCGTACATGTTCCACAGGGTGACCCCGGTCGCCAGCAGCCGCTGCGCCAGCTCCTCCGGGAGCGCCTCGCCGCCGGTGAGGGCGCGGAATCCCGGCCCGCCCAGCCAGCCGGCATCGAGCATCATCCGCCAGGTGGCGGGCGTGGCCTGCATCATGGTGGCCCCCGAGGTCGTCGCCAGCTCGACCAGGCGGTCGGCGTCCGCGGCGGTTTCCCGGCTGGCCAGCACCACGCGGGCGCCCTCGGCCAGGGGCAGCAGGAGTTCGAGCATCGCGATGTCAAACGACAACGTGGTGACGGCGAGCAGGGTGTCGGCGGCGTCGATCCCCGGCCGCTCCCGCATCGAGTGCAGGAAGTTCCCCAGCGCCCCGTGCGTGATCTGCACGCCCTTCGGCCGCCCCGTCGAGCCCGAGGTGTAGATGACGTAGGCCAGGTCCTGGGCCCCGACCGCCCCGTCGGGAGCCTCCCCGGGCTCGGCGTCCAGCTGGTCGCCGAGCGCGTCGAGGCACAGCGTCCGCGCGTCGGTCGCCGGGAGGCGCTCCAGCACCCGGCGCTGCGTCAGCAGGATCGCCAACCCGGAGTCCGCCAGCATGAACGCGATCCGGTCTGCGGGGAATCCCGGGTCGAGCGGCACGTACGCCCCGCCGGCCTTCAGCACGGCCAGCAGTGCCACGACCATCTCCGGTGTGCGGTCCAGGCAGATACCCACCAGCACGTCGGGCCCGACGCCGAGTCGCTTCAGCCGGTGGGCCAGCCGGTTGGCGCGCCGGTCGAGGTCGCCGTAGCCGAGGGTGTGCCCGGCGGAGACCAGCGCCGGGGCCGAGGGAGCGCGCGCCGCCTGGTGTTCGAACCGCCGGTGCGCCAGGAGGGGCCCGGGCCACTCGCGGCGCTCCGGGTTCCATGCCCGCGACAGCCGCCGCTCCTCCTCTGGGGTGAGCATCGGCACCCGCCCGACCGGCTGGTCCGGCGCCGCGACGAGGTTCGCGACCAGCGATTGCAGGTGTCGCGACAGCCGCTCGACGGTGGCCCGGTCGAACAGGTCACTGTTGTACTCCAGCCAGCCGCGCATCTGGTGGGACCGCTCGAAGACCTGAAGCTCGAGGTCGAACCGGGCCGTGGAACTCTCCACGTCGAGGTATTCCAGCTGCACTCCCGCGACGTCCAGTTCCGGCATGGTGATGTTCTGGAAGACGAACGACACCTGGAAGATCGGGGAGCGGGACAGGTCCCGCCGTGGTTGCAGTTCCTCCACCAGCCGCTCGAAGGGCAGCTCCTGGTGGGCGTAGCCGCCCAGGCACCTCTGTCGCACCCGGGCCAGCAGCTCCCGGAAGGTCGGGTTGCCGGACAGGTCGGTCCGCAGGGGAAGGGTGTTGACGAAGAATCCGACCACCCGCTCTATCTCGGATCGTTCCCGGTTGGCCACGGGTACCCCGACGATGATGTCCGTCTCGCGGCTGTAGCGAGACAGGAACGCCTGGAAGGCGGCGAGCAGCGCCATGAACGGCGTGGCGCCCTCGTGCTGGGCCAGGGTCTTCAGCTCGGTGAGCACCGAGTCGGGCAGCTCGAACCGGCACGATGCGCCCCGGGCGCTCTGCACGGCCGGCCGGGGCCGGTCCGTTGGCAGCTCAAGCGTTGGCGGAGCATCCGCCAGGGTCCGCTTCCAGTACTCGAGGTCGGCCGCCAGGGCGTCGCCGTCGAACCGCTTGCGCTGCCACACCGCGTAGTCCGCATACCGGATCGGTAGTTCGGACAGTTCGGGGTCCCGTCCGGCGCGAAACGCGCCGTACAGCGAGACGAGTTCGGCGATGACGACGGACATGGACCACAGGTCCGCCGCGATGTGGTGCATGGTGAGAAGCAGGACGTGTTCCTGCGGGTCCAGGCGCAGCAGCCGCACCCGCAGCAGCGGGCCGGTGCGCAGGTCGAACGGCCGGGCGAACTCCTCGCGGGCGAGGTGCTGGATCCCCGGGTCGCCCTGCGGCCCGCGCAGGTGCGCACAGTCGACCACGGTGAACTCGGGCTGGCCGCCCTCGGTGACGACCTGCACCGGTTGCCCGTCGGCCTCCTCGAAGGTGGTGCGCAGTGCCTCGTGCCGTCGCACGATCTCGTTGCAGCCGCGTTGCCAGACCGCCACGTCGACCGGGCCACGGATGCGGACCGCGCCCGGGATGTGGTAGGCGCCGCCCGGCGCCAGCTGTTCCAGGAACCACAGTCGCTGTTGGGAGAACGATGCGGGGTACCGGTGCCGCCGTCGCGGCTGGCGCAGCCGTTCGGCCAGCAGCGCACGTCTCTCGCCCGCGGACAGGTTTCCCAGGTCGATGGTGCTCATGTCGTGTCACCCGACTCCTTTGTCTCCGCGGCGAGCAGTTCCCGCAGCCTCGCCTCCACCTCTTCGTCGGACAGGTCGTCGAGGGCGTCAAGCCCGTCGTGGTCGTCGCGGTCCAGCACCGGGATGGTCTCGTCCCCACCGCGGTTCTCCAGCCGCGGAGCGGACAGGGCCGTGGCGGTGCTGGCGACGGTGGGATGGTCGAAGAAGGAGCTCAGGTCCAGGTCCACCCCGAACTGGCTCTTGACTTTCGCGCCGATCTGGACCGCGGCCAGGGAGTGGCCGCCGAGGGCGAAGAAGTCGTCGTCGACGCCGACGTGGTCGATGCCGAGCACCTCCTGCCAGATGGCGGCGATGCCGTGCTCCGCGTCGCTGGCCGGTGCCACGTACGGCGTGGCGAGATCGGGACGCGGATGGGTGCCGCCGAGGGGCTCGATCTGCTCGACCTCGCGGGCCAGCAGCGACGGCGTGATCGACCGGGCCAGGCGGCGCATCCCGGTGAGGTCCCGGCCCGCCACGGCGAGCTGCGGCGGGAGGGACGGAGCGGCCAGGATGCCGGCGAAGGCCGCGACCGCGGCCTGCTGCGACATGCCAGCGCTGAGCGTGCGCAGCGCGCCGACGGCGGCGGGCGGTTGCCCGTTCGGGTCGCTCCCGGTCCCGCCCGGCTGCCGCGCGACGGCCCGCTCGATCTGGTTGAGCATGCCGTCGAGATCATTGATCCGTTTGATGGTCAGGTCGCGGATCCGCGCCAGCGGCCGGCCGTCGGGATCGAGCATCTCGATGCCGCAGGTCAGCGTCTCGCCGGAGGAGTCCGGCGCCTCCCCGAGTTCGACCCGACAGTAGATCGTGCTGGTCAGGTCGGCCGAGATCCACAGGCTGCTGCAGCTGAACGGCATGTAGTAGATGTCCGGCGCGTGGATCCGGGCCGCGGCACCCGCCAGGTCGAGCAGCGCGGGGTGCAGCGAGTAGCTGTCGAGGTCGGACCGGAACTCCTCGTCGAGCCGAAGCGTGACCAGCAGCCGGGTGTCGCCGGCCTCGATCCGGCGCAGCGAGCGGCGCCACCTCGGGCCGAACGAGAACTGGATCCGGCCGCCGGATTCGACGAGGCCGAGCTTCAGCCGGTGCTTGAGTTCCTCCTCGGTGTCGATGACCTCCGTGTTGCCACACCACCGTCGCACCTCGTCGAGGTCGTGCGCGGCCTCGACCTCCCGCTGGTGGAACGCGACCGCGCCGGTTGCGTGCTCCTGCCAGATCGGAGCCGCCCCGGTGGGGGCGCCGCGGCTGCGCACCGCGAACCGCAGCCCCCCGTCGTGCTGCTCCACGGTCGTGTACACCTCCCGGGTCTGCCCCTCCGGGACGATCACCGGCGTGGTGAACAGGACATCCTTGATCTCGATGACCCGGTCGTGGGCCTGCTCGGCCACCGCGGCCCGGACCAGTTCGAGGTAGGCGGTGCCCGGGACGAGACCGTGCCCCATGATGCGGTGCTCGTCGACGATCCAGCTGTCGGCGGTGCTGAAGGTGGTGGCGTAGGTCCGCGACTCCGCCGTCGCCTGGACGAGGCGGTGCAGCAGCGGGTGGCCGCCGGGGTCCGCCGCCGGCCCGGCCGCGCCGTGCAGCCGGGCCACGAGTCCGGTGGCCATGCCGACGTCGCGCCAGGTGTCCCATCCCACCGCCGACACCAGTGGTCCGCGCTCGCGGTGCCGGTCCTGGGCGAACGCGTCGAGGAACGCGTTGGCGCCGCAGTAGTCGCTCTGGCCCGGACCGCCGAGCACGGAGGTCAGCGATGAGCACAGCAGGATGAAGTCGCCGTCGCCGCCGCCGAAGATCTGGTCCAGCACGAGCGTGCCCCGGGTCTTGGCGGCGAAGACCTGATCGGCCTCGGCACCGGATTTGCCCCGGATCAGCCCCCGCGAGGGCACGCCGGCCGCGTGGATGACGCCGTGGACCGCGCCGGCCCGGTCGCGCAGTTCGTCGACCGCCCGAACGGTCTGCTCCAGGTCGGTGACGTCGGCGCGCAGGACGACCACGTGGGCGCCCTGTTCTCGCAGGTCCAGCAGGTGACGGAGGCGGGTGCTGGTCGCGTCCGACTCGGGGTGGGAGCCGAGCCAGGCGTCCCAGCTCGCTTCGGGGGGGAACGCCGAGCGGCCGAGCAGTCCGAGCGTCGGGCGATCGACGCTGCGCGCGATGTGCCCGGCCAGGGCCAGCCCGACGCCGCCGAGGCCTCCGGTGATGAGGTAGACGCCGCGGTCGCGCAGCCGGGCCGGGCCGTCGGCGCTCGCGCCCAGCCGCACGGCGTCGAACTCGCGGACCCACCAGTGCCGCCCGCGCAGCGCGAGTTCCCGGTCCGCGGTGGGCCGGTCGAGCACGGCGCGCACGGCGCGCGACTGGTGGTCTCCGGGCCGGGCCGGGTCGGTGCCCGTGACGTCGAGGACGCGGCAGGTGACGTTCGGGACCTCCTGCGGGATCACCGTGCACGCGCCGAGCAGGGTCGCGTCCTCCGGCCGCAGCCGCTCGTCGCCGGTCACGCTGTAGACGCCGCGGCACAGCACGTCGATGGCGATCGGGGCCGCTGGGCGCGCGTCGCCGATGCCCTGCGCGAGCGCGAGGAGCGGGTCGAATCCCCGTTTCCGGGCGCTGTCGAGCCGCGCCGCGTCGAGCCGGCCGGCCGGGTCGCCGGCCAGGCTCCACAGGCACACGATGTGCATGGCCGGCGGTCTTCCGGCGTCGAGGGACGTCACGAGGCGGGCGTAGTGCTCCCGGTTGCCGGGGTCGAGCGACCACGACCGGTCGCCGTCCTGGCGGAGGTCGTCGCCGGAGTTCACCGTCACCACGGTCGCGTGCTCGGCCTCCAGTTGCCGCGTCAGCTCGTGGGCCAGTCCCAGGTCGGCGCCGAGTACCAGCCACACGGTGTCCGCGGTGGTGCCCGCCGGCTCGCCGTGCGGCGGCAGCCGCCTCCAGCCGGGGACGTAGAAGCACTCGTCGACCGAGGTCTCGGCGTCGAGGTCACCGCCGGCCGGGCGGTCGAGACCGAGGTCCCGTTGGGGGGCGGCCGGGGCGTGATCGCCGTCCACCCAGTAGCGCTGCCGCTGGAAGGCGTATCCGGGCACCGGCACCAGGCGGCCGGGCTGGTCCCGGTGCAGCGCGGTCCAGTCGACCTGGGCTCCCGCCCGCCACAGTGTGCCGAGGGTCCGCAGCAGGTGTTCGTGGTCGTCGCGCCGATCGTTGGGGTGGCGCAGCGAGCCGGCGACGGTCCGGTTGTCCCGCCAGGCCTGGTGCTGGCGGGCGAAGTTGCCGAGGGTCTCCCCGGGGCCCACCTCGAGCAGCAGCAGCGTCGGGTCTCCGAGCAGTTCCCCGAGCGCGTCCCGGAACCGGACCGGCTGGCGCAGGTGCGTGCCCCAGTACTCCGGGCTGGTCGCCTGCTCGTCTGTGATCCAGGTCCCGGTGACGTTGGAGCAGAAGGGGATCTGCGGGGCGTGCAGGGTGACCGTGCGGGCCTCGTCGACGAGGGGCCCGACGGCGCCGTCCATGGCTGGCGAGTGGAACGCGTGGGAGGTGTGCAGCCGGCGGCAGGCGACTCCGGCGACCGTGAGGCGCCGTTGCAGGTCGTCCACTGCCGGCGTGGGTCCGGAGGCCACGCTCAGCGCCGTCGAGTTGACCGCCGACAGGCACAGGTCGTCGCCGAGCCAGGCCGAGGTCTCCCGCTCGGGCAGGAACACCGCGAGCATGCCGCCGCCCGGCATCGTCTGCACCAGGCGGGCGCGGACCGCGACCAGGCGCACCGCGTCCTCCACGGAGAAGACCCCGGACAGGCAGGCCGCGACGTACTCGCCGATGCTGTGCCCGGCCATGGCCCGCGGCCGCACGCCCGCGGAGCACCAGAGCATGGCCAGCGCGTACTCGACCGCGAACAGGACCGGCTGGGTGATCGCGGTCTGCTCCAGCTTCCGCGCGGCGGCCTCGGTCTCGCCGGGTGGGGCGAACAGCGGGGTCCGCAGGTCCTCGCCGAGGTGCCCGGCGAACAGGTCGGCGCACCGGTCGAGGGCGTCGGTGAACGTCCGCTCCCTGCGGTACAGGCCACGGGCCATGTTGACGTACTGGGCGCCCTGCCCGGGGAAGAGGAACGCCACCGGAGCCTCGGTGGTGACCGCCCCGCCGGCGTCGGTGTGCTCCAGCCGCCGCAGGGCCGAGACGGCCGCGTCCCGCTGCCGGCACACGACGGTCTGCCGGAACTCGAAGGCCCGCCGCCGGCAGGCCATGGTGTACGCGACGTCGCCGAGGTCGGTGTCCGGGTGGTGCTGGAGGTGGTCGGCCAGCCGCCGGGCTCCGGCCGCCAGCGCCGCCGGGGTGCGGGCCGACAGTGGCAGCAGGTGGGCCGGCTGGCCGCCGGCGGCGGGCCGGCTGGCCG
>JABDRL010000233.1 GCA_013041765.1 Dactylosporangium sp. | reverse complement strand
GTCGCACGGTGCTCCCCAACGGGCTGCGAATTCTCACCGAAGACATGCCATCCAGCCGAAGCGTGTCGCTCGGCATCTGGGTCGCGGTCGGATCCCGCGACGAGACACCAGTGACCGCTGGCGTGTCACATTTTCTGGAACATCTCATCTTCAAGGGCACCCGCACCCGGTCGGCCATGGACATCTCGGCGCAGATCGAGGCGGTCGGCGGAGAGACCAACGCGTTCACCTCCAAGGAGTGCACCTGCTACTACGCCCGGGTGCTGGATGAGGACCTGCTCCTGGCCACGGACGTCATGTGCGACATCGTCACCGACTCGCTGCTTGCCGAGGCGGACATCGAAATCGAGCGGGGAGTGATCCTCGAAGAGATCGCCATGCACGACGACGAGCCGGGCGATGAGGTGCATGACCTCTTCACCGAGGCGCTCTACGACGACCATCCACTGGGCCGGAAGATCTCTGGAACGGCTGACACCGTTGGTGCCCTGACCCCGGCCCAGATCACCGCGTTCTACGAGGAGTGGTACGTCCCCGGCCGCATCGTCGTCGCGGCGGCGGGCAACCTGAACCACGATCTGGTGGTGGACCGGGTCCGCGCGGCGTTCGACCGGATCGAGCGGTTCGCCCCCGAGGGCGACCCAGCGCCGCGACGCCCCCGCCACCGGGGCGTCCCGATGCGGACGGGCCACACCATTCTCCAGGAGAAGGACACCGAGCAGGCCCACGTCGTCCTCGGCGGCCCGGCGCTCGCCCGCGATGACGAGCGCAGGTTCGCTCTCGGCGCGCTGAACAACGTCCTCGGTGCCGGGATGTCGAGCCGGCTGTTCCAGCAGATCCGGGAACGGCGGGGACTGGCGTACTCCGTCTACTCCTACACCTCCCAGTACGCGGACACCGGGCTGCTCGCCGTCTACGCCGGCTGCGCGCCGACGAAGGTCGACGAGGTACTCGCCCTGGCCCGCCACGAGCTGGCGACGGTCTGCGAGGCCGGGCTGACCGGCGCGGAGGTGCAGCGGGGCAAGGGCATGTTCCGGGGCGCCCTGGTGCTCGGGCTGGAGGATGTCGGCGCCCGGATGAGCCGGCTCGGCAAGGGCGAGCTGGCGTACGACGAGCTGCTGACCGTTGACCAGCTCCTGGACCGGATCGACGCGGTGACTCCGGAAGCCGTCCGGGCGATCGCCGCGGCGGTCCTGTCCGAACCGCTGTCCCTGGCTGGCATCGGACCGTTCGCCGACCGCGATGGCCGCGGCGCGGCGGTTCGCTGACCGGTGCCCCGTCCGGGCCGGGCGGGTCCGTGGGCTACGTTGAGTGGCGTGAGCGAAGAAGACAGGCCAATCCGCGTCGCGGTGCTGGGCGCTCGGGGCCGGATGGGCACCGAGGTGTGCCGGACCATCGAAGCAGTGCATGATCTTGAGCTGGTCGCGGCGGTCGACCTCGGTGACCCGCTCTCGGCGCTGACGGACGGCGGAGCGGACGTCGCGGTCGACTTCACCAGGCCCGACGCCGCGCTGGACAATGTGCGGTGGTGTGTCGCCCACGGCATCCATACCGTCATCGGCACGTCGGGCTTCTCCGCCCCGAAGCTGGCCGTGGTGCGGGATCTCGTGGAGACAACGCCCGCCGTCGGGGTCATCGTGGTGCCGAACTTCGCCATCGGAGCGGTGCTGATGATGGACTTTGCCGCGCGGGCCGCCCGCTTCTTCACGTCCGTGGAGATTGTCGAGTCGCACCATCCCGGGAAGCTGGACGCGCCCAGTGGCACCGCTGTCGGCACGGCCGAGCTGGTCGCCGCCGCCCGCGCCGCGGCCGGGCTGGAAGCCATGCCGGACGCCACCGTCGACGAGCGTCCGGGTGCCCGGGGCACGGAGATCAACGGGGTGCGGGTGCACTCGGTTCGGGCCGCTGGCCTGGTCGCTCATCAGGAGGTGCTGCTCGGCGCGGCCGGGGAGACCCTGACCATCCGCCACGACTCCTACGACCGGGCATCCTTCATGCCCGGGGTCACGCTCGCGGTTCGCGCCGTGGCCGGGCGGCCGGGGCTGACCGTCGGACTCGGGCCGCTCCTGGAGGACCTGGGGTAACCAATATGTGGGAGGCGTGAGCGCCGGTTCGGACGCAAGTTGATTACACAGAGGTCACATTTCCCTGGTGGGGATTGCTGCCGGTCGACGCCTCTCAGGGGTTTTTGCGCCAGCGGGGGCTCGATCAAGCGCGTCCGGAACGCACGGTGACGTGCGAAGGCTGGACTGTCGCATGTTGACATAAGCGGACAGTAGCCGCTCGTCGGTGTGCGATGCATGGCTCAGCTCACGGCAAGCCCGATTCGGTACGCTGACCTTCGTCCGGGTGGCGACGGTGAAGCGAGGATCTCGTTTCCCGGGGTTTCGTCTCCCGCAATCTTGGCCGCATCGAATGGGTAACGCCGGATCGCGCTGTGGCACCGATCGGTCATGGTGGAGAACGCGGCCGCACTGGCTCGCGAGACCTGCCGCGAGGCCGGGCAAGGCAATAGTTGAAGGGACCTGGAGGGAAGAACACGTGGCTGAGCTGGGGCGAGTCGCGGAGCTGACAGTCGAGCTGCCAGCCCGATCGCGTCGCGCTGCGGGGCAGACGCTCGTTGTCGTGGCGCTTGGGGTGATCTCCTGGGCCTTTCTCGCGGCGACGGCGGCGCGGCACGGGTACTTCGACCTTCGGGTGTACTACGGGGCCATCAACTTCTGGACCCACGATGGTGGCCAGATCTACGACTACCTGCTGCCGAAGACCGAGTACGGCTTCACCTACCCGCCCTTCGCGGCATTGATCATGTCGCCGATGGCCCTGGTCAGCTGGCACGTCGCGATCGGGATCGGGATCGCGATGTCCGTCGTCTCGATGTCCGCGATCATCTACTGGCTGGCCGGTCCCCTGATCGCGAGGCAGGGCTGGCCCCGCTGGTTCGCCTTCGCGATCGCGATGGAACTCGCGGTCGTGTTCGAACCCGTTCGGGAGACCCTCAACTTCGGCCAGGTCAACCTGATGCTGCTGGCCATCGTCGCGGCCGATCTGCTGTTTCTGGTCGGCCGGGGGCACCGCCTGGCGGGGATCGGTGTCGGCATCGCGACGGCCATCAAGCTGACCCCCGGGGTGTTCATCATCTACCTGCTGGTGACCCGGCGGTGGCGGGCTGCGGGGGTGGCCTCCGCCGCTGCGGCCGCCGCGACCTGGCTGGCCGCGACCATCGCTCCGGACGCCTCCCGCGTCTTCTGGACGGACGCGGTGTGGAACACCGACCGGGTGGGGTCGACCGCGTTCGTGTCGAACCAGTCGCTCAACGGCTTCGTTTCCCGCCTCAATCCGGTCGATCCGTCGACCTCGTTGTGGGCCGCGCTGGTGCTGGTGGCTTTCGTGATCTGGATGATGCGGGTCCGGCGGGCCGTCGATGTTCGCGATGAGTCGGCGGCTCTGGCCCTCACCGGGATCCTGGGATGCCTGATCAGCCCGATCACATGGGTGCACCACCTGGTGTGGGCGTTCCCCGCCATCGTGTTGCTCGCCAGCGGGGCCTGGGACCGGTCGCGATCGCTCCGCTCCAGGAGAGCCCTGGCCGCCGCGGCTGTGGTCACGTACGCCCTGCTGTCCAGCCGGGTGGTCTGGGGCTTCGAGTACCGGTACGACGGCCCCGGCGTGGTCGGCAGCAACGTCTACGTCTTCCTGCTCGTCTTCCTGCTGGTCGCGTTGCCCCTGCGGAAGCCGGCGCCCACCGACACCGTGGCTCCCGGCGGCGCACGACCGACGGCGGCGGACGTGCCGGACCTCGTCGAGCTTGACCGCAAGGTCACTGCGGCGTTCCATGCTAGGGAGGCGGGACTGCCCGTCGACCGTGTTCCAGAGCCCCTCGTGGAGGCAGGTGTTCCGTGAGTTCCGTGCCATCGCCGCCGGTCGTCTACGCTCCGGCGCCGCAGGGCCGGTTCGCGAGCTGGGCGACTAGGATCGTCGAGCGGACCCCCCGCTGGGTCGCGCCGCTGTTCGGGACGGGCACCATCGGCGCTGCGGCGAGTTACACCCTGCTGGTGCAACCGACCACGCTGTTCGCCTCGACCCATTCGACCTGCATCATGCGGATCCTGACGGGCTTCGACTGTCCGGGGTGCGGGGGCACCCGGTCGGCCTGGTACCTCCTGCACGGGGACATCGCGGAGGCGGCTCGCCATCATGCGCCGTTCGTCTTCATCGTGCCGTTCCTGCTGTACATGTACGTCGTCTGGGCACTGAACACGGCGTTCGGGCTGCGGCTTCCCCAGCTGCAGCTCTCGACAAAGTCGATCATGATTTTCATGGCGGTGTGGGGCGTGTTCTCGGTTCTGCGCAACCTCCCGTGGGCACCCTTCACGGCTCTGTACATCTAGCGGCCAGTAGGCTCGCGCCTTGGCGGAGCGGCGTGCTCCGGCCACATCCGAGGGGAGTCGCTGTGTCGAAGAGCGTCACGCCGCAGGTCACAGTCGTCGGCTTCACCACGTTTGCCGCGCCACCGGACGTGCCCTGGTCAACCGATGTCGACGGGGGACAGGCCCTGGCGGAGTTCGCCGGTCGGGCGTGCTACCAGTCGTGGAACAAACCGAATCCCGCGACCGCGACCAACGCCGGCTATCTGCGTCACCTCCTTGAGGTCGGCCATCTCTCGGTGCTGGAACACGCCACGGTGAGCTTCTACCTCACGGGGGTCTCGCGCTCCTTCACCCACGAGCTGGTTCGCCACCGGCACTTCTCGTACTCGCAGCTGTCGCAGCGGTATGTGCCGGAGTCCGACGCGGCCATGGTGGAACCCGACGTCATCGCCGCCGACCCGAACCTGCACGAGCTGTTCACCGAGGCCACCCAGACGGCTGTCTCGGCCTATTCCGACCTGCTGGAAGGGCTGGAGGGGCACTTCGCGGCCGAGGGCGGCGACCAGACCCCCAACCGCACCCTGCTGCGCAAGCAGGCCCGCCAGGCCGCGAGAGCCGTGCTGCCGAACGCGACCGAGACCCGCATTGTCGTCACAGGCAACTACCGTGCGTGGCGGCACTTCATCGCGATGCGGGCGACCGAGCACGCCGACGTGGAGATTCGTCAGGTGGCCATCATGTGCCTGCGCGAGCTGCTGCGGCTGGCCCCCAACGTGTTCGCCGATTTCCGGATCACCCAGCTGTCGGACGGCAGCGAGATCGCGGCGAGCCAGTTCACCTGGGAATCCTGAGCTTTCGCTGGCCAGCGGCTGGATATTGGCAGACCGCTTATGCGGCCCACCGGCAATCCGGTGGCGTGGCACGCTAGGTTGGTTCTATGACGAGCACGGCTGACGATCCACGCCGACCCTTCGGTCGGCTGCTCACCGCGATGGTGACGCCTTTCCGGGCAGACGGTTCACTCGACGTTGACGGCGCCGCGGAACTCGCCGGTCATCTTGTTGACGAGCAGGGCAATGATGCTCTCGTCGTCAGCGGCACGACCGGGGAGTCCCCGACCGTTTCCGCCGCGGAGAAGGACATCCTCCTTCGTGTGGTGATCGACGCCGTGGGGGACCGGGCCAGGGTCATCGCCGGAGTCGGGACCAACGACACCCGCCGCTCGGTCGAACTGGCCATAGCGGCCGAGAAGGCCGGGGCCAGCGGGGTACTCGCCGTGACGCCCTACTACAACAAGCCACCTCAGGCCGGACTGCTGGCCCACTTCACGGCCATCGCCGACGGCTGTGGCCTGCCGGTCATGCTGTACGACATCCCGTCGCGGTCCGTGATCCCCATCGAGGTGGAGACCATGGTCCGGCTGGCGGAGCACGAGCGGATCGTCGCGGTCAAGGACGCCAAGGGCGATCTGGAGGCGACATCGTGGGTGACCCGCCGCAGTGATCTGGCGGTGTACTCCGGTGACGACAAGAACACGCTGCCGCTGCTGTCCGTCGGCGCCGCCGGGGTTGTCGGGGTGTCGAGTCACGTGTTCGGGCGGCAGACCAAAACGATGATCCATGCCTACGAGCGGGGCGACGTCGCCGGTGCCCTGGCCGCCCACCACGCCATGCTGCCGGCCTTCAAGGGATTCTTCAGGACGCAAGGGGTGATTCTGGTCAAGGCGGCGCTGAACCTGGAGGGCCTGCCGGCGGGACCGGTCCGGCTACCGCTGGTCGACGCGACTCCCGAGCAGATCGCGCGATTGCGCCAGGACTGCGCTGCCGCTGGCGTGCGCCTCGGCAGCGACGCATGACCGAGGCGACACCAGAGCTGCCGCCGTTGGCCACCGGTGGATTGCGCGTCATCCCGCTCGGCGGCCTCGGGGTGATCGGACGCAACATGACCGTCCTGGAATACGACGGGAAGTTGCTGATCGTTGACTGTGGCGTGCTCTTTCCCGACCTTGAGGCTCCCGGGGTGGACCTGATCCTCCCGGACTTCTCGGCGATCCTCGACCGGCTCGGTGACGTCGAGGCGATCGTGCTGACCCACGGTCATGAGGACCACATCGGTGCGGTGCCGTACCTCCTGGAGTGCAAGCCCGACATTCCTCTGGTCGGCTCGCATTTCACCCTCGCGCTGGTCGAGGCCAAACTCGCCGAGCGGCGGATCACCCCGTACGGCCTGACGGTCGCCGAGGGGCGGGTGGAACACCTCGGCCCGTTCGAGTGCGAGTTCTTCGCCGTCAACCACTCGATTCCGGATGCCCTGGCCGTCGCGGTGACGACGCCGGCCGGGACCGTGCTGCACACTGGCGATTTCAAGATGGATCAGTTGCCCCTGGACGGGCGGCTGACCGATCTTTCGGGGTTCGCGCGGATGGGCACCCGGGGGGTCGACCTGCTGCTGTCGGACTCGACGAACGCGGAGACCCCGGGCTTCGTCACGCCCGAGCGGCAGATCGGGCCGGTGCTTGATGCGATCTTCGCGGGGGCGCCCGGCCGGATCATCATCGCCTCGTTCGCCTCCCACGTGCACCGGGTTCAGCAGGTGCTGGACGCCGCGGCGGCGCACGGTCGCAGCGTCGCCTTCATCGGCCGGTCGATGGTGCGCAACATGGGCATCGCCCGTGACCTCGGGCTGCTCAGTATCGCCCCCGGGCTGGTCGTCGGGATCGACGAGGCCATGGCGCTACCCCCGGAACGTATCGTGCTCATGTCGACGGGCTCGCAGGGCGAGCCGATGAGCGCGCTCGGTCGCATGGCCAACGGCGACCACCGGCACGTCGTCGTGGGGACTGGCGACACCATCGTCCTGGCCTCCTCCCTGGTCCCCGGTAACGAGACCGCCGTCTACCGGGTCATCAACCGGCTGTCCCACGCCGGTGCCACGGTGATCCACAAGGATGTCGCCAAGGTCCACGTTTCGGGCCACGCGCCAGCCGGCGAGCTGCTGTACGTGCTCAACGTCGTCAAGCCCAGGAACTTCATCCCGGTACACGGGGAATGGCGTCACCTGCGGGCCCACGCCAACCTCGCGATCGATGCCAAGGTGCCCGCCGACCACATCGTGCTTTGCGAGGACGGGGACGTCGTCGACCTGATCGAGGGACGGATCCGGAAGGTCGGCCATGTGGACTCCCGGTACATCTACGTTGACGGGCTCGCCGTCGGCGATATCGGGGAGCCGCTGCTGAGCGAGCGCCGCATCCTGGGCGACGGGGGCTTCATCGCCGCGACCGTCGTCGTCGACTCGGTGACGGGCAAGGTCGTCGGAGGCCCCGCGGTTTCCGCGAAGGGCTTCTCCGAGGACCCCTCGGCCTTCGATCCGGTGGTGCCGCTGATCACGGACGCTCTCGACCGGGCCGCCGCGGACGGCATCGTCGAGCATCGTCAGCTGCAGCAGGTGGTACGGCGGGTGGTCGGGCGCTGGGTCAACGAGACCTATCGGCGGCGACCGATGATCGTGCCAACGGTTGTCGAGGTCTGAGCGCTCGCCGGGTCCGACGCCGCTGGTGCGGGTGATGCAGAGCAACAGTGACACGAGCGGCAAAAGCGCGATTTCATTGGCTTGCGCCGCTACCGTGTCAGCATGGCGGGTCGAACACCGCAAACCAGCCGACGTCGCAGCGAGTCCGCAACGCGGAGTTCCGGCGCGCGCGCTGGCACCGGCAAGACCAGCGGGGGGAAGACCAGCAAGGCAACCCGCTCCACGACCAAGGGGCGTCCCCAGCGCCCCGCACCGGCGCCCCGCCGGCGTCGGCCGCGGGCGAACCAACCGCTTACCCCGCTGGTGCGGGTCACGGCCACCCTGTGGATGGCCCTGGCCCACAGTGTCGGCTGGGTGGCCCGGGTCGCGGGCCGGCAGGCCAGCAACGCGCGCGGGCTGGATCCGGAGCATCGCCGGGACGGCGCGGGGCTGGCGGCCCTGGGCCTGGCCATCCTGCTGGCCGCCGCGGTCTGGTTCAACGCCGCCGGGCCGGCGGGCCAGTGGCTGGCGGACACCACCCGCCTCTTCTTCGGCTCGATCGCCGCGTTCCTCCCGGTATTGCTGATCATCGGAGCGGTGCGGCTCATGCGGCGACCGGCGGACCCGGACCGCAGGGGGCGGGGTGTCGTGGGGTGGACGGCACTGTTCCTCGGTGTCGGTGGTCTGCTCCACCTGCTCATGGGCAGGCCGGTCCGGCCGGATCTGATCGAGCGTGCCGGGGGGCTGCTCGGCAAGGCCACCGGAGGCGCCCTCGCGACCGCGATGACCAGCTGGGTCGCGGGCCCGATCCTGGTCCTGATCGCGGGTTTCGGCCTGCTCGTGATCACCGCCACACCCATCAACCGCATCCCGGACCGGCTCGCCCAGCTGCGAGATCTCGCCCTGGGCCGGCTGCCCGAGGACGAGGCCGCCGATGGTTTTGACGACGGCGAGGAACCGGCCCGGCCGGTTCGGCAGCGTCGCCGGGCCCCCGCCCGTCGCGCGGGGGCCGGCACGGCGGATCCCGCGGCCATCCCGGCGGCCGACGACGAGCCGCATGCCGCTGGCGACAGCGACGGGGCCGAGACCGTGCACGACACCGTCGCCCTGCCCCGCAAACCCACCGCGTCCCGGGCCGGCCGGCGTTCCCCGGCGCCACCGGAACACTCGCCGATGCCGACCCGGGCCGAGCAGTTGGCCCTGACCGATGCCGACTACAAGCTCCCCCCACCGAGGCTGCTGGGCAGCGGCGAGCCGCCCAAGCGACGCAGCAGAGCGAATGACGAGGTCATCACGGCGCTCGAAGGCGTCTTCGACCAGTTCGCCGTGGACGCCGCCGTCACCGGATTCGCCAGGGGACCGACCGTCACCCGCTACGAGGTCGAGCTCGGGCTGGCGGTGAAGGTGGAGCGGATCACGGCCCTGTCCCGCAACATCGCGTACGCGGTCAAGAGCCCCGATGTGCGGATCATCAGCCCGATCCCGGGGAAGAGCGCGGTGGGCATCGAGATCCCGAACTCGGATCGGGAGAACGTCGCCCTGGGGGACGTGCTGCGGTCCCACCCCGCGACCGCGGACCATCACCCGCTGCTGGTCGGGCTCGGCAAGGACATCGAGGGCGGGTACGTGCTGGCCAACCTCGCGCGGATGCCACACATCCTGATCGCGGGGGCAACGGGAGCCGGCAAGTCCAGCTGCCTGAACTCGCTGCTGGTCTCGCTGCTGACCCGGTCAACCCCGGACGAGGTGCGGCTGCTGCTGGTCGACCCCAAGCGGGTGGAACTGACCAGCTACGAAGGCATTCCGCACCTGGTGACTCCGATCGTCACCAACCCCAAGAAGGCCGCCGACGCCCTGGACTGGGTGGTCCGCGAGATGGACCTGCGCTACGACGACCTCGCGTCCGCCGGGGTACGCCACATCGACGACTTCAACCGGAAGGTCCGTTCCGGGCAGATCAAGCCCCCGCCCGGCAGCGAGCGGGTGCTGCGGCCCTACCCGTACCTGGTGGTCATCGTCGACGAGCTGGCGGACCTCATGATGGTGGCCCCCCGGGACGTCGAGGACGCCATCGTCCGGATCACACAACTCGCCCGGGCCGCGGGCATTCATCTGGTCCTGGCGACCCAGCGGCCGAGCGTCGACGTGGTCACCGGTCTCATCAAGGCCAACGTTCCCTCGCGGCTGGCCTTCGCCACCTCCAGCCTCGCCGACTCCCGGGTCATTCTCGACCAGCCCGGAGCCGAGAAGCTCATCGGTCGCGGCGATGCGCTCTTCCTGCCCATGGGAGCGGCCAAGGCGGTCCGGATCCAGGGCGCCTGGGTGACGGAGAAGGAGATCTCGGCCGTCGTCAGGTTCTGCAAGGACCAGCGGGAGCCCGAGTTCCGGCCGGACGTGCTCACCCCCGCCAGCGAGGGCAAGAAGAAGGTCGAGGAAGACGTCGGAGAAGACCTCGACCTGCTGCTCCAGGCCGTCGAACTGGTGGTCACCAGCCAGTTCGGGTCAACCTCCATGCTGCAGCGCAAGCTGCGGGTGGGATTCGCCAAGGCCGGCCGGTTGATGGACCTCATGGAGACCAGGGGAATCGTCGGCCCGTCGGAGGGGTCGAAGGCCCGCGACGTGCTGATCAAACCGGACGAGCTGGAGAACGTGCTGACCGGAGTGCGTTCGGGCGCCGAATAGCGCCCCGCCGACCGTCGGCGCTTGGCGGGGCCCGGCGGTGCAGGCGCGATACCCAGGCCGCTCCTCGGTAGGCTCAGGGCATGTCCGTACCAGGTCCGGTTGTCGCCGCCACCGGCGGCCAGCACGCCGAGGGCCGAGTGGCCCTGGTGACACTCGGGTGCGCCCGCAACGAGGTCGACTCGGAGGAACTGGCCGCTCGCCTTGCCCGGGACGGCTGGGAAATCGCGACGGACCCCACCGATGCGGACGTTGTCCTGGTCAACACGTGCGGCTTCATCGCCAAGGCCAAGCAGGACTCGATCGAGGTGCTGCTGGATGCCGTGGACGGTGGCGCGAAAGTGGTGGCGACGGGCTGCCTGGCCGAACGCTACGGCGCTGATCTGGCAGAGAGCCTCCCAGAGGTGGCGGCCGTGCTGGGGTTCGACCAGTACCCGGACATCGCCGCCAGGGTCGGGCAGGTGCTGGCCGGCCAGCCCGTGGCCGCCCACCGACCGCGCGACCGGAGGACCCTGCCGCTGGTCGCATCCGGTGCGGCCGAACCGGCGGGGACCGAGACCGAGGCCCGCCTGCCGGCGCACCTGCGCACCGTGGTCCGGTACCGACTCGACCAGGCTCCGGTGGCCCCGCTCAAGATTGCGAACGGCTGTGACCGGCGGTGCGCCTTCTGCGCGATCCCGTCGTTTCGGGGCGCATTCGCCTCCCGCCAGCCCGACGAGGTGCTGGCCGAGGCCGCCTGGCTGAGTTCCGCTGGCGTGCGGGAGCTGGTGCTGGTCAGCGAGAACTCCACCTCCTATGGCAAGGACCTCGGCGATCCCCGGATGCTGGAGAAACTCATCGGCGAGTTGGCCACCATCGACGGCATCGCCCGGGTGCGGGTGTCGTACCTGCAACCAGCCGAAGTGCGGCCGAGCCTGGTGGAGGCGATCGCGACGACGCCCGGTGTCGCGTCCTATTTCGACCTGTCCTTCCAACACTCCAGCGAGCCGGTCCTGCGGCGGATGCGGCGCTTCGGATCGACGGAGCGGTTCCTCGATCTGCTGGCCTCCATCCGGGCACTCGATCCGGAGGCGGGGGTCCGCAGCAACGTCATCCTCGGATTTCCCGGTGAGACCCGGGGGGATGTGACCGAGTTGGAGCGCTTCCTTGCCGCGTCCCGCCTCGATGCCATCGGTGTCTTCGACTACAGCGACGAGGACGGCACCGAAGCCGCGGGGCTGTCCGGCAAGGTGTCGTCCTCGTCGATCGCGCGGCGGTACGCGCGGCTGAGCGCGCTGGCCGATCAGGTGGGCGCACAGCGCGCGGCCGAGCGGGTCGGGTCGACCGTTGAGGTGCTGGTCGACCTCAACGAGGCGGGCGGTGCCGAGGGCCGGGCGGCGCACCAGGCGCCGGAGGTCGACGGATCGACGACGCTGGTGGCCGACGGCGGCGTGGGCGCCGGCGGTGTCGGTGGCACCGTTCTGGACCCCGCCGAACTGTGTCCTGGAGACCTCGTTCGCGCTACGGTCATCGGCAGTACCGGCGTGGATCTGATCGCCGTGCCGGTGGGACTGATCTCGTCGGCTTCGAAGACCGTTCAGAGCGGCGGTGAGAGACCGGGGTGACCAGGAGAATGTCCACGCCAGCCGATCCCGGGCGACCAGTGCCGCTGCTGAACACCGCCAACGCCCTGACCGCTGTTCGGATTGTGGTGGTGCCGGTCTTCGCGCTGTTCGTCGTGGTCTCGGACATGCGGCAGCCCGGATGGCGGGTCGCGGCCTGCGTCGCCTTCTGCGTCGCCGCCGCCACCGACTACATCGACGGATGGATCGCCCGGCGGTGGAACCTGGTGACCTCGTTTGGCAAGATCGCTGATCCCATCGCCGACAAGGCGCTGATCGGCAGCGGCCTGGTTCTGCTGTCGGTCTACGGCCATATCCCCGTCTGGGTCACCGCGGTGATCCTGGTCAGGGAATTCGGGGTGACCGGACTGCGTTTCTGGATCATCCGCCGGGCCGTCATCGCGGCCAGCCGTGGTGGCAAGATCAAGACTTCGCTTCAGGTCCTGGCGATCGCCTGGTGCCTGGCACCCGTTCCGCCCCCGCTGGACCGCGTCGGCTGGTGGGCCATGATGGCCGCGATGGTGGTGACGGTCGGCACCGGCCTGGACTACCTGATGCGGGTGTTGCGGCTGCGTAGAGAACCGGCGCCGAGTGCCTGGGCCGGCGACGACGAGGCGGCCGACCCCGGGACACCCGTCGAACCGGCCCCGCTGTCCCGGGGCGAAGCGGCGTGAGGACCGCCGCGACCGAGGTGCTGGCCGGGCTGGAGGCCCGGGGACAGACCCTGGCGACCGCGGAGTCCCTGACCGGCGGTCTTCTTTCGGCGGCCCTGGTGGCCGTGCCCGGTGCCAGCCGGGTGTTCCGCGGTGCGCTCGTGGTCTATGCCACCGACCTCAAGACCACCCTGGCCGGCGTGCCAGCCGAGCTGCTGGCGCGCCGGGGCCCGGTGGACGGCGAGGTCGCTGCGGCCATGGCCGCCGGAGCCCGCCGCGGTTGCGGCGCGGACTGGGGGGTGTCCACCACCGGCGTGGCCGGTCCGGGGCCCCACGACGGGCATCCCGCCGGAACGGTCTGGATCGCCGTGGTCGGCCCCGGGCACCGGACGACCCGGCGACTGGCGGCCCGGGGAGACCGCCAGGCGATCCGAACCGGGGCCGTGCGGGCCGCCCTCGGCCTGCTCGCGGAGGCCCTGGGCCGGAACGCGGAGCCGCCGTCCATGGTGTCCTCGACCTGAGTGTGAGTGGTCGCCAGATCAATCCAACGGGGTGCGGTGGACCGTGGCCCGGGGGACGCCGGGGTCCGAGTCACCGGAGCTGGTGAACTTTGCCACGCCGCCGAGGGCCGAAGGTAACATCGCCATATACCAGACCCACCCATGAGCACCATGCCGGACGGGGACTCGTGTGGCGCCGTGTCGGGCGTTCCACGACCGGGTACCGTGACGTGAGCCGGCGGACCCGACCACGTCGCCTGAGGAGGTGCGATGATTCTGCTGAGACGGGTGATCGGCGATGCGCTACGGGCGCGCCGCCAGTCTCAACGTCGCACCCTGCGAGAGGTGTCGACCGCCGCCAACGTGAGCCTCGGGTACCTCTCCGAGATCGAGCGGGGGCAGAAGGAAGCGTCGAGCGAGCTGCTGTCGGCGATCTGCGAGGCGCTGGGCGCGGCCCAGTCCGAGGTGCTTCGTGCCGCCAGCGACACCCTGGCCGTCGCCGAGCGTACCGATGCCGTCATCGTGCCCCTGCTCGATGGCGACCGTTCCGCCACGGTCCCGGCCGAGACCGTTCCCGGGCGGAAGGACAGCGATGTCGTGGCCGATGTGTCCGCGGTCATCGACGGCGAGGTTTCGGTGGCGGTGCACCGGGCCGGTCCGTTGCGCACGACACTGTGCGCGACCCGGGCCAAGGGATCCCGCCGGGTTGTCCGCGCCGCCTGATGCGGTGATTTGAGACACTGAGGCGAGCCGGCGGGCAATCGGCTGGCATCTCTGGTCTGTGGGAGGCGACGACCTGTGGCGTTGAACACCCCGACAGCACGACGTAGTCCGGTTCCCACCATCGTCGCGAGCCTCGTCGGCGTTGCCGCGATCCTGGCCACCTACCTGTTGCTGCGTCCCGACGACGGGTCGTCGTCCGATCGGCGCCGATCGGACTGTGTCCCGGTGACGGTGGTCGCGTCCAGCGAGAAGTCGGGGCTGCTCGGGAAGCTGGCCGTCGCGTACGCGGAGCAGGACCGGCGGTTCGACGGTGGATGCGCCGATGTGCGGGTGGTGTCGAAGGCCTCGGGTGACGCCATGGAGTCGCTGGCCACGGGCTGGGACGAGCAACGCGACGGGGGACCGGCCCCGCAGGTGTGGACTCCCGCGTCCTCCTCGTGGATCTCGCTGTTGCGGCAGCGGGCCGCAGTCCTGGACGTGCCGGTGCCGATATCGTCGGAGAAGCCCTCGAACCTGGCGAACTCCCCCCTGGTCCTGGCGATGCCCAAGCCGATGGCGGAGGCGCTCGGCTGGCCGGACGCGGCGATCGGGTGGTCCGACCTGCTGGGTCTGGCGACGGATCCCAGCGGTTGGGGGGCCGCGGGGCATCCCGAGTGGGGTGCCTTCCGGCTGGGAAAGACCAATCCGCACTTCTCGACCTCCGGCCTGAACGCCACCATCGGGGCCTACGTCGCCGCGACCGGTCGCTCCAGCGACCTCACCGAGGACGACCTCGCGGATCCACAGGTCCTGGACTTCACCAAAGGGGTTGAATCCAGCGTTGTGCACTATGGCGACACGACCCTGACGTTTCTCGCCAACATGGCCGAAGCCGATGCCCAGGGCCAGGGCCTGAGCTACATCAGCGCGGTCGCCGTGGAGGAGAAATCGGTTTTCGACTACAACCAGGGGAATCCAACGGGAGACCCGGACCAGGTCGGCAAGGGCCGCAAGCCCAAGGTGCCGCTGGTGGCCGTGTACCCCGAAGAGGGCACCCTGGTGTCGGACAATCCATATGTCGTGCTGGAAACCGTCAGCGATGAGCAGCGGGCCGGTGCCGACGACTTCCTGGCGTTCCTGCGGGAACCGGCCCAGCAGCGGCGGTTCACCGATCTCGCGTTTCGGACGTTTGACGGCGCGGCCGGCGACCCGCTGACCCCGGACAACGGGCTGCTGCCGGACGCGCAGTTCACCGTTCTGGCCGCGCCGTTGCCAGCGGTGCTGGCGCGGGCTCTCGCGACCTGGGACACGCAGCGCAAGCGGGCACGGGTCCTGCTGGTCCTGGACGTATCGGGCTCGATGGTCGGCGATACCGGTACCGGCCAGTCCAAGTTGGAACTGGCAAAGCAGACCGTGCAGCGCTCGCTGGACCTGTTCGCCCCCGACGACGAGGTGGGGCTGTGGACGTTTTCCACGGAACGGGACGGTGCGGCCACTCCGTACACGGAGCGGCTTCCGGTCGGCGCCCTTGCCGCCAACCGGCAGCGGATGACGACCACGATCGCCGCCCTGGCCCCTGGCGGGGGCACCGCGTTGTACGCCACCACCCGCGCGGCCCAGCAGCGGCAACTCGCCGCTCTTGACGAGAGCCGCATCAATGCGATCGTGTTGCTCACCGATGGCCGGAACGAGTATCCGAAGGACAACGATCTCGAAGGACTCGTGCGTGACCTCGACGCCTCCCAGCTGGAACGGTCGATCAGAGTCTTCACGATCGCCTACGGGGAGGGCGCCGACCTGGACGCGCTGGAGCGCATCTCGACGGCGTCCCGGGCCGCGGCCTACGACGCGCGCGACCCGGCCAGCATCGAGAAGGTGTTCACCAGTGTCCTGAGCAACTTCTAGCCGATCCATCGCGCCGGGCCGCCTCGCGGCGAGATGTCGGTTTTCGCCGGTGCGCGTCGTGCCCGCGCCGGCCAGTGCGTCGGGTTTGGACAGATCCTCAGGTGACGGATGAGGCGTCCACCAGGCACACTGGGCGCCGTGGGTGTGCTGCGGGAACACGCGATCGAACCATGGGCGCTCGTGGTCGCTGGGGTCTGCGGGGGGCTGGGCGGCGCCGTGACCGCTGCGCTGCACCCGCAGGC
>JABDRL010000231.1 GCA_013041765.1 Dactylosporangium sp. | reverse complement strand
ACTTGGCACTGGCTATAACAAACACCCTGTTGAGTTCTCAAACAACACCCGCACACCACATTCACCACCGTATTTTGGTGGCTTCCGCCGTGGCCTTTTCTAATCTATCCGAGTGCCTATTCGGCGTCAAATCCGGGTATTTCTGGATCGACTTCGTCGCAGTCCGTCAGTTGACAGACCACTCCGAACCTCGAATGAAGACTACTTTCGGTAGGCCGTCCGCAGCGCCGCACACTCTGCTTCGCTTGCTTCGTCCGTTTCCCTACCGGTGTCCTACTTTACCGGCTTCCGCTTCGTCCACCAAATCGGTCCCCCGATCGGTGTGTCGAACCTTCGTTCCGGCACTTAGGCCGGAGAGAACGTTACGCGGACCGATGGTTCGCGTCAAATCGGCCCCCTCCCGAGGGGCACCGATCCTCAGCCCGCGGACAGGTCCACCCCGGCGACGGTCCGCTTGCCCCGTCGCAGGACCAGCCACCGGCCATGCAGCAAGGTCCCGCGGTCGATCGACGCCGAGGCGTCGGTGACCCGCTGGTTGTTGACGTACGCCCCGCCCTCGCCGACGGTGCGTCGGGCCTCGTTCAGACTCGACACCAGGCCAGCGCCCTTGAACAGCTCGGCAATGGTCGGCGTGCCGCCCATCGTCACCACCCCGGCCTCCGTCAACGCCGCACCCAATGTGGATGGCGTCAGCTCCGCCAGCTCGCCCCGGCCGAACAGCGCCCGGCTGGCGGCGATGACCTGATCGGTCTCGCCCTTGCCGTGGACCAGGGTGGTCAGTTCCTCAGCCAGCCGACGCTGGGCCAGCCGCAGCTGCGGTCGATCGGCCGTCTCTCGCTCCAGCTCGGCTATCTCCTCCCGGCCGAGGAAGGTCAGCACCCGCAGCAACTGGCCGACCAGCGCATCCTCGACGTTGACGAGGTACTGGTACCACGCGTACGGACTGGTCATCGCCGGGTCGAGCCACAGACTCCCCCCGCCGGTCGACTTGCCGAGCTTCTGCCCGGCGGAATCGGTGATCAGCGGGGTCGCGATCAGGTGAACGGACTCCCCGGCAACCCGCCGGATGAGATCCGTTCCGGCGGTCAGATTGCCCCACTGATCGCTGCCCCCGGTCTGCATCCGGCAGCCGTACCGCTTGAACAATTCCAGAAAATCCATCCCCTGAAGGATCTGGTAGCTGAATTCCGTGTAGCTGATCCCGGCCTCGGAGTTGAGCCGGGCGCTGACCGCGTCCTTCGCCAGCATGCGGTTGACCCGGAAGTGCTTGCCGACCTCGCGCAGAAAGTCGATCGTCGACAGCGGCGCCGTCCAGTCGAGATTGTTCACCATCCGAGCGGCGAAGCGGCCCTCGAAGTCCAGGAACGGTTCGATCTGGCCCCGGATGCGCTCCACCCACGCCGCAACGGTCTCCCGCGTGTTCAGCTGCCGCTCGGCCTCCGGACGCGGGTCGCCGATCAGGCCCGTCGCCCCGCCGACCAGCGCCAGCGGTTGGTTGCCCGCACGTTGCAGGCGCCGCACGGTCAGGATCTGCACCAGGTTGCCCAGGTGCAGGCTGGGCGCCGTCGGGTCAAACCCGCAGTAGTACGTCACCGGACCGCGGGCCAGGTCTGCCCGCAGCGCGTCCAGCTCGGTGGAAAGCGCGATCAGCCCGCGCCATTGCAGCTCGTCGACAATCGACTGGGAAGGAGTCACGCCGGCGATTGTCCCCTATCGGGTGGTGCGGCCCGCACCCGGTTTTGAAACGCCACCCGGTGGGGCAGCCACAAATCTACGTTAAATGATCTCGATGGAATGTGAGCGATTGTGCCTAAGCTCTAGGCCAACCGCGATCTGCCCCGAACGGGGGCGTGCCGCCGGCCAGGCGTGCATCATCAGCCCGCTGGCGTCGGTACATCGGGTAGATCGCGGGGTCAGCGCGGCACGACCCGCTCGCTCGCCCAGCTCCGCCAGATCTCCAGCTGGGTCCGGACCACCGCCAGTTGCTCCTCGACCGGTCCGGGCCCGGTGGACCCCGGGGTCGTGCGGGCCGCCAGGGCGCCCCGGACCGACAGGACCTCCCGCACCGCCGGGGTCAGCTGTGGACTGATCATCGCGAGGTCGGCGTCGCTGATCTCGTCGAGGCCGACGTCCCGGGCCGCGCACATCAGCACCAGCCGTCCCGTGATCTCGTGGGCTTCGCGGAAGGCCACGCCCTGCCGCACCAGCCACTCCGCGACCTCGGTCGCCAGGGTGTAGCCCACCGGCGCGGCGGCGGCCAGCCGGTCGACCCGCACGGTCATCGTCGAGACCATGCCGGCGAACGCCGGCAGCACCAGGCCCAGGGTGTCGACCGCGTCGAAGACGGGTTCCTTGTCCTCCTGGAGATCCCGATCGTAGGCCAGCGGCAGCCCCTTGAGCATGGTCAGTATCCCGGTCACGTGCCCGACGAGCCTGCCGGATTTTCCCCTGGCCAGCTCTGCAATGTCCGGATTCTTCTTCTGTGGCATGATCGACGATCCGGTGGCAAAGGCGTCGTCGAGTTCGACCCAGCCGAACGACGGGGTGGTCCACAGCACGATCTCCTCTCCCAGCCTGGAGAGGTGCACGCCGGCCAGCGCCGCGGCAAACAGGAACTCCGCGACGAAGTCCCGGTCGGACACCGCGTCGATCGAGTTGGCGGCCGGTGCCGTGAAGCCCAGTTCGACCGCGACCTGCGCGGGGTCAAGGGGCAGGGACGACCCGGCGAGCGCGCCGGCGCCCAGGGGGCAGACCGCGGCCCGGACGTCCCAGTCGCGCAGCCGGGCCAGGTCCCGCAGCAGCCCCTGGACGTGAGCGAGCAGCTGGTGGGCGAAGCTGATCGGCTGTGCCGGTTGGAGGTGGGTGAATCCGGGAGCTGGCGTGTCGACATGCCGTTCGGCCTGCTCGACCAGTGCGTCGACCAGTTCCACGAGACGCTCGGCAATGCCTCTGACGTGGTCTCGCAGGTACAGTCGCAGATCGGTCGCTACCTGGTCGTTGCGGGACCGGCCGGCACGGAGTTTGCCGCCCAGCTGTCCCAGCCGCTCCAGCAGCCCCCGTTCCAGGGCGGTGTGCACGTCCTCGTCCTCGACGCTCGGCCGGAACTCCCCGGCCGCGCAGGCGCTCTCGAGGTCGTCGAGCGCGGCGAGCATCCGGCCGAGTTCGTAGGCCTCCAGCAGCCCCGCCCGGGCCAGGACGCGGGCATGGGCCCGGGAGGCCGCCAGATCGTACGGGGCCAGGTGCCAGTCGAACTGGACACTGACCGATAACCTGGCCAGGGCCTCGGCCGGCCCGCCAGCGAACCGCCCGCCCCACAACCGGGTCGGGCCGCCCCGCTTGTCATCGACGCCCATCACTCCTCCTTCTCGTTGGTCAAGGGGAGGCTCGCCGGAAAACCGGGCAACTCATGCCGCATTTCAGCGCACCTCCCCTTGATCAACACGATAGCTAATCAGGCGAGCCGGGAATCCCGGACGGCGGCCTGCCGGCTGGGCAGCCCCCACAACTCGACGAAACCCCGGGCCAGGGACTGGTCAAACTGATCACCCTCGTCATAGGTGGCCAGGCCGTAGTCGTACAGGCTCGCCGCCGACCGCCGGCCGGTCACCACGGCGCGTCCGCCGTGGAGGTTGAGTCGGATCTCCCCGCTGACGTGCCGCTGCGCGTCGGCGATAAAGGTGTCCAGGGCGCGCTTCAGCGGCGAGAACCACAACCCGTCGTAGACCAGCTCGCTCCAGCGCTGGTCGACCCCGCGCTTGAAGCGGGCCAGGTCGCGCTCGACCGTGACGTTCTCCAGTTCCTGGTGGGCCGCGATGAGCGCGATGGCGCCCGGCACCTCGTAGACCTCCCGGCTCTTGATGCCGACCAGGCGGTCCTCGACCATGTCCAGCCGCCCGATGCCCTGCGCCCCGGCCCGCCGGTTCATGGCCTCGATGGCCTGCAGCGGGGTGACGGTCTCGCCGTCGATGGCCACGGGCACCCCGGATTCGAACACGACGATCAGCTCATCGGGATCGCGCGGCGCCGAGGGGTCCGCCGTGTAGCTGTAGAGGTCCTCGATCGGCGCGTTCCAGATGTCCTCCAGGAAGCCCGTCTCGATCGCCTTGCCCCAGAGATTGGCGTCCAGGGAGTACGGCGACTTGCGCGTCACGTCGATCGGCAGGTTGCGCTCCTCGCCGTACGCGATCGCCTTCTCCCGGCTCCAGGCGAAGTCCCGCGCCGGAGCGACGACCTTCAGGTCGGGGGCGAGCGCCCCGAATCCGACCTCGAAGCGCACCTGGTCATTGCCCTTGCCGGTGCAGCCGTGGGAGACGACCGTGCCGCCGTGCCGCCGGGCCGCCTCGACCAGGTGCTTGACGATCAGCGGCCGGGACAGCGCGGACACCAGCGGGTAGCGGTCCATGTAGAGGGCGTTGGCCCGCAGCGCCGGAATGCAGTACTCGGCGGCGAACTCCTCGCGCGCGTCGATGACCTCGGACTCGATCGCGCCACAGTCCAGCGCCCGCTGGCGGATGACGTCGAGGTCCTCCCCGCCCTGGCCGACGTCGATCGCCACCGCGATCACCTCGGCGTCCATCTTCTCCGCGAGGTACGGGATGGCCACGGAGGTGTCCAGGCCGCCGGAGTACGCGAGCACGACGCGCTCGGTCATGGTGTGATGCCCCTTTCGGTTTCTTCGGTGGTCCGCGCCCAGGCGGCGAGCCGGTCGGCCAGCGCGTGGCCCCCGATGCTCTCCCGGGCAACGACGAGAACGGTGTCGTCGCCGGCGATCGTGCCGACGACCTCTGGCAGTCCGGAGCGGTCCAGGGCGCTCGCCAGGTAATGGGCCGCCCCCGGGGGCGTGCGTAGGACTACGAGGTTGCCGCTGGAGTCGGTGCTGGTCAGCAGTTCCCGGAGCAACCGGACCAGGCGGGCGGGAGCCTGCTCCGCCTGTCGCAGGGCCGGGGTGCCGTCCTCGGGGATCAGGTAGACCGCCGCCCCGCCGTCCCCGGCCCGCACCTTGATGGCGCCGAGTTCCTCCAGGTCGCGCGAGAGCGTCGCCTGGGTTACCTGGGTCCCCTCCGCCCCGAGCAGGTCGACCAGCTCCGTCTGGGAGCGCACCGACCGGTCCCGCACGATCTCGGCGATCCGCTCGTGTCTGGCGGCCTTGGAGTGGGTGCCCGTGCCGGGTTTCGGGGCCGCGGCCAGGCTCATCGGGTCACCGCGTCGGGCAGCAGGAACGTCAGCACGGCCTTCTGCGCGTGCAACCGGTTTTCCGCCTCGTCCCAGGCCGCGCTCGCGGGCCCGTCGAGCACCTCATCGGTGATCTCCTCGCCCCGGTGGGCCGGCAGGCAGTGCAGCACCATCGCGTGGGGGGCGGCATGGTCGAGGAGCGCCTTGTTGACCTGGTACGGCCAGAACGGCGTCCGGCGGTCGAGGCCGTCGGACTCCTGCCCCATCGACGTCCAGGTGTCGGTGGCGACGACGTCGGCCCCGGTGACGGCGGCGACCGGATCGCCCAGCACGGTCACGGACCCCCCGGTGGTCGCCGCGATCTCCCCGGCCCGGGCGAGCACCGCCGCATCGGGGTCGAACCCGGCCGGCCCGCACAGCCGCACCTGCATCCCGGCGGTCGCGCAGGCCAGGGCGTAGGAGTTGGCCATGTTGTTGGTGGTGTCACCGAGGTAGGTCAGGGTCCGGCCCGCCGTCGCCCCCAGCCGTTCCCGGATCGTCAGGAGATCGGCCAGCAGCTGGCACGGGTGGAAGCCGTCGGTAAGGGCGTTGATGACCGGCACGGTCGCCAGCTCCGCGAGGGTCCCGAGGCGGTCGTCGTCGTCCGACCGGATAACGATCGCGCTGACGTAGCGGGAGAGCACCCTGGCGGCGTCGCCGATGGTCTCGCCCCGGCCGAAATGCGTCGACCTCGCGTCGATGATCATTGGATGGCCGCCGAGCTCGACGACGCCGGTCTCGAACGAGGCCCGGGTCCGCAGCGACTGCTTCTCAAAGATCACCGCGACCGTCCGGGGGCCGGCCAGGGGCCACCGGGCATAGCGGTCGGCCTTCATCGCCGCCGCCAGGTCGAGCACGGTGGACTGCTCGGCCGGGGTCAGGTCGTCGTCGCGCAGCAGGTGTCGAATCATGGTGTTCTCCCAGCGGTGGCCGATGCCTGGTCCAGGGCTGCGGGCAGGGCGGCGATCAGAGCATCGAGCTGCCCGTCCGAAATGATCAACGATGGGGCGATCCGCAGTACCGCTGGCCGGACCGCATTGGCGAGGAACCCGGCGGAGGCAAGGGCCGCGTTGAGTGCCCCGGAGACCGGCGCGGTCAGGGCGATCCCCAGCATGACGCCGGAGCCGCGCACCCCGGCGACGAGAGGATGGCCGAGGACCTCGACCCCGGACCGCAGCCGCCGCTCGATCTGCGTCGCCCGGTCGAGGAGACCATCCCGTTCGATGGTTGCGATCACCGCTAGGGCTGCGGCGCAGCACACCGGGTTGCCGCCGAAGGTGCTCTGGTGGTCGCCGGGCCGGAGCAGGCCGGCCGCGGGGCCCAGGGCGAGACAGGCGCCCAGCGGAAGCCCGCCGCCGATGCCCTTGGCCAGGGTGATGATGTCGGGTTCGAGGCCCTCGGCCTGGTGGGCGAACCAGTGGCCGGTACGGCCCATGCCGGACTGCACCTCGTCGAGGGCCAGCAGCGCCCCGCGCCGCTCGGTGATCGCCCGGGCGGCGGCCAGGTATCCCGGGGGTGGCACGACCACGCCCGTCTCTCCCTGGATCGGTTCCAGGATCACCATGGCCGTCGCGTCGGTGACGGCTGCTTCCAGGGCGGCGACATCGCCATAGGGAATATGGGTAACCTCCCCCGGCAGCGGCTGGAACGGTCCGGCCTTCTCCGGCTGGCCGGTCATGGCCAGGGCCGCCATGGTCCGGCCGTGGAATCCGCCGTGGGTGGAGATGATCTGTCTCCGCCCGGTCCGCCGGGAAATCTTGAAAGCGGTCTCGTTGGCCTCGGCCCCCGAGTTGGCGTAGAACACCCGGCCGTCGCCCCCGGTGCCGGAGCGGCCCGCCAGGACCAGCAGCCGCTCGGCCAGCTCGGTCGCCGGCCGGTTGGCGAAGAGATTGCTGACATGGCCGAGGGTGGCCAGCTGGGTCGTCACGGCCTCGACCACTGCCGGGTGGGCGTGGCCGAGGATGTTGACCGCGATACCGGACAAGACATCGATGTAGGAGTTGCCGGCGTCGTCGACCACCACGCAGCCCTCGCCCCGGACCAGGGCGAGCGACGGCGCGGCAGCGTTGATCACGGTAGCGGAAAATCTATCGACGATCGTCATTGCGGCACCACCATGGTTCCGAACCCCTCCGAGGTGAAGATCTCCAGCAGGATCGAGTGCGGCACCCGGCCGTCGACAACGTGCGCGTCCGGCACCCCACCGCGCACGGCGCGCAGGCAGGCTTCCATCTTGGGCATCATGCCGGCCGTCAGCGTGGGCAGCATCGCCTCCAGGTCGTCTGCGGTCAGCCGGGAGATCAGGCTGTCGGTGTCCGGCCAGTCGGCGTAGAGGCCCTCGACATCGGTGAGGACCACGAGCTTGCGGGCGCCGAGCGCCACGGCGAGGGCAGAGGCCGCGGTGTCGGCGTTCAGGTTGTGCACGACCCCGCCGACATCGGGGGCGACGGTGGCCACCACGGGAATGCGTCCGGCCTGGATGAGGTCGGCCACGGCGGTGAAGTCGACGTCGGCCACGTCACCGACCAGCCCCACGTCCACCGCTTCGCCGTCGACGTAGGCCGAGCGGCGCACCGCCGTGAACAGCCGCGCGTCCTCGCCGGACATGCCGACGGCGTACGGGCCGTGCTCGTTCATCAGGCCGACCAGTTCCCTGCCGACCTGGCCGAGCAGCACCATGCGCACCACGTCGAGGGATTCCTGGGTCGTCACCCGCAGGCCGCCCCTGAACTCGCTGTCGATGCCCAGACGTCCCAGCATCGCCGAGATCTGCGGGCCTCCACCGTGGACGACCACCGGCTTGATGCCGACGGTACGCAGGAACACCATGTCCGCGGCGAAGGCCCGGCGCAGTTCGGCGTCGACCATCGCGTTCCCGCCGTACTTCACGACCACGATCTGCCCGGCGAAGCGCGACAGCCACGGCAGCGCCTCGATGAGCGTGCTGGCCTTGCCGAGGGCGATGCCCAGGTTGCGGGTGCGGTTGGAGGCCGTCATGACGCGTACTCCGAGTTCTCCCGGACGTATCCGATCGACAGGTCATTGGTCCAGATCGTCGCCTGCTCGGGTCCGGCGTGCAGCTCGACGGCGACGGTGACGTTCCGTCCGGCCAGATCGACCTGGGACCGGTCGGCCCCGATCGCACCGCCGACGCAGACCGGGACCCCGTTGAAGGTGACATCCACGGCGTCCGGGGCGAAGGCCGCCTCGGTCGTGCCGACGGCGGCGAGAACCCGCCCCCAGTTGGGGTCGTTGCCGAAGATCGCGCACTTGACCAGGCTGGAGCGGGCGATGGCGCGAGCGACCTCGATGGCATCGGCCGTACTCGCCGCGCCGGTCACCTCGATGGCGATCTCCTTGGTCGCGCCCTCGGCGTCGGCGACGAGCTGGCTCGCCAGATCGGCACAGGTCGCCGTGACGGCCGCGGTCAGGTCCCCGGGATCGGGGCAGATGCCGGAGGCCCCGCTGGCCAGCAGAAGCACGGTGTCGTTGGTCGACATGCAGCCGTCGGAGTCGACCCGGTCAAAGGTGGCCGCGCACGCCGAGCGGAGCGCCGCGTCGAGGACCGTGCCGCCAGCGACCGCGTCGGTGGTCAGCACGACCAGCATCGTCGCCAGGCCGGGGGCCAGCATGCCGGCGCCCTTGGCCATGCCACCGACGGTGAACCCCTCGCCGGTGACCACCGCCGTCTTGGGGCGGGTGTCCGTCGTCATGATGGCTTCGGCGGCGCTGGGGCCACCGTCCTTGGCCAGCTTGCGCACCGCCTCGTCAATCCCGGTGAGCAGCGGTTTCACCGGCAGCGGCACCCCGATGAGTCCGGTGGAGCAGACCGCGACATCGGCCGGGCCCAGGGGGTAGCGCCCGGCGGCGGTCAGCCGTGCCGCGACGTGGTCGGCGGTGGTCCGGGTGTCGACCAGGCCCCGGGCGCCGGTGCAGGCGTTGGCGCCCCCGGAGTTGAGCACGACGGCGCGCACGACGCCCTGGCGGAGCACCTTGCTGCTCCACTGCACCGGCGCGGCCTTGATCCGGTTGGTGGTGAAGACCCCCGCAGCGGTGGCGTCCGGCCCGTCGTTGACCACGAGGGCCACGTCCAGTGCCCCGCCGGCCTTCAGCCCGGCGCTGGCCCCGGCCGCCCGGAATCCTCTGGGTGCGGTGACGCTCATGGGGCGACTCCGTTCACGGCCAGCCCGGTCGTCTCCGCCAGGCCCGACATCAGGTTCGCGCACTGGATCATGTTGCCGGCGGCGCCCTTGCCGAGATTGTCCAGTGCCGAGGTGACCACGACCCGACCGGAATCGATGTCCATGGTCGCTTGCAGGTGACAGCTGTTGGAGCCGAGGGTCGCGGCGGTGCTCGGCCAGCCGCCGGCGGGCAGCAGGCGCACGAAGGGCTCGGCGGTGTACGCCTCGGCCAGCACCTCGCGGATGGTCTCCGCCGTCGCCCCTCCGGCGGGTCGGGCGGTGACGGTCGCCACGATGCCCCGGGGCAGTGGGGCGAGGACCGGCGTGAAGGACAGCGACCGGGCCCCGGTCGCCTGCTTGATCTCGGGAACGTGCTGGTGGGAGCCGACCTTGTAGGGCCAGAGGCTGCCCATGACCTCAGTGGCCAGCAGGTTCGGTTTCGGCGCCCGCCCGGCACCGGAGGTGCCGGACACCGCGACCACCACCACGTCGTCGGCCTCGACCACGCCCGCGGCGAGGAGCGGGGCGAGCGCGAGAATGGACGCGACGGCGTAGCAGCCGGTCGAGGCGACCCTTGCCGAGGTGGCGATCGCCGATCGGGGGCTCGGCTGGTCCGGGAGGGTCGGCAGCTCGGCGCAACCGTAGGTCCACGCCCCGGTGTGCGGGCCGCCGTAGTACCGCTCCCAGGCCGCCGCGTCGCGCAGCCGGTGGTCCGCCCCGAGATCGACGACCTTGACGCGCTCGGGCAGGACCGCGGTCAACGCCCCGGACTGCCCGTGCGGCAGGGCGAGGAAGACCAGCTCCGCGTCGGCAAGTGCCGCCGGGGTGGTCTCGGCGAACGTCCGGTCCGCCAGCGACGCCAGGTGCGGGTGCACCGAGCCCAGCGTTGCCCCGGCCTGCGTGTGTGCCGTCGCGGCGACCAGGGAGAACTCCGGGTGCTCCGCGATCAGTCGAAGCAACTCCCCGCCCGCGTATCCGCTCGCGCCGGCCACCGCGACTCGCAGTCCCATACCAACCTCCCGAATCAGTATGCGCAAAACCGTATCGTCATGCAATTCCTGACACAAGGGGTCGGGGTCACATTCCTTCATGCGTCCTAGGAGGCTAGCTCACGTCCCCTCCATCTTCAGGCTGACGACCGGCGATGCGGAACGTTGTAGCTTGTTGGCCATGACACGCTGGATCACATGCGGCGGGCTTCACGAGGGCCCGCCGTGAGCCTGCTGGAGGACGGCCCACCAGGCCCGTCCCCAGCCGTGTCATCGCCGAGCGCCGTCGGCGACCACCGGGCCGAACCGCCCCGTCCCGACTCTGGTGGTGCCTCTCCGGCGTCCCCCGAGACACGCCTGCGGGCCAGTCGCGAGTTGTTGCTGGTCCTCGTGCTGTTCCTCGCCTACAAGCTCGGCCGGATGGTCGCCACCGGGCATGCCGCCACCGCATTCGAGAACGCCGACGCGCTCTGGCAACTGGAACGGGCGCTGGGCGTCCCCGACGAGCTGCTCGCGCAGCGGGCGCTGCTCACCAGTGACGCCGTCGTGCGCCTCGCGAACGTCTACTACGCGTATGTCCATTTTCCGGCGACGGCGGCCTTCCTGCTCTGGATCTACCGCTACCGCACGGCGTTCTACCTGTGGGCCCGACGCGCGCTCGCGGCGCTCACCGCCGTCGCCCTCGCCGTCCATCTGCTGTTCCCGCTCGCCCCGCCCCGGATGCTCATGATCACCGAAATGATCGACACCGGGCAGCGGTTCGGACCCGCCGTCTACGGCCCCCCGGAAACCGACACGCTGTCGAACCAGTACGCCGCGATGCCGTCCCTCCACGTCGGATGGGCGCTCATGGTGGCGATCGGTCTCATCGCGGCGACGGCCACCCGGTGGCGGTGGTGCTGGCTGCTGCACCCCGCGCTGACCCTCTTCGTCGTCGCCGGCACGGCCAATCACTACTGGCTCGACGCGGCCGTCGCCGCCGCGCTGCTCGCAGCCGTCCTCATGGTGCTCGCCCGGCCACGGCGACCCCGCATACCATCGCCTCATCGTGGCTACTCTGTTAGGGATACCTCGAATGAGGAAGGGTGTACGTGGTGAAGACCTCCAATCCGGTGCTGACGCGCATCGGCGCAACGGCGCAGCAACCCCATTACCAGGGGCATAGCTACGAAACCCCGATCAGGGGTCAATACCAGCCACAGGTGGCGTGGCCTGGCGACGCCGACGTCATGACGATCGACGACGTGGTGATCAAGACTGTCAGTCTGATCGGGGCAACCGTCCTTTCGGCGGCGTTGACCTTCGCCCTCATGCCCGATGCCCTGCTCGGTGCGGCGTGGATCAGTGCCGCCATCATCGGCCTCGTCCTCGGCCTGGCCATCTCGTTCGCCCAGCTGACCAACCCGGTGCTGATGTTCGCCTACGCCGTGGTCGAAGGGGTCCTGCTGGGCGCGGTCAGCAAGTTCTACGAGAGCTTCTACGACGGGATCGTCATCCAGGCCGTCGTCGCGACGATGGGGACGTTCTTCGTCATGGCCGCGCTCTACAAGATGCGCGTCATCAGGGCGACCCCGGGGTTCATGCGGGTGGTCATCGGCCTGATGGGCGGCCTCTTCGTCGTCATGCTCATCAATTTCGCCATCACCCTGTTCACCGGCTCCCCGACGATCCTGCGCGACGGTGGCCCGATCGCGATCGGGTTCAGCCTCATCTGCATCACGGTCGCCGCGCTGATGTTCGTCGTCAGCTTCCGGCAGATCGAGGACGGAGTCGCCGCCCGGCTGCCGCGCAAGTACGGCTGGCTCGGCGCGTTCGGCATCCTGGTCGAACTCGTCTGGCTCTACCTTGAAATGCTGCGGTTCATCAGCTACTTCTCCGAAGACTGACCCGCGTCGACGGTCCCGGTC
>JABDRL010000147.1 GCA_013041765.1 Dactylosporangium sp. | reverse complement strand
CCCGGGTGTAGGCCGCCCCCGCCCCGGGGGACGGGTCACCGCCGGCCGCGCTACAGGTCGAACGGGCCGACGGCCGCCGGTACCCGCTCCACGGGCACGCCGAGCGTGCGCAGGTCCGCGACGAAATCCGGGTATCCCCGGTCGATGTGGTGCACCTGGGCGACCTCGGTGACCCCCTCCGCGCACAGCCCGGCAATCACCAGGCCGGCCCCCGCCCGGATGTCGGTCGCGGTCACCGGTGCCCCGGACAGCCGTTCCCGGCCCCGGACGACGGCATGGTGGCCGTCGGTGCGGATGTCCGCGCCGAGCCTCGCCATCTCGTCGATGAACATGAACCTGCCGTCGAAGATGTTCTCGGTGATCAGGCAGGAACCGGTGCTCACCGAGGCCAGGCCGACGGCCATCGGCAGCAGGTCCGTGGCGAACCCCGGGTAGGGCAGGGTGACGATGTCGACCCCCCGGGGGCGGCGCTCCATCGACACCCGGAACGTGTCCTGGGTCGTCTCGACGGTTCCGCCAGCGCTCATGACCTTGTCCAGCGCGATCTCCAGATACTGCGGATCCAGCCCCCGCACCGTGACGTCTCCCCTGGTCATCGCGGCGGCGAAGGCCCAGGTCCCGGCGACGATCCGGTCCCCGATGGTCCGGTGGGTCACCGGCCGCAGTTCCCGGACCCCGCAGACGACGATCCGGGACGTCCCCGCGCCGGAGATCTCGGCGCCCATCGACTCCAGCATCCGGCAGATATCCACGATCTCCGGTTCCCGGGCCGCATTGTCGATCTCGGTGACCCCGTCGGCCAGGACGGCGGCCATCAGCAGGTTCTCGGTCGCTCCGACGCTGGGGAAGTCCAGCCAGATCGTCGCCCCGTGCAGCTTCTTCGCCGTGGCGATGACGAAGCCGTGCTTGCCGGTGACATCGGCGCCCATCCGGCGCAGCCCGTCGACGTGCATGTCGAGACCCCGCGAGCCGATCTCGTCGCCCCCCGGCCGGGCGACCCGGGCCTGCCCGCATCGCGCCACGAGCGGTCCCAGGGCGCAGATCGACGCCCGCAGCCGGCGCACGAGGTCGTAGTCGGCCTCGCTGCGCAGGTCCTCCGGCACGTCGATGTCGACGATGTCCTCGGTCAGTTCCACCGTGCAGCCGAGACGGCGCAGCACCTCTGCCATGATCGCGATGTCCGTAATCTTCGGCACATTGGTCAGGACGGTCCGTCCTGGCGCCAGCAGTGCCGCGGCCATGAGTTTGAGCGCGGAGTTCTTGGCGCCGACCACGGTGACCTCACCGGACAGTCTTGTGCCACCTACAACCCGGATAAGATCCACGTTTCACATCGTAGGTTGCCCCACAGACCGGACTTCCAGGCACACCCTTCCCTCGCGCCCACGCCCGTAGGCTGGGATCATGGCTGCCGTACATCTCACCCGTATCACCACGAAGACCGGCGACGCCGGAACGACCGCGATCGCCGACGGCACCCGGGTGCCCAAGACCGATCCCCGGATCCACGCCGTCGCCGACGTTGACGAGTGCAATGCCGCCATCGGGGCGGCGCTGGCCATGGGCCAGCTGGCAGCGGACGTCCGCCCGGTGCTGTCCCGGGTACAGAACGACCTCTTCGACGTCGGCGCGGATCTGTGCACGCCCGTCGTCGCCGAGCCGCGGTACCCGCCCCTGCGGATCACCGATGCGGACGTCGCCCGGGTCGAAGCCTGGTGCGAGGCGTTCAACGCCCCGCTGCCGAAGCTGGATTCGTTCATCCTGCCGGGGGGTACCCCGGGGGCGGCGCTGCTGCACCTGGCGCGCACCGTGGCCCGGCGGGCCGAGCGCTCGGCGTGGGCCCTGGCCGCCACCGACCGTGACCGGGTCAACCCGCTGGCGCTGACCTACCTCAACCGCCTGTCGGATCTGCTGTTCGTCCTCGGCCGGGTCGCCAATCCCGACGGCGACGTCACCTGGGTGCCGGCGGGCAACCGGTAGCCCGCGGCACGGGCCGGCCGCACGCGCCCCGAGTCCCCGCGGCGGTCGGCGAGCCCCGGGCGCGGGACCGGTGGCCGGCTCAGCCGGCCATTGGCCAGGAGGGGGGATTGGGGATGACCCCCGGCGGAGATGCCTCGATCCAGGACAGGAACCCGGCGAGTGTCCCCAGCGCCATGGCGATCTCGACGGTGCCCTGGCGGTTGGTGCAGCACACGATGGTCCAGTTGCCCGGAAGCACCATCCGTTCCCGCTCGTCGGGCGCCCGGCGCCGCGCCACCGCCAGGTCATGGCGGTGCAGCACCTTTCGGGGGCGGATCGAGAAGCTGAACATCCGGTACCACCGGAGTTCGTCGCCGACGAACCGACCGACCCCGGTCGCCCAGCCGCGGCCGGGCACCAGTGTGGTCAGGCGCAGGCTGAGATGAATCGTGCCGCCCCCGCGGGCGATGGCCCGCCGCCGGCCGAACAGCACCGCCAAGGCCAGGAGCAGGGCAAGAAGCGCGATTCCGACGCCTTCGAGGACCTGCATCCCAGCCACCATCCCGCCTAGTGCGCGACCTGCTGGGCACTGGGCTCGCACTGTTCGGCGAGCACTGTGGCCGCGGCTCCGGTGACCGAGAGAAAACCGCCACTGACCGTGTAGCAGCGTTCGTCCCCGTCTGGCTGTTTGACCCGGACCAGGCTGGGCTCGGCCAAGCGCCCGATCAGCGGTTGGTGGCCGGGGAGCACGCCCAGCTCGCCCTCGGTGGTCCTGGCGACCAGCATCGCCGCCGCACCAGACCAGACCTTGGTCTCGACCGAGACAAGATCAACGTGCAGCTGCTTGACCACGTGGTTACTCCTCGTGTCAGCCCGGCGGGTGTCCTCCGAGTGTAGACAATTCTGGGCCGTCAGATCCAATACGTCGGCAACGTCGTCCGATTCACTCACGTACGACGCGGCGAACCGCATTTCAGCCCGTACAGGACGGCACGGCTAGCGCATGAGTTCCGCGGCCTTGCGCTCCAGATCCTCAAGACCGCCGCACATGAAGAAGGCCTGCTCGGGGTAATGATCAAACTCACCCTCCGTAAGCCTCCGGAACGCTTCGACGGTTTCCTTCACCGGCACGAACGACCCCTCGATGCCGGTGAACTGGGTCGCCGCGTAGGTGTTCTGGGACAGGAAGCGCTCGATCCGGCGGGCGCGCCCGACCGCGATCTTGTCTTCCTCCGACAGCTCGTCCATGCCGAGGATCGCGATGATGTCCTGCAGCTCGCGGTACCGCTGGATGATCCGCTTGACCTCGGTGGCGATCGTGTAGTGCTCCTGCCCGACGAACTCCGGGGCCAGGATCCGCGAGGTGGACGCCAGCGGGTCCACGGCCGGGTAGATGCCCTTGTCCGAGATGGAACGCTCCAGGTTCGTCGTCGCATCCAGGTGGGTGAAGGTCGTCGCCGGTGCGGGGTCGGTGTAGTCGTCGGCCGGCACGTAGATCGCCTGCATCGAGGTGATCGATTTGCCCCGCAGGGAGGTGATGCGCTCCTGGAGCTCGCCCATCTCGTCGGCGAGGGTCGGCTGGTAGCCCACGGCGCTCGGCATCCGGCCCAGCAGGGTCGACACCTCGGAGCCGGCCTGGGTGAACCGGAAGATGTTGTCGATGAACAGCAGCACCTCCTGGTTCTGCACGTCCCGGAAGTACTCGGCCATCGTCAGCGCCGACAGCGCCACCCGAAGCCGGGTGCCCGGCGGCTCGTCCATCTGCCCGAAGACCAGCGCGGTGCGCTTCAGCACGCCCGACTCGTCCATCTCCAGAATCAGGTCGTTGCCCTCGCGGGTACGCTCGCCGACCCCGGCGAAGACCGAGGTCCCGCCGAACTTGTTGGCGACCCGAATGATCATTTCCTGGATGAGCACGGTCTTGCCCACGCCCGCCCCGCCGAACAGACCGATCTTGCCGCCCTTGACGTAGGGCGCCAGCAGATCGAGCACCTTGATACCGGTTTCCAGCATCTCGGTCTTGGGCTCCAGATCGGCGAACGCCGGCGCGTGCCGGTGGATCGGCCAGCGGTCGCTGGCCTCCAGCCGCTCGTCCTTCGCCAGGTTGAGACACTCCCCCAGCGCGTTGAAGACATGGCCCTTGGTGGCCTCGCCCACCGGGACCAGGATCGGGTGCCCGGTGTCGTGCACCTCGACCCCCCGGATCAGGCCGTCGGTCGGCTGCATGGAGATCGCCCGGATCAGGTTCTCCCCAAGGTGCTGTGCCACCTCCAGCGTCAGCGTCTTCGTGCCGTCGCTCAGGCTGACGTCGACCTTCAACGCGTTGAAGATCTCCGGCATCTCATCTCGCGGGAACTCGGCGTCAACGACCGGACCGATGATCCGGACGACCCGGCCGACGCCCGTCTTGCCGTTCACGGGTTGGGTATCGCCACCCGTTGCGGAAATGGTCGCAGTCATCACTCTTCACTTCCCGCTGCGGCCAGCGCGTTCGCGCCGCCGACAATTTCGCTGATTTCCTGGGTGATCGCGGCCTGCCGGGCCGAGTTCATCTGCCGGGTGTACACGGTGATGAGTTCATCGGCGTTGTCGGTCGCGCTCTTCATCGCCCGCCGCCGCGAGGCCGACTCGCTCGCAGCCGACTCCACCAGCGCCGCATAGATCCGGGCGCTGATGTACCTCGGCAGCAGCGCCGGCAGCAGCGCCTCGGCCTCCGGCTCGAACGCATAGGCCGAGCGGGGTCCGCTCGGCCTCGCCGGCAGCTCGACCGGAGCCAGCTGCCGCACGACCGGTAGCTGGGTGATGAGCGACCGGAACTCGGTGTGGACCAGGTGCAGTTCCTGGAGGCCGGCTGCCAGGTCCGCCAGCACGGCGTCGCCCACGGCTCGGGCGTCGTCGAAGGTCGGCCGCTCGGAGAAGCCCGTCCAGGTGCCGACCATCGGGCGGTCCCGGAACCGGTAGAAGGTCACGCCCTTGCGCCCGATGACGTAGAGGGCCGGGTCCCGGCCCTCTACGCGCAACCGCTCGACCAGTTGCCCGGTCGTCCGGAGGATATTGGCGTTGTACCCACCGCACAGTCCGCGGTCGCTGGTGATCAGAAGCACCCCGGCCCTGGTGACCCGCTCGGGCCGCACCAGCAGCGGGTGGTCGATCCCGGTACCCGCCAGCTCGGCCAGGACGCCGCTGATGGCCTCCGCGTAGGGGCGGGCGGCGTCCACGCGTTCCCGGGCCCGGCCGATCCGGCTGGCCGCGACGAGTTCCTGGGCCTTGGTGATCTTCCTGGTCGATGTGACTGAACGGATCTTTCTCCGCAGCGCGAGCAGATTACCCGCCATGGCTAGTCGCCCTTGCCAAGGAATACCAGCTTGAACGCCGCGACCGCGGTCTCCAGCCGGGCGGCCGTCTCGTCTGGCAGCTGCTTCGAACTGGCGATCGCCTCAACGATGTCGGTATGGGAGGTGCGCAGGTGGCGAAGGAACTCCCGCTCGAAGCGGAGCACGTCGCCGACCGGGATCTCATCCAGCTGGCCGGTCGTGCCGGCCCAGACAGAGATGATCTCCTCCTCGACGGTGTACGGCGAGTACTGCGGCTGCTTGAGCAGCTCGACGAGCCGGGCGCCGCGTTCGAGCTGGGCGCGGGAGGTCTTGTCCAGGTCGGAGGCGAAGGCGGAGAACGCCTCCAGCTCCCGGAACTGGGCCAGGTCCAGCCGCAGCCGGCCGGCGACCTTCTTCATGCCCTTGGCCTGGGCCGCACCACCGACCCGGGACACCGAGATGCCGACGTTGACGGCTGGGCGGACCCCGGCGTTGAACAGATCCGGTTCCAGGAAGATCTGGCCGTCGGTGATGGAGATGACGTTCGTCGGGATGTACGCGGAGATGTCGTTGGCCCTGGTCTCGATGATCGGCAACCCGGTCATCGAGCCGCCGCCCAGCTCGTCCGACAGCTTCGCGCACCGTTCCAGCAGGCGCGAGTGCAGGTAGAAAACGTCGCCGGGGTAGGCCTCCCGGCCGGGCGGGCGACGCAGCAGCAGGGAGACCGCGCGGTACGCCTCGGCCTGCTTCGACAGGTCGTCGAAGATGATGAGCACGTGCTTGCCCTGGTACATCCAGTACTGGCCGATGGCCGAACCGGCGTAGGGGGCCAGGTACTTGTAGCCAGCGGGGTCGGAGGCCGGGGCCGCGACGATGGTCGTGTACTCCATCGCGCCGTGCTGTTCCAGCGTCCCCCTGACCGAGGCGATCGTGGAGCCCTTCTGCCCGATGGCCACGTAGATGCACCGCACCTGCAGGTGCGGATCGCCGGACAGCCAGTTCTCCCGCTGGTTGATGATCGTGTCGAGCGCGATCGTCGTCTTGCCCGTCCGCCGGTCGCCGATGATCAGCTGTCGCTGGCCCCGACCGATCGCGGTCATGGCGTCGATGGCCTTGATGCCGGTCTGGAGCGGTTCCTTGACCGGCTGGCGGGCCATGACGTTCGGCGCCTGCAACTCCAGCTCGCGGAAGTCCTCCGCCGCGATCTCGCCGAGGGCGTCGATCGGCTCGCCGAGCGGGTTGACCACCCGGCCGAGGAAGGCGTCGCCGACGGGTACGGACAGCACCCGCCCGGTGCGCCGGACCGGCTGGCCCTCCTCGATCCTGGAGAAGTCGCCCAGGATCACGACGCCGATCTCGCGGACGTCCAGGTTGAGCGCCACCCCGAGCGTGCCGTCGGCAAACTCCAGCAGCTCGCTGGCCATCGTCGAGGGCAGCCCCTCGACGTGGGCGATGCCGTCGCCAGCATCCGCGACGATGCCGACCTCTTCATGGGAAATCTCAGGGCTATAGGACGAAATGTAGCGCTCCAGCGCTCCACGAATCTCGTCTGAGGAGATGGTCAGCTCGGCCACCCGATACTTCTTCCTCTAGTTGCTCGAACAGGACATCGCTACCGGGTCATCACATGGCGGGCATTGGCCAGCAGCCGCTGCACTGTTCCGTCGTACACATCAGACCCGACCTGGACTCGGACGCCACCTATCACCCGGGGATCGATTGCGGCCTTGAGCGACAGTGCCATGCCATACAGCCCGGTGAGCAGGGATGCCATCCGCTGTTCCTCGGCGGCGGTCAACGGGACCGCCGTCGTCACATAGGCAACGGTACGCTCCCTGCGCTTGGCAGCCGCCTCAACGAGCCAGGTCACCGATCCGGCGAACCCCCGCCCGCCGAGTCCGGTCAGCGCGAGCCGGGCCAGCCGCAGCGTCGCCGGCCGGCACCGGTCCGCCAGCAGATCACCGACCAGTGACTCCCGCCGGGCACCGGCGTCGTCGTCGCCGAGAACCCCGGCCAGCCGGGAATCACCGGCGACGATCTGCCCGAACCGGAACAGCTCGTCCTCGACCTCGGCGAGCTCTCCCGCCCGCTCCGCGGCGATGAGCAGCGCTTCGACGCCCAGCCGCTCGGTGGCGTCCAGGAACTCTCCCGCGTTGGCCCAGCGCCCGCCGACCACGGTCGCGATGGTCTCGAAGGTTTCACCGCGCACCCGCTCTTCCAGCAGCGAGCGCAGCAGACCGACCCGGGCATCGCCGGTCCGACCGCTGTCGGACAGCGTGCGCCGCAGGCGGGGTTGGTCGCACAGCAGCCTGGCGACGGCCAGGATCTCCTCGCCGATCGCCACCGCGACGGTGGGCTCGGCGCGCTGGACGTGCGAGGCCAGCCGCCCCGACGCCGCGGCGTAGGACTCCTTGCCGATCCCGCTGGTCATCAGCGCCGTCCCCCGGCCGATGCCACCGGGGCGCCGCCGTTGCGGTCGAGTTCGGCCAGGAAGCGCTCGATGGTGCCGCGCTGGCGGGCCTCGTCGGCCAGGGATTCCCCGACGATCCGGCCGGCGAGATCGACCGCGAGCGTGCCGAGGTCAACGCGCAGCTGCCTGGTGATCATCTCCCGCTCGGCGGCGAGCGACTCCCGGCCGGCCGCGACCACCCGGTCGTTTTCCTCCCGGGCGCGGGTCAGCATCTCCTCCCGGATGCCGGCCGCGTCGGCGCGGGCCTCGTCGCGGATGCGCGCGGCCTCGGTACGGGCCTCCGCCAGTTGCTGCCGGTACCGCTCCAGCAGCTGGTTGGCCTCGGTCTGACGGATCTCGGCCCGTTTCAGGCCGCCCTCGATCGCGTCAACTCTGGCGGCGAAGGTCTGCTCCATCCGGGGCCAGACATACTTGCCCAGCACAAACAGCAGCAGCCCGAAGGCGACGAAGCCAACCACAACCTCTTGCCAGATCGGCAGAATCGGATTGTGTTCGGTCTCCTCTGCGAGAAAGAACATCTAGAGAACCTCCCGGTCCAGGGGACGCCCGCTATTTGAAGACGAAGCCGAACGCGATGCCGAGCAGAGCGAGCAGTTCAATCAGCGCGAAGCCGATCCAGACGTACGGCAGAGTCAGCTTGGACGACTCCGGCTGACGCGCCGTCGCCTGGATGTAGGCGGCGAACACCAGGCCAACACCGATGCCGGGGCCGATCGCGGCAAGGCCGTAACCGATCGCGCTCAGGCTGCCGTTCACTTCGGCGAGAAGCATGATGCGTATTCCTCCTGGCTATGTCGCGCGGCTGGCGCCGCGCGGGACGAACGTTGTGGTGTGTGGTGTCGTGGTGGTCAGTGCTCGGTGGACAGCGAACCGGAGACATAACTCGCGGTCAGCAGGGTGAAGACATAGGCCTGGAGGACAGCGACCAGGAGCTCCAGCCCGGTCATCGCGATCGCCATCGCCCATGACAGCAGCGAGATCGGACGGATGAGCACGGAGTCGGCGTTGGCGAGGACGAACCCGCCGAGCGTGAAGACCACGAGGATCATGTGCCCGGCGAACATGTTGGCGAACAGCCGCAGCGCCAGGGTGAAGGGGCGCATGAGCAACGTCGTGAAGATCTCGATCGGGACCAGCAGCCACAGCATGTACCAGGGGGCCGGGGGCACGACGCTGAGTTTGAGATATTTCAGCAGGCCATGTTCGCGAACACCGACGTAGTTGTAGAGCACCCACGACAGCAGGGCCAGGATCGCCGGAAAGGCGATGTGGGCATTCGGCGACATCTGGATACCAGGAACCAGGCCGAACATGTTCGTAACAAGGATGAAGCAGAACAAAGAAGCGAGATAGGGGGCAAATCGCACCCCTTCGGGACCGATGACGTCCTCGGCGATGCCCTTGCGCACGAAACCGTAGATGGATTCGGCGATCCACTGGGTCCTGGTCGGCACGAGCTTCGGACTGCGGTACGCGATCAGAAAGAACAAAATGACGATGGCGACGGCAAGCCAGACCAGAAAGGGAAACTTCGTCAGCCATGGTGCCCAACCATGCACAACCGGTTCAGGAAAGAACTCCCCCACGTCTGGGGGGAAGGGGACCTCAGCGACGACGCCCACCATCTTCCTCTCGACCCTCCTGCACCGTGACTCTCCGAACAATCAACACAATGCCACCAGACGCACCGAGAACTATCCCTATTCCGGTCGCGATGCCCCCAAGGTGCAACCAAAGGTCAATCAGTCCACCGATAAGGCCCCATACGGTCATGCCGCCGATGAGGTACCCCAGCGAGGTCCAAGCCTCGTTGGAACCAGAGGCATACCGATCGACGCCACTGGGAGCTTTGGGGGGCTGTTCGTCATCCATGACGCGACGAACGATATCAGGCTTTTCCCACGTGACAGGCGGCGACGTCGACATCCCGCCCCAGGTCACCAGGGTGCCTGGACCGGGTGAATAGTGTGGTGACCGAACTCACGCCCGAGATGTGGCACCGTTCCGCACGATCCAGCTGACCTGCGCGGCCGACCAGCAGACGGCGGCCACGATGAGGCCGAGTCCCAGCGCGGTCCGCCCGCGCCAGGCGGTGTCGTCCAGGGCCGCCAGCAGGACGATGAGGCCGGTGAACTTCATCGCGTAGGTCGTCAACCCGAACGGCATGATCAACGCTGGCTCGATGCTGTCGGCCCAGGCGATCACCAGGCTGGACACGCTGTAGCTCGCCACGACCAGGCCGACCCCGGCCGCGAAACCCGCGACCCCGGCCCAGCCGGCGGCCAGGAACCCGACCGGGGCTCCGGTCAGCAGCAGTATCCCCGAGGCTGCCAGGCCCCACCGCAGGTGGGCCAGCCGGCGCACCGGCTCGGCCCCGGCCGGGACCCGGCCGGTCGATGCCGGCCCGGTGTCAGCGGCCGACGGCATCCGGGCCGCCCAGCAGCAGCCCCGCCAGTGGCACCACCGTCTGCTCGATCTCGTCGGCCACCCGCGAGAACACCCGTTCCCCCCGGCTCCACGGGTCGTCGAGGTCGTCCGCCGGGGTCGGCCCGCGGCCGGCCCGCGCGGCGTCGACCGCCGCGACCAGGGCGACGCCCCTGGCGTACACCCCGTCGGGATTCGCGGCGAACGGCGGCAGCCGGTCGGCGTCCACGGCCCGCAGCAGCCGGCCGAACTCGCCGAGGGCAAAGGTCCGCCCGTCGGCATCCGGCACCAGCCGCTCGACGAACTCCACCTGTTCCCCGGTGGCGGTCAGGATCAGGTCCGACGCCTCGACGTGCTCGGCCAGCAGGCGCCGCGCCCGGAACCGGTCCGGATCGCCGCCCCGCTGGCGCACCTGGCGCGCCGCGCCAGGGTCCATCCGGTCACCGTGGTGCCATCCCCCGGTGCCGGCACCGTGCACATGCAGCCACTGCCCGGCCTTGTCCCCGACCAGTCGCTCGGCCGCGACGACCAGCAGACGTTCGGCCATCGGTGACCGGCAGATATTGCCCATGCAGACATGCAGCACCGTGAACGGCGGCAGCCCGGTCACTGCGCGCCCGCCGTCTGCTGTGCCTCGTCCGGACCGGCCGGCGTGGCGGCATCCTCTTCAACCGCCGCCTCCGGACCGGCCGGCGTGGCGGCATCCTCTTCAACCGCCGCCTCCGGAGCGGTAACCGGGCCGACGGCCGGGCCGGTGTCCCAGCCGATGTCCCCGGCCGGGTCCGGACCGATGATCTCGCTGGCGACCTCCCGCAGCCGGGCACAGCTGATCCCGCCGACGCGCAGCACCCGGGGCACGTCCTCGGTGACGTCCACGATCGTGCTCGGCACCGGGGCCAGGGAGGGGCCGGCCTCCAGGTAGACATTCACCATGTAACCGAGGTCGTCCTGCGCCTCCTTGGCCGTCATGGCGGTCGGCTGCCCGGTCCGGTTGGCCGAGGACACCGCCATCGGGCCGGTCTCCCGCAGCACCTCCAGCGCGACCGGGTGCAGCGGCATGCGCACCGCGACCGTCCCCCCGGTGTCGCCGAGGTCCCATTGCAGGCTGGGGGAATACCGGACGACGATCGTCAGCGCGCCCGGCCAGAACGCCTCGACCAGGTCCCGCGCCGCCGAGGGCAGCGACAACACCAGGGTGTCCAGGGTGCGCTTCGCGCCGATGAGCACCGGTGGCGCCATGTCCCGCCCCCGGCCCTTGGCCCGCAGCAGGCTCGTCACCGCCCACGGTTTGAAAGCGTCGGTACCGATGCCGTACACGGTGTCCGTGGGCATGACGATGAGATCGCCTCGCCGGACCGCCTGGATCGCGGCGGCGACGCCCTGGTCGCGCTCGGCCACCTGGGTGCAGTCGTAGAGCATCACGGGGGCAAGTGTGCCAAACGTCCGGTCGGAATGTCGCGTCGCACCGCGGTGGCGAACCGTGGACGGCCCGCCAGGTCGCGGTGGCCGGTCACCTCGGCGTACGCTCCGGCCTCCCGCAGCAGGTCGCTCAGCACCCCCGCATGGCTGTCGTCGTGCTCGATGCCCAGCCGCCCGCCCGGTCGCAGCAGACGCACCGATCTGGCAACGATTCCCCGGATGACGGCGAGGCCGTCGGGTCCACCAAAGACCGCCCCGGGCGGATCGTGGTCGGCCACCTCCGGGTCGACCGGAGTGCCGCTCGGAACGTAGGGCGGGTTGCACAGCACCAGATCCACCATGCCGTTGAGCTGGGCCAGGGGCGCGGGACTGGTGGCGTCGCCGGCCAGGACCGTCACCGACCCGGCCCCCCGCCGGTACCGCTGAACATTGCGTCGCAGCCAGGTCAGGGCCGCGGCATCGACCTCGACGGCGTGGACCCGCGCGCCGGGGTACTCATCGGCGACCGCGAGCGCGACCGCCCCCGAGCCGCTGCACAGGTCCACCACGACCGGCCGGTCACCGCGCAGGCCGGCGAGTCCCCAGTCGACGAGGAGTTCCGTCTCGGGGCGGGGAATGAACACCCCCGGCCCGACCGCCAGTTCGAGGCGGCGGAACGGTGCGGTGCCCACCAGGTGCTGCAGCGGCGTCCTGGCGGCCCGGTCGGCCACCAGCCGCCGGTAGCGCCCGGCCTGCTCGGCGTTCAGCGGTCCGGCGAGCACCAGGGCGCCCCGGGACACCCCCAGCAGGTGGGCCGCCAGGAGTTCGGCATCGACACGAGGGGTTGCCACCCCGGCCCGCGCCAGGGTCGTGGTCGCGTCGGCAAGGATCGGCCGGATGTCGCCATTCTGCTCTGACACGCCATAATCATGGAGCGCGACCGAGTCAGCGCGGACAGGTACCCCGCGCACCAGCATCGCAATGGAGGGGGCCGACCAGGTGGCCACGACCACGGAGCACGCGAAGGAACTCGCTCACGCGCGGCGCCTGCTGACCGATGAGCAGTACGGCGAGGCGATACACACGATCGAGCGACTACTCCGGGAGCAACCCGGGCCCCGCGAGCGCGCCGAGGGCCTGACCATGCGGCTCGTCGGCTTCATCGCGGTGGGTCGAACCGCCGAGCTGACCACGGCGCTGGAAACGGCGTTCGAGGCCAACAAGGCGTCCCCCGATCTCGGTACATTCGGTGAACTCAACGCCCTGGCCGCATTGGTGGCCCACCGGATGGGCTCGCTGGACCGCTCCGCGACCCATCTCGTCCGCAGCGCCCGGGCCCTCGACACGATCGAGCTGACCGACGCGACCACGGCGTGGGCCTGGCATGACCTGGCCATGGCCTACTCCTACACCGGCTTCCACGGCCATGCGCTCGCGGCGATCGACCGCGCCCGCCAGGTCGCCGTCAGTATCGGTCTGCGCAGTGCGGATTTCGCCGCCCCGGGCATCCGGCTGAGGCTGGCGGTGGCGCTCGATCAGCGTGGTGACGCCGACGGCTGCCAGCGGGTGCTGCGGGACGTCCTGGCGGACCTCGATCATCGACGGGAGACCGGGCAGCTCGACGGCATGCGTCCCAGCAGCCTCGGCGCGTACGGATACGCCCTGGCCCGCCTTGCCGCGTTCGGGGTTGCCGGCGACGAGCAGGATCCCGCGGCGCACCGCGAGATCCGTACGTTGCTCGATCGTTCCCACGACACCGGGTTCGGCGCGGACCTGCGGGTGCTGGGCCTCGTCTGCCTGGCCATCGCGGAAGGCCGGCCGGTCGAGGCGGTGGCCCGGCTCGAAGCCGCACAGATCTCCGACGACACCCTCGACGCCCCCGAGGCGTACCGGCTGCGGGCGCTCGCCCATCTGGCCGCCGGGGATCCCGCCTCCGCGAACCGGGCGGACCGGCACGCGTTCCGGCTGGCCAGCGGATACTTCGAGCGTCTTCGGGAACTGTTCGTGGAGGCGGTCGCCGCCCGGCTGGATTCCGAAGAGCTGCGGCGCAGCGTCGCCGGGTACGCCGATGACCAGCGCACCGACCCGCTGACCGGCCTGCCGGACCGGGACCGGCTCGAACAGCATCTGACGACGATCCTCTCCCGGGGCGACGAGGTGCTGGTCGGGGTCTGTGACCTTGACGGTTTCACCGATGTCAACACCGAGCACGGCCGCTCCTCGGGAGACCTGATCCTGCAACGCGTGGCCGGGGTGCTCAACCGGGTCATGCGCCTGGGCGACTTTGTCGCCCGGGTCGGTGGGGACGAGTTCGCCGTGGTGCTGCCGCCAGCCGCCCGACCGGAGGTCGGCGAGATCGGGCGGCGGATCGTCACGGCCATCTGCGAGGAGGACTGGGCGGGCCTGGTCCCCGGCACCCGGGTCGGGGTGACCCTGGGCTGGGCCGGGTTGCGGGAGGGCCGCGCCTTCGCGTCCGCGAACGATGCGCTGGACGCGGCGCTGGCCGCGGTGGCGGACGCCAAGGGCGGCCGCGCCCGGTAGCGGCGAGGAGCGCGACCGTGGTTGGCGGTGGCATAGCCTGGTGTCACTAGGCTGCGAGCATGTGCGGTGACGTGGTCTCTCGGGTGATCGTGTGGGGAGACAACGCCCTCGCGCAGCGCCTGGTGGCAGAGCTGATGGACCGGTACGCCGTCCAGGTCACCGTGATCGTGGCCTCGGCCGCCGAGGGGCAGGCGCCCGACATCGGTGCGTTGCGGCCGGCGAGCGGTGACCCGGCCCTGCGCCCGACCATGCTGGTGGCTCCCCGGCTGACTCCGGAGGTGTTCCATCGCGCTGGTCTGGAGCAGGCGGTCGCCCTGGCCCTCATCGCCCAGGACGACGTCGCCAACGTCGATGGTGCGCTGATCGCCCGGGAGGTCAGCCCGACGGTACGGATCGTGGTCCGGATGTTCCACCAGGCCCTGGCTGAGGGTGTCGCCACCATGCTCGGCGACTGTGACACGCTGTCCGGCTCGGAGATCGCGGCGCCGGCGTTCGTCGCGGCCGTGCTGGGCGACGACCGGCCAGCGTACATCCGGATCCCCGGCGGGTCGCTGACCGCGGTCAACCGGGCGGGCAACGACCTTCGCCAGGATCGCGTGGTGTGCGGCCTGGCCACCACCGATGGCTCCGGCGAGCCGGAGACGCTGCCCGAGGACGACGATGCGGCCGACCTCGTCCTGACGCACGCGGCCAGCGCCCCGCCCCGCCGGCCGGCGCGCCGCCGGAGGCCGTCGCTTCCGCTGGTGCGGCTGTTGTGGGGGCGCCGGCAGCGCCGTGCCCTGCTCGCCCTGTCCGTGCCACTCGCCCTCGGGGCCCTGGCACTGGCCGCCACCGGCCGTATCGGCTCCTGGCAGGCGGCCTACCTGGCGATCCTCACCGCCGTCGGCGGCGGTGATCCGAGCCCGAAGGCTCCGGTGGTCCAGCAGATCGCCGAGGTCTTCCTGGTGATCAGCGGGGCGGCCATCGTCCCCATCCTGACCGCGATCATCGTCGAGGCCATCGTCAACATGAAACTGGCCGCCAGCACCGGCGGGCTCACCAGGCCGGTGTCGGGCCACGTCATCGTGGCCGGGCTTGGCAACGTCGGTACCCGGGTGCTGCGAGAACTGCACGATCTCGGCCTCACCGTGGTGGCCATCGACCGCTCGCCGGACGCCCGTGGCGTCCCGGTCGCCAGGGCCCTGGGCGTTCCGGTCATCATCGGCAGCGCCAACAGCCCGGAAACCCTGCGGGCGGCGTCGGTGGAAACCTGCCAGACACTGGTTGTGCTGTCCACCGACGACGTGAGCAACCTGGAAGCCGCGCTGCTGGCCCGCTCGATTCACGACAAGCATCGCCAGCCGGCCGGGTCCCGGCCGGACCCGCGAGAGTCCCCAGGGCCCTGCCCGAAGCTGCGGGTGCTGTTGCGGCTCTTCGATGAGGATTTTGCCGCGCGGGCCGAGCGGGCCTTCGACATCGATTTTTCCCGGAGCGTCTCCTACCTGTCCGCCCCGGCCTTCGCCGCGACCATGATGGGACGGGATGTCCTCGGCACCATCCCGATCGGCCGCAGGGTGCTGCTGGTCGCTGAGCTGCCGGTCGGGGCGGGAGCGCAGCTGGATGGCCTCCCCTGCGCCGAGGTGAACCGGTCGCACAAGACGCGGCTGATCGCTGTGCGGGGCCGCTACGGGCAGACGTTGTGGAACTGGCCGCCCCGCAGAGCGCTGGTCCGCACCGAGCGGGTCCTGGTCGTGGCGACCCGCGCGGGGCTGGTCGATCTGCTGGCCCGGACCGCGGCCACCCTGGACCCCCCGCCACGCGATGCCCTGCGGCGACCGCTGCTGGACTTCACGACCGCACGTATCGACGACGCCGGCTGAGGGGTCTCAGCCCCGCGTCAGCCGGTCCTGGCCGGAGAGCCGGGCCTGCCGGTCCGCCTCGGTCAGGGCGTTCAGCACCCCGTCCAGATCTCCGGTAAGCACCAGGTCCAGGTTGTACGCGGTGAATCCGATCCGGTGATCGGTAATGCGGTTCTGGGGGAAGTTGTAGGTGCGGATCCGCTCGGACCGGTCGACCGTGCGGACCTGCGAGCGTCGCGCGTCGCCGGCGGCGGCGGCGGCCTGTTCCTCCGCGAGGGCCGCCAGCTTCGCCCGCAGCATCCGCAGCGCGCGGTCCTTGTTCTGTAGCTGCGAGCGTTCGTTCTGGCAGGAGATGACGATGCCGGAGGGCAGGTGGGTAATCCGGACGGCGGAGTCGGTGGTGTTGACGCTCTGCCCGCCGGGCCCCGACGAGCGGAACACGTCGATGCGCAGCTCGTTGAGGTCGATCTCGATTTCGGTGTCCTCGGCCTCTGGCAGCACCAGTACACCAGCGGCGCTGGTGTGGATGCGTCCCTGGGACTCGGTGACGGGCACCCGCTGGACGCGGTGCACGCCGCCTTCCCATTTCAGGCGCGACCAGACGCCGTGTCCGTCTTCGGGGGTGCCCCGCATCTTGATCGCAACGGCGATGTCCTTGAAGCCCCCGAGGTCGGACTCCTGGTGTTCCAGGACCTCGAACGCCCAGCCCCGGCGCTCGGCGTACCGCTGGTACATCCGCAGCAGATCGCCGGCGAACAGCGCGGATTCCTCCCCGCCCTCGCCCGCCTTGACCTCCAGAATCACGTCCTTGGCGTCGTTGGGGTCGCGGGGCATCAGCAGCTCGGCCAGGCGCTCCTCGACCTCGCTGATCGTGGCCTCCAGCGCCGCCGCTTCGGTGGCGAAGGAGGGATCCTCCGCCGTCAGCTCGTGGGCGGCCACCAGGTCCTGCCGGACCTGCTCCAGCTCGCCGGAGGTCTTGGCGATCGGGGTGAGCTCCGCATACCGCCGCCCGACACGACGCGCCTGTGCCTGGTCGGCGTGGATGGCGGGATCCGCGAGGCGCTGCTCCAGTTCCGCGTGTTCCCGCAGCAGCCCGGCCAGCCGGTCGGTGCCGCTCATGACAGGACCTCGTCGCAGTTGCCGATCATGTTCATGATCATCTCAGTCTCCAACCATCGAGGCGGTCCCGCGGGGGTCGTCCCGCCAGCGGCTCCAGACACGACGACGGCGCCCCGCCCATAGCAGCGAGCTGCCTGGGATGGGCGCCGGTCGTACCGCTACTTCCCGGTGACGCGGGCCTTGACCCTGGCGTACTTCTGCTGGAACTTGGCGACGCGCCCCGCGGTGTCCAGCACCCGCTGCTTGCCCGTGTAGAACGGGTGGCAGACGTTGCAGGTCTCGACGTGGATCACGCCGCTCTTCGCCGTGCTGCGGGTGGTGAACGCGTTCCCGCAGGAGCAAGTGACCTGCGTTTCGACATACGTGGGGTGGATACCGGGCTTCATGTCGTCGATCCTCTCCGAGCAATGGTCGCCGGGTCGCCGGGCGCGCGTCGCCAAGGCGGGTCGCTCGCTGGTCAGGCGTGAACCGGAACCTGATTGGTTTCCCAGTGTGCCACGGCTGGGACCGGACACCCAGGTCGGGGCGACGAGCCGACCCGGGGCCGCCGGGGCCTCCCGACCCCGGCGTTCCCCAGCCGTGTGGCGTCCTACTCTCCCGGCGTCGTCTGCGCGATCTGCATCAGGAACTCCAGGTTGGTCCGGGTCTTCTTGAGCCGGTCCAGCAGCAGGTTGAGCGCCTCCTGTGATTCCAGGGAGTGCAGCACCTTGCGAAGCTTGTGCACGATCGCCAGTTCCTCCGGCGCCAGCAGGATCTCTTCCTTGCGGGTACTGGAGGGGTCGATGTCGATCGCCGGGAACACCCGCCGGTCCGCGATCTTGCGGTCAAGCTTGAGTTCGGCGTTGCCCGTGCCCTTGAACTCCTCGAAAATCACGGTGTCGCCAACCGACCCGGTCTCGACCAGAGCGGTAGCGATGATCGTCAGAGAGCCACCGTGCTCGATGTTGCGGGCCGCGCCAAGGAACCGCTTCGGCGGGTAGAGCGCCGCCGAGTCGATACCCCCGGAAAGGATCCGGCCACTGGCCGGGGAGGCGTTGTTGTATGCCCGCCCGAGCCGGGTGATCGAGTCCAGCAGCACCACGACGTCGTGGCCGAGTTCGACCAGACGCTTGGCCCGCTCAATCGACAGCTCCGAAACCGTCGTGTGGTCCGACGGCGGCCGGTCGAAGGTCGAGGCAATGACCTCGCCCTTGACCGAGCGCTGCATGTCGGTGACCTCTTCGGGCCGCTCGTCAACGAGCACGACCATGAGGTGGCACTCCGGGTTGTTGTGGGTGATCGCATTGGCGATCGCCTGCAACACCATGGTCTTTCCGGCCTTCGGCGGGGAAACGATGAGCGCCCGCTGTCCCTTGCCGATCGGCATGACGAGGTCGATGACCCGGGTGGTGAGGATGTGCGGCTCGGTTTCCAGGCGCAGCCGGTCCTGGGGGTACAACGGGGTCAGCTTGTAGAACTCCGGCCGCCGCTTGGCCTCCTCCGGTTCCATGCCGTTGACGCTGTCGAGCCGGATCAGCGGGTTGTACTTGTCGCGACGCTGCTCGCCCTCCCTCGGCTGGCGCACGACGCCCGTCACGGCGTCGCCGCGCCGCAGGCCGTGGCGCTTGACCATGCTCATCGCGACATAGACGTCGTTGCTGCCGGTCAGGTAGCCGGAAGTGCGGATGAAGGCATAGTTGTCGAGCACATCGAGAATCCCGGCGACCGGCACGAGGACGTCGTCCTCGGTCACCTGCGGCTCGTTGCCGCCGCCCTCACCGCGATCGCCTCTCCCCCGTCGCCGGTCACGGAAACGGCTGCGCCGACCGCGCCGACCGCCGTCGCCGTCATCGTCATCGGACCGGTGGTCGTCGCGACCGCCCCGCTCACCACGATCGTTGTTGCCCCGCTCGTTGCGGTCGCGCCCGTTCCGGTCACCGCGGTCACCGCGGTCGGACCGCGAGGACCGCTCCCCACGATCGGACCGCTCAGACCGCTCCCCACGGTCGGACCGCTCAGACCGCTCCCCACGGTCGGACCGAGTGGAGCGCTCGCCCCGGTCACCACGGTCGGACCGCTCGCGGCGTTCGGACCGCTCGGACCGCTCGCCACGCTCGCCACGCTCGGGACGCTCGCCACGCTCGGACCGCTCGCCACGCTCGGACCGCTCGCCACGCTCGGGACGCTCGGGACGCTCCGCGGACTCCGGCTGGGTCTCCTGGTCGGGGGCTGCGGCCCGCTCGGCGTTGCCCGCCCGCTCGGCGTTGCCCGCCCGCTCGGGGCTGTCCACCTGCTCGGGGCTGTCCACCCGTTGCTCGGGCGGCCCAGCGGGTCGCGTCGCCCGCCGGGGTGCCCGCTCTGCCCGCTTCGCTCCGTCCGCACGGGGCTCGGTCTCGGGTACTTCCGCATGGACCTCGGCGCGAGGAGTGTCCGCCCGCGCCGCGATCTCTCCTCGTGTGCCGCCCTGCTGTTCTTGAATGGCCGTCACCAATTCGTGCTTACGCATACGCCCAATGCCGGAGATGCCCAGCGACGCCGCAAGGCTCTGCAGTTCCGGCAGCAGCATCGCGGAAAGGCCACTGCCAACGCGCCGCCGGCGCGTGCCCGCAGCGGTCTGCTCAGCGACGTCGGTCTCGACCGGTGCGCGTCCGCCAGAAGCATCCGACGTGACGTCGGTGGTGTCGCTCAATGGATTCCTTCCCTCGATTAGGCCGGTTATGCCCGGACCGGGCACGACCATGGCCGGCCGCCCCCTGGCTCTCCCGTGACACACATCACATGAATCATTACAGCTCGTCTGGTGAAAGGCCGCCACCATATGCGACTGGCACCTGCCGGACACGGACGATCCATGAAAGCCGCGGGTCAGCACCGGCGCGAGCAAGGGGTGTCACGAATGATCGGGGTTCGCCGTCTCGCAAGATCGCCGCACGTCGCGGCCAGTTGAGCATGAAGCGTAGTCAACTTGCCGGATCAGTGGCAACAGCATCCTGCTCGGCGTGTTTCACAGTACCAGGTGGGGCAAGCACCATCGCACCTGTCCGGTCAACCGGTGCTCGCAGGACATTCCAGCCCGTCAGGGTCGGCGGAATCCATCCGGACTCGGCGAAGACCAGCACACTGGGGCCAGCGCCGGACACCACCGCCGGTAGTCCCTTGTTCCGTAGCATATTGACGATGGATGCGGTTTCCGGCATAACTCCCGCCCGGTATTTCTGATGCAACCAGTCATCGGTTGCCGCAAACAGGCATGACGGTGCCGCCGTCAGCGCGTGCACCAGGAGCGCCGCCCGACCGACCGTCGCCGCAGCGTCCCCATGCGGAACGGTCGGTGGCAGGGCCGCTCGGGCCGCGGCGGTCAGCCCCCTGCCCCGGGGCACGAACACCACCGGTGCCAGCGCGGTGTCCGGTTCCAGGCGCACCGCGTGCGCCCCATCGGGCTGCGTCCAGGCGATGGTGAAGCCGCCGAGCAGACACGGCGCGACATTGTCCGGGTGTCCTTCAAGATCCGCCGCCAGACGCAGGGCGGCCATGTCGTCCAACCTGGCTGTGCCCTCCGCGACCAGTGCCCTGGCCAGCAGGACCCCGCCGACGATGGCCGCGGAGGAGGAGCCCAGGCCCCGAGCCTGCGGGATCCGGTTGACGCATTCGAGATCCAGCCCGTCCGGACGCTCTCCGAGCAGGTCGAACGCCGCATCCATCGCCCGGACAACCAGGTGATCGGCCCCGGTGGGCAGCTCGCCCGCGCCCTCGCCCCGGACCCGGACCGTCACCCCGCCACCCGTGATCCGGGCGATGAGGTCGTCCCGCAGCCCGATGGCCAGTCCCAGCGCGTCGAACCCCGGGCCGAGGTTGGCGCAGGTGGCCGGCACCCGAACGCGGGCGGTGGTGGGCTTGTCGACTGCCGTCATGCGCTCATCTCACCATGCGTCGCCCACCCGACCACGCGGGACGGCCTCGTGCCCCGGCGTCGCGGGCGAGATTCAGGCGCCGGCGTCGTCGTCGACCGTCCGTCGCGGGTTGTCTCGCGGCGATCGACCAGCCGCCCGGAGGGCGAGGCGCAGGGCGTACTCGATCTGCGCGTTCACGCTCCGAAGATCGTCTCCCGCCCACCGCGCGATGGCGGCGTGTATCTCCGGATCCAGCCGGAGCAGGAGTCTCTTCCGCTCGGTCATGATTCAGCGTGACAGGTCAGTAGAGCGTGCCGGTATTCACCACGGGCTGAACCGACCGGTCGCCACAGAGCACCACGAGCAGGTTCGCCACCATCTGTGCCTTGCGCTCCTCGTCCAGCTCGATGATGCTCTGGTCCCGCAGGCGCTCCAGGGCGCTCTGCACCATGCCGACGGCCCCCTCGACGATCTTGGCACGGGCCGCGACGACGGCGCTGGCCTGCTGGCGAGCCAGCATCGCGTGGGCGATCTCCGGAGCGTACGCCAGGTGGGTGATCCTCGACTCCAGCACCTCGACGCCGGCGAGGGCCACCCGCTCGCGCAGCTCGGTGGTCAGTTCCTCGCTCACCACCGTGGCTTCCCGCAGGCTGGCCCGGCCCGGTTCATGCGCCTCATAGGGGTAACTGGTCGCCAGATGCCGGACAGCGGCCTCGGCCTGCACGGCGACATACTGCGCATGGTTCTCGACGGCGAACGCGGCCTTCGCGGTGTCGGTGACGCGCCAGACGACGACCGCGGCGATCTCCACGGGGTTCCCGTCGGCGTCGGACACCTTCAGCTTGGCGGATTCGAAGTTGCGCGCGCGCAGTGACAGCTTTCCCTTGACCGTGAACGGCAAGACCCAGAAGAATCCCGCGTTCGCGACCGTGCCAACGTACCGGCCGAAGAACTGCACCACCCGGGCCTCGTTCGGACTCACCACCGTCATGCCCGAGACAAGGATCGAACCGAGCAGCCCGCCTGCCACGATGACAGCCCCGATCCACGGACCCGCCTCCTCGCTCGGCCGCTGGCCCAGCTCGACCAGCAGCCATGCCGTTCCGATTCCGAGAAGCAGGAGGGCCAGCGCCGCCAGGAATCCAGATACCCGAAGTGCCCGATGTTCCATGCCATTCTCCAAGAACTAGCCTGCTCATAGCAAAGTGATATCACTACGATAGCGCATCACGTGTCGGGTCACCAGACGCCAGCCAACGGCGTACGCCAGGGTCAGCGCCCCGGACGCCACCACGAGCAGCCGGATGCTCACCTGGTCGACGAGCGCGCCGACCCCCAGCTGGCTCAGCGAGACCGCCAGGCTGGCCAGCATCACGTCGGTCGCGAAGACCCGCCCCCGCAGCCCGTCCGGTACCACGACCTGCAACGCGTAGTTCGACATCGCCCAGTTCCCGCCCCCGGCCACGTGGGCGAGCGCCACCAGCGGCAGTGCCAGCGCGAACCACGGGGCCAGCCCAACGGCGATGTACGCCAGCCCGTAGCCGGCCATGGAAACCGCGAGACCGGGCAGGAGCCAGCCGGGCCTGGTCAGCACCCGCCGCAGCAGCACCGGGCCGATGACCGCGCCCAGCCCACGGGCCGCGAACAGCAGGCCGGTCCCCGCCGGGCCAAGGCCGAACACCACGCTGGCAATCAGCGGAAACGCGGCCAGGACCCCGTTGCCCAGGCTCACGGCCAGCTTCACCGTGACCAGTGACAGCAGGTTTGGTCGCTGGACGATGTGTCGCACGGCCTCCGCCACCTCGGCAAACGGACGCGCCGCGGCACGCGCGGCCCGCTGCGGGGCCTGTGTCGAACGCCGTACCAGCAGCAGCAGTCCCGCGGCCAGCGCCAGACATCCCGCGGCGATACCGAAGCAGGGATACGGCCCGACCCACTGGGCCATCAGCCCCCCGAGCGAGGAGCCGACCACCAGCATCGTGCCCCACATCGACCCGGATACCGCGTTGGTGGCGGCCAGGTCCTCGGGATCGACCAGGTTGGGCACTGCGGCCGAGGCCGCCGGGGTATAGAACGCCTTCGCCATCGCCATGATCCCGACGGCGACCAGGGCGATCCAGGCGGTGCTGGCCGTCCGCACCAGAAACAGGGTCAGCACGGCAACCACGCTCGTCAGATTGGCGACAAGCATGATCCGGCGCCGGTCGAACCGATCGGCGATCGTGCCGGCATACGGCAGGACCAGCGCGACGGCTCCGGTGTCCACGGCGAGGACCAGGCCGCCGAAGAACCCCCCTCCGGTGAGGTCCGGCAGGATCGTCAGCAGCGGAATCAGGACGAACCAGTCCCCGCCGAACATCACCATCTGGGCGACGAGCAGGCATCGGATGTCACGGTTGCGCACCAGAACCGACACTGGTGAGGCCATCTACACCGCCAGTTCCGCCTTTGCCATCAGGTGTGACACCGTCACGAACTCGAATCCCCGCTCCCGCAGGCCGGTGATCATGGCGGGAAGGCCACGGATTGACACAAGCCGGTCCTTTGCCCCGGTGTCATGAGCGAGCCAGATCGCCCCGGGCGTCGTCTGCCGCAGCACGGCGGCGACCTGCTCCCGCGTGGTGTACCGCGCCTCACACATCTTCCGCGACCACAGGATCACCTGATAGCCCAGTTCCGCGGCGGCCTGGGCCGCCGCGCCGCCGATGTGGCCGTAGGGCGGGCGGAAGAGCACCGGCGGGACCCCGACGATGTCCACGATCGCCTCATGGGCTCTCGCGAGATCATCACGGGACTGGACGTCGTTGCGACGGGCCAGATCCAGATGGTTCCAGGTGTGGTTGCCGATCTCATGACGGTCCAGCCGGCCGTCGATCACACTGGCATACTTCCGCAGCCGCCGCCCGACAACGAAAAACGTCGCCGGCACGGCGAACTCGTCCAGAACGTCGAGCACCCTGGTGGTCCACTGGGGACGAGGACCGTCGTCGAAGGTCAGTGCGACCAGGGGCAACTCGGTCTTGACCTCCCATGTCATGACCAGTTCACCACGGCCGCGCACCCCATGTGGGCCGGCGCTCGTCGCGGCGGCGGCGCCGCCCCGCAGTACCAATCGTCTACCGGTGAGATCGGCGAGTTCGCCGACCCCGGCCGTCCCGATGCCCGCGCCCAGCGCCAACAGCGCGGCATCCCGCAGTAGACCGCGCCGGGACCGAGGTCCGGCGCGATCCCCCTTCACTGTCCCATCGCCTGTGCCGGCTGTTCCAGGGCCGGCCACGCCATCCTTCGCCATCTCCAGCACGGTAGTTCCTGGCGGCCAGCATGGCTGTGCCGCACAAGACAGTTGCGGCCATCCGACCGGCCGGCTCCGGACGATTGCACCAGACCGGCGACGCTCGCCGCGCTCCCCAGCTCGACGTACACCCCGACGAACACCCCGACGTTGCGGGCGAGCAGGCGGCACGCCGCGAAAATCCGGCGGGCGGTGCTGGTGCCAGCGTTCCCAACGGGAGGGCAGTGATTGTCCGGAGCGTCCCCGGGAACCTCAACGATCTCGAACAAGGCGGTCTTCTGGCCCTGCAACCGGTCCGGACGCACCGAGTTGACCAGCGCCACCGGGTAGTCGGTCGACAGTTCGGAGACCGGGGTCAGGCACCGAAAGGCGCTCCGCGCACCGATCGATAGGGCCTCGCCACAGGCGGGTCACTCCCCCTCGACCCGCAACACCCCGGCCACGGCCCGGACCGTATCCAGTTCCCGAAGCTCCGCGACGGTCGCCGCCAGCGCCGCGTCCTGAGCCATGTGGGTCACGATCACCAGCACGGCGTCCTCGTCCCGGCCAGACTGGCGCACCGTGGCGATGCTGACGTTGTGCTTGGCGAAGACCCCGGCGACGGTGGCCAGCACGCCCGCCCGATCGGCGACGTCCAGGGAGATGTGGTAGCGGGTCCAGGCCTCGCCGATCGGTCGGATGCGCAGGTCGGCGTAGGCGGACTCCGACGCGGCACGAACACCGGCCAAGCGGTGGCGGGCCACGGCCACCAGATCTCCCAGAATGGCGCTCGCGGTCGGCGCGCCACCGGCGCCGCGACCGTAGAACATCAGCTGGCCGGCGGCCTCGGCCTCGACGAAGACGGCGTTGAACGCGTCTCCGACGCTGGCCAGCGGGTGGTTTCGAGGAATCATCGCCGGGTAGACACGCACCGAGACCGATCCGGGCCCGGTGCCGTTACCCGGACCGCGCTCGGCGATGCACAGCAGCTTGATCGTGCACCCCATGGCCCTGGCGCTGGCGACGTCGGCCGCGGTCACCTCGGTGACGCCCTCGCGGTAGACGTCGGCCGCGCGTACCCGGGTGTGGAAGGCCAGCGAGGCCAGGATGGCCGCCTTCGCGGCGGCGTCGAAGCCCTCGACGTCCGCGGTCGGGTCGGCCTCGGCGTACCCCAGGCTCGTCGCCTGTTCCAGGGCCTCGGCGAAACTCGCACCGGAGTCGTCCATCGCCGAGAGGATGTAGTTCGTCGTGCCGTTGACGATGCCGGTGACCCGGGTGATCCGGTCCCCGTGCAGCGACTCGCGCAGCGGTCGCAGCAGGGGGATGGCGCCGGCGACCGCCGCTTCGTAGTACAGATCGGCTCCGCCGTCGGCCGCGGCGTCATGCAGGGTCGGGCCGTCCTCGGCCAGCAGCGCCTTGTTGGCCGTCACCACCCCCTTGCCCCTGGTCAGGGCCTCCACCAGCCAGGTCCGCGCCGGCTCGATGCCCCCGACGACCTCGATGACGATGTCAACGTCATCCCGCTTGACCAGGCTGAGCACGTCGGCGGTGAACAGGGTGCTGTCGACGGGCAGCCCTCCACGATCGCGACCAGGCCGGCGGACCCCGATGCCCACCAACTCCAACGGGGCGCCGATCCGCGCGGTCAGATCGGCCGCCTGCTCATGCAGCAGCCGCGTCACCTCCGCGCCGACGACCCCACAACCCAGCAGCGCGACCTTCACAGGCTCCACCCGTTTCACCAGCCTCGACCTACCCAACATCCAACGCCAACAGGTCGTCCTCGCTCTCGCGGCGCACGATCACGCGAGCGGTCCCGTCCGCGACCGCGACGACGGGCGGGCGCGGAACATGGTTGTAGTTGCTCGCCATGCTGCGGCAGTACCCCCCAGTTCCGGGCACCGCGAGAAGATCCCCTGGCCGGACATCGCCCGGCAGGAACTCATCCTTCACAACAACGTCCCCAGCCTCGCAGTGCTTTCCCACCACGCGAGCAAGCACCGGGTCGGCTGCGGACCGGCGGCTGGCAACGGTCGCGGAGTACGCGGCGTCATACAGCGCCGTACGAATATTGTCACTCATTCCGCCGTCGACGCTGACATAGGTCCGGATGCCGTCAACGTCCTTGACCGTACCGACCTCGTACAGGGTGAACATCGCCGGACCGACGATCGCGCGACCAGGCTCGATCGACAGGCGCGGCACCGCGAGATCCAGCGCGGCGCATTCCTGCTCGACAATCTTGATAAGGCCACGGGCGAGATCCTGCGGCGGGGCGGGGTCGTCCTGCGTGGTGTAGGCAATACCGAATCCCCCGCCGAGGTCAATCTCGGGAAGCTCGACACCGTGCTGGTCCCGGACTTGCGCGTGCAGGCCAAGGGCTCTGCGGGCGGACACCTCGAACGCGGAGGTGTCGAAGATCTGCGACCCGATGTGAGAATGCACACCCCGCAGGTCGAGCACGCCCTCGGTCAGAATGCGCTCGATGGCTGCGGTAGCGGCGCCGCCGGCAAGTGACAGACCGAATTTCTGGTCCTCGTGGGCGGTCGCGATGTACTCGTGCGTGTGCGCCTCGATTCCGACGGTCGCCCGAACGAGGACGGCCGGACGGATCCCCCGCGCTCTGGCGATCGTGGTCAGGCGCTCGATCTCCGCGACGGAGTCGACAATGATTCGGCCTACCCCGGCGTCCACGGCGCGGGTCAACTCGCTGACCGACTTGTTGTTGCCGTGGAAGCCGATCCGGTCGGCTGGCATGCCGGCCGCCAGCGCCACGGCGAGTTCCCCGCTGGTGCAGACGTCGAGCGACAACCCTTCCTCCGCGACCATGCGGACCACGGCCTTGCAGAGGAACGCCTTCCCGGCGTAGTGCACGACCGTCGGGGATGCGGCGGAGTGGTCCGGGGAGGTCGTATCGCCGAAGGCGGTGCGAAACGCCCGGCATCGGGCGCGGAAATCCGTTTCATCCAGAATGTAGGCCGGGGTACCGAAACGGGCAGCCAGATCGCGGACATCGAGGCCGCCGACGGCCAGCGCCCCGGCAGTGCCCCGGCGCACGGTGGCCGCCCAGAGCGACGGAACGAGCGTGTTCACGTCCTCGGGCGTCCGCAGCCAGGTAGGTCCCCGCTGCCCGATGTCGCCGTGCAGCGCACCGGCCTCATGAGCGCGCATCCTCGTCTCCTCGCTGTCCGTGCTGTGACCGTGTTCGTGTCTAGATCTGCTCTGACGCCGTCACGCCGAGGAGTCCAAGCCCGTTGGCAAGCACAATCCTGGTCGCGGCGTTCAGCCACAGGCGGGACCGCATCGAAGCGGTCACGGGCTCGTCGCCCTTGGGCAGCATCGAGTGGGCATCATGAAAGTTGTGGCAGACCTCGGCAAGGGCTTCAAGGTACCGCGCGATCCGGTACGGTTCACGGCATTTTGCGGCCGTTGCGACGGTTCCCGGGAAGTCCCCGAGTGTCCTCAGTAGTTCAAGCTCCATCTCATCGCTGAGCAGGCCCGTATCGTATCGCTCGCCGAGCCGCACCCCGACGGCTCGGGCGTTGCGGGAGACGGCCGCGCACCGGGCGGCGGCGAACCGCACGGCGAACGCCGGGTTCTCCGGCACCTGCCGGGTGACAACCTCGGCGTCAAGCGTCAACGGGGCACCGACCGGAGAACGGGCGAGAAAATACCTGACCGTGTCGACACCGGCCTCGCGGACCAACTCGTCAAGCGTCAGCGTGCCCTGCGGGCGACGGCCGACGCCGACGGGCACGCCCGCCGGGGTCCGCTCGGCTGTCCCCGTGGCTGTCCCCGCGGCTGTCCCCGCGGCGAACGTGGTCACCGACGCGACGGTCAGCATCGTGGGCGCGGCGTCCGAACCGTTCCCGATCCCCGCCACGAGGGTGCGGCGTCGACGGACGTCCGCGGGGGTGTTGGCGCCGAGCATGCAGAGGACGCTGCTGAAACCACGCTCACGCTTGCTGAGATGGTAGGCCGCGGCGGCGGCGAGGGAGGTCTTCTCGCCGTTCGGACGCACGAGCACCCGGTCGCCGCGGTCATCGCCATCGCCGGTGCGCAGCAACGCGGCGCCATCGACATCGACGAGATGGCCGCTGGCGCGGAGACCGGCAAGCGCGCGGTCGACCGCTCCGCTGTCGTGCAGGGTACGTTCGGAATACCAGACGTCGATATGCACGCGAAGGCGTTCGATGCTGCCGGCCGTCTCCGCGAGCATCGCCCGGTAGCCCTCCTCGCGGAACAGCCGGATCGCCTGCTCCCGGGGCAGGTCCGATGCTCCGGGGTTGGCGCGGACCAGGTTCCCGGCGATCCGGGCGATGTACTCTCCGTCACAGTCATCGTCCGAGGTCTGACGGCCGAGAGCGACGGCCCGCAGCATCGCGCCGAGTTCAGTCGCTGCTGGATCTGATTCACTCGTAAAATGCTCGCAGGTCGCCTCGGCGCCAGCCGCACGCAGGATCCGGGCAAGACAGTCGCCGACCACAGCGCACCGCGCGTGGCCCAGGCGCACCGGGCCGGCCGGATCCGCGGAGACAAACTCCAAGTTAATCTTCTCTCCCCGCAGGGAGGATCCGTGGCCGTAGTGCCGCTCTCGGGCGATGACAATACCGGCGATCGCCCCGATAGCGGCCGGTTCAAGACGAACGTTCAGAAAGCCTCGACCAACAACATCGACACACTTGACGCCGGAGACGCTGCCGAGCTTCGCCGCGATGGCGCCCGCGAGGTCGCGCGGGTCCAGGTCAACCCGCTCGGCGAGGCGCAAGGCAATGGGGGACGAATAGTCCCCATGGTCCGGGTTACGGGAGCGCTCCACGGTCGTGGCAGCGGGCAGCACCGAGCTGTCGAGACCCCGCTCGGCAAACGCATCACCTGCGGCTTCAAGAACCGCTGTGGCGAGCTCTACGGGAGTCACGGCCGCACTCTACCGAGAGCGCGGGATCCGCATCTCAGCGGCACTGGCGCCCCAGGGGCTGATCAGCGGGTGCACCACATATCCAGAATGCGACCCGATGAAACCCTCTGCTACTCTTCTCAGGTCGCGTTGACAGCATCAGTGGCGGCGACACAGTCGCCCCCGTAGCTCAGGGGATAGAGCACCGCCCTCCGGAGGCGGGAGCGCAGGTTCGAATCCTGCCGGGGGCACTGACAACATGGGAACGCGCCCCGGTGGTCGGCATGCCGACCACCGGGGCGGTTTCGTTGCTGGGGACCGTCGGGCGTGACCCGTCGGTGCTGTTCAGGGAACGGATCTTCCTCGTAAGCGCGCCGACGGCCTCCGCGTAGACGGTGGCCCGCAGGGTGACCTGGTGCTTGGCGCGGTCGTAGCGGACCTGTAGGTGAAAGGCGTCGTACAGCTCGCGTTGGTCTTCCTCCGGCAGGAGCGTCGGATCGATGGCGCCCCGGGGAAGGAGATCGAGCAGGGCCGGGTTGCCTCGACCCTCGTTCGGGGTCTGTTTGTCGAGTGCGGTAAGGCTGCTGGCGGTCGTGCGGCGTTCGGCCGCGATCTGGGCGAACCGCCGTTGTAGCGCGGTGCGCCACTCGCTGTCGATGTCGTCGTCGCCGGTTGGCTGGTAGTCCTCCAGTTGTCTCATCAGGTTGCTCTGGGCTCGGCCGAGTTGATCGAGCTGCTTGCGGAGGGCCGCCCGTTGCGCGGCGGCACCGTCATCTTCTGGCGCCGCTGGCCGGTGGTTGAGGTACATCGCGCGGTGCGGCCCGAGGATGCGCTCGCCGAAGAACGTGCCGACGACGGACATCAGGTGATCCTCACGGACGGTGAGGTTCTTCGGGTGCTGCGGGTACCAGGACTGCTCCTGGTGGTGCTCGGGGTTGGTGACGCACGCGTAGTACGTGGTCTCCTGGCCGCGCCGGACCCGGGTCTTGCCGAACATCCTCCGGCCGCACAGGTCGCACACCAGGTAGGAGCGCAGGACATAGCTGCGTTGCGCCTGCCGGTGTGCCGCGTTGGGACCGGCACCGGTCCGCGAGCCCTGACGCAGCCGGGCGATGGGCGTGGCGGCGTCGAAGATCGCCTTGGTGACCAAGGGCTCGTGGGTGGGGCGTGGTGACCAGACCCACTCGCTGGGCGGGTTGACCTTGCCGGGAACGTGGCGCTCGGGACGTGACCGCTTGCGCCGGTTCCAGACCATGTAGCCGGTGTACTTGGGGTTGGCGAGCAGGTCCAGGACCGAGGTCTTGGTCCAGGCGCCAATGGCTCGCCGTCCCTTGCCGGGGATCGGCTCCGGCGGCGGGTACCGGTCCAGGTCCGTGTTGAGCCGGTCGGCGATGTCCTGCGCGCCGAGCCGTTGCAGGGCCCGCCACTGGAAGATCTGCGTGACGACCTGGCCGCGGACCGGGTCCGGCACGAGCCGCGTCTTGACCTTGCCGTCATCGCGCTTGGCCTTGACCGGATGGGGATGACGTTCGGCGATGTACCCGTAGGGCGGTTTGCCGATGTTCCAGCCTTGCCGGGTGTGTTCCATAACGCCGTCCCAGGACAGTTCGAGCATGTTGACGACGTACCACTCGGAAATCGCCTGTTTGACGCGCCTGGTCAGGATCTGGGTTGCCTGCTTCGGGCGTTCGCCGCCGGTGCGCAGCACGGCATCGGGTTTGATGCCTTCGTCCGCTGCGAGCAGCGCGACGCCGACCTGCGCCAGCTCGTATTCGATTTTCGTGCTGAAGTAGCTGACCCGGGCCACCCGCTCGATCGATTCGCAGGCGACCGCGACGAACCGCCGGTCCGGGCGTTTGGCTTCTTCGAGCATGTCCGCGATCCCACCGTCGCGGGTGATCGGGATGTCGAAACGTTCGTGAGCGTCTCCCTGGCCACGGAATTCGAGGTCGTTACGACCGGATTCGATGTCGTAGAACTTCGCAACGATCACGAACGGGGCAGGGAGCGCCCGGCGGGTGTTCTCCAGTTGGCGCGGCAAAGACAGAGTCGGGTCCTGCTGGTCGTCTGTCGAGGTCCGCCCCATCCAGGCCACCGGGATGATGGTGGGCATGACCTCGTCAGTGCTGCTGCGGTCGGCGACGGTCTGCAGCCAGGACAGCACACTCATGCCGTCGCTGGAGGCCGCGTCAGGGAGGTCGAGAACAGTCATAGGCGACTCTCTTTCTCGGGGCTTTGCACTTGTCGCTCGGCCAAACGGGCAAGGATGCGACGAGCAACCTCGGATTGAATCGCGTGGAGTTTCTGGCCTTCGGCGCCGTCAACGACGACCAGTTCGACCAGAACCGTTGGTTCCGATCGCCCAGGTCGGGCGGTGTCACCATTGATCCGTTCGATGTTCCGGGTCCACGTTTCGCGTGTTCCAGCATAGTCGATGACGGCTGGATGATCGTTTTCTGGTTGCATAGTTCCCCCTGTTTTGAATGGCAAATTGGCAATACTAGAAGCGCGATGAAGTTCATTAGCTATCGCTCCTTTCTCGACCCCACATGGAGTCCATTCCGTCTCGTTGAAATGAGGATTGCGCCCTGTAAGCAGTGGTTCCTTGTTGGCGTTGCGACGACGCAAAGCGAGCGACTCCAGCCACGCCCCAACCCGGTCGGGTGAAACGTGTTTGCACGGTCGGCGGCCGTCAAGGATCCTGTAGGGCTGGCACCGCGCCGGCCGTCCCGAGCGGGACGCGCGAGAGGCGAGGTCGGCGTGCACAACCCTGGTTTCGATCAGCGGGCAGCAGCAGTCGAGCCGTTGGTGCGAGCGGTCCTCGACGGGCTCGCCGGCGATGAGGGATCGCCTCGGGTTGGCCGGCTCCCGGACAACCAGCACTGGTGGCGCTATGGACAGGAGTCGTTCGTCGGGCTGCGCCCGCGCGCCTGGCTGATGCCGCCGTACGTCCCGATCGTCGGCTGGCTCGACAGCTTCCCGGAGATGAAGGCCGTACGGGCGGCCTACGCCGCGGACCCGGTGCGCGGTCCCCGGGTCGATGCGCTGCTCGGGACGATCGCCTCCCGTGCCGCCCGCAACTTCGACTGGCTGTTCATCCAGCACGTCATCGAGCCGATGGTGCTGGCCACCGGCGGCTACGAGTTCCGCGACGACGTCTTCCAACGGGTGTACGCACAGTTCGAGATGGGCTTCGGCGCCACCACGATCACGATGGTGGAGTTCCTGCCGCTCAACGGCTTCGAGCCGGCGTTGCCTCGGCTGGAACTCCCCGACGGTCTGGTCCTCCAGCCGATGAGCGACGGGCAGATGGACCACGCGATCAGCGCGCTCGCCGTGCCGCGACTCACCGCCAGCGGTGTCAACGGGGCGCAGATCTCACGCCACGATCAGTGGGCTCTGACCCGATCGCGTGTCCTTGAGGTGGTCGCCGGACATGTCGACGTGGTGCCACCAAACGCGGAACCGTTCCCGACCCTGCTGGAGCCCGCGTCGTCGCTGATCACGGCGCTGCGGATCGTCTGCGGCGGTTCGGCCATCACCACCTACCCGATGTACGCGCAGGCCGACGACGAGTTCCCCATCGTGTGCGGCGCGGGGGCCGTGCTGACCACGTTCGGTGCGGCGGACAACACCCGCCCGACCCGTCTGATGCCGAAGGACGCCGACGCCGTCCGCGTCGTCTACCTCGCGCTTCGCCTGCCCAATGTCCAGCGGGACCGCGCATTGCAGGTGGCGATCCGGCGCCTTGTCATCGCCGGCACGAGGAACGACGACGGCGACCGGCTGATCGACTTGTCGATCGCCGCCGAGGCGCTGTTCATCCAGCGGACGAATCTTCCCAGGGGAACCAAGGGCGACAAGATCGCTGCCGGGGCCGCGCAACTGCTCGGCAACGACCCGCAACTGGCCGCGGGCCCGACTGAGATCAGCGACTTCATGGCCGAGATCTACCGGGCACGCAACGCCGAGATCCATGGCGACGGCCAGCCCTACCGCGGGCTACGGCGACTCTCCGGGGCGCCGATCGAATCGCTGGCGCTGGCCGTCGCCGACGCGGAACTCGTGATGCGCCGGGCGGTCTACCTGGTCTTGCAAGACCACGTCAAGGCCGCGAGGTAGCCGTCGCGGCTCGGATCGAATGGGGCGCCGCCAGCCGTTGACCGGCGCACTCGACGATCGACGCTCGACGTTGCAGCACGGCATCGGGACGATAGCCTGCATCGGTGGCGACCCAGGCTCAGGTACGCGGCTACCTCCTCGAGGAAGTCCTTGCCTGGCTGCTGCGCAACAACGGGTATGAGCTGCTCACCGCACCGGTGTCCGGCGACCCGGCGCTGGAGATGACCGGTGCCGGGCTTGCGGTGCGCGGACGAGGCGCCCGCCACCAGGCCGACGTGCTGGGCGAATTCCCGTTCACACCGCCGTTCTCGCTGCCGAGCACTGGCTACCGGTCGACATCACGCTGTTCGCCGCACCTGTGCCGAGGACCGTGCTCTTCGAGGACCCCCGGCTACACAGTTTGGAGATCTACAAGACACCGCTCGCCGGCAACCCGCAGCGAGTGACGGCCGATCAGTTGGCGGTGATCGGGCGGTACCTCGACCACCACGGCACCGCGGCCTACGGACCGATTACACAAGCTCGCGCGGTCGTCACCGGCGCCTACCGGAGTAGGGGCTGGCAGGTCGAACGTGCGACCACGGCCGGCTGGGACCTGACGTGCCGGCACGGTGCGCAGGTGCTCCGGATCGTCACCCGCCCGTTTCACGAAACCATCCTCGGACGGGACGAAGTCGCTGCGGCGGCCGACCCGGGCTGGCGGCTCATCGTCGTCGACGGGCTCGACCTCATCGAGTTCGACGGACCCCAGGCCCTCGACCACGCCGAACCGATCACCTACCGGATACCGCCGCCGTAGCGCGACCGCGTCTGCTCCGAGCCTCCAGGATCCCCTGTCGGCAATCTCGGCACCACGCCGGCCGGGTGACGCTCGTGGGGATCCGGTCATGGTGGTGCTCCTCCGATTCGATGTGTGCACAGCGATCGGCGCTCGCCAGGGGTGGCCTGGCGAGCGCCGATGTCGGATGGGTGTACCTACCGTGTGGGTGGCGGGCCCGCCGGGGGCGTACCCGGCGGTGAGCTGACCGGCGGCGCACCTGCGGTGTGCGTCGAGGCCTGGGTGGGCTGGTCGGTGGGCAGCAGCCGACGCAGCAGCCTGGACAGGAGGTCGCGGAGTTCGGGGAAGGCCAGGGCCAGGGTGGTGGCGGTGGTGCGGGTGGTGGCCAGGGCTACGGCGATGGCGTAGCCGATGGCGAACACGCCCATGGTGTTGAGGGTGTAGACCAGGGCGGCGCCGATGCCGAGCACGGCGATGAGCGCCAGGCGCAGGAAGCGGTGGCCGGCGGTGAGGGTCAGGGCGATACCCACGCCGATGGCGGCGGCGCCCACCGCCCCGGCCGTGGAGTAGACGTTGGCGGGGACACTCAGCGGTCGGGGGATGGTCAGGTGGAAGGTCACCAGCATCGTGCCGACGGCGGTGACCAGGACCGGGGTCATGGGTGGGCGGGTGCGTCGCAGCCAGATCGGCAGCGTGGCGGTGGGAATGCGGGTGGCGGCCAGGCCGGTCACTACCGCCAGCAGCGCGATGGGCAGCGGGGGTTGCAGGCTCCAGCGCAGGACCGGGGTGTCGCCCAGGCCGAGGACGGTGGTGGCGAACAGGCCGACCAGGCCGGCGGTGACCAGGCCGATCCCGGCGGCGGCCAGGTAGGCATGGGCCAGGCGTTTGGCCGCCTCGGCGCGGGGCAGGGTCGGGGTGGCGGTGGCGGCCAGATACGCCACGGCCACCAGCACGAGCATGAGGATCACGGTGGTGGTGGCGAAGCCGCTGTAGCCGGCGGGTACCACGTTGCCGGGCCGGCCGGTGGGATCCGGGTAGGCGTCGGCGCCGATGATGGTCATGGTGAGTACGCCGAAGGCGCCCAGGCCGGCGAGCATGACGGCGGTGGCGTAGCCGAGTTGCGGGCGGACGACGGCCGTGACCTGATCCCGCAGGCTCAGGCCCCGATCGGCGGGGTCGGTGCTGGTCGTAGCCGGGGCGGCAGCGGTCGGCTCGGCCGTGCCGTGACCGGGGCTCGTGGTGGCGTGGAGGGCGCCCCAGGCCGCGGCGCTGGCCGCCAGTGGGGTCACGGTCCGGCCCGTGGTGGCCGCGAGCGCCTCGGCCAGGCCCGGGGTCGGTACCGGGTCGACGAGCAGGACCCCAACCAGATCGGATGTGGTGAGGTCGGCGGTGGTCAGCAGGGTGTCGACCGTGGCCGAGACCTGGTCGGTGCCGCGGTCGGCGAGGGTGGTGGTGGCCACCAGGTCGACTTCTCGGTTGCTGGTGGCGACCACGGTCAGCGTGCCGCCGGTCGGGGTGGTCTCGGCGACCAGCAGGTAGCCGTCGACGGGTGCGGCGCCGGCCTGGTGGGCGGTGGTGATCGCGGCTGCGGGGGTGGCGAAGCGTGGGGTGGGCAGGTCTGCGCGGCGGGCGGCTCGGCGCAGCAGGTCACGGCGCTGTGGTCCCCACCCGGCCGGCAGCACCAGCATCAGCGCGGTCACCGGGCCACCGCCAGCGGCGTGGGTGGCTTCGGTGCACACGCCGCCGAGGGCTGCGGCGGCCAGCGCGACCAGGTCCTGGCCGTCGGGTGTGGCGCCTGCCGACAGGAGGCTGGTCAGGTCGGGCAGGTAGGCGGTGGGGGTGGTGGCCGCCAGTTGGGCTGCGGCGGTAGCGGCCGTCAGCGTGCCGGTGGTCGGGTCGGTGTACACACCCGAGGGCAGCCGCAGCACGATCGGCGTGGTGGTGCCCGGACCGGCTGCGGCCACGATCCAGTCAGGGGTGGTCAGGTCCACGCCCAGGTGGAGGCCGTCCACGATGGTGGGGGTGGGTGACATCCCGGCAGTGTGCCGCACCTCGGCGTACCGGTGGTGCCCATCGGGCAGCGATGGTCGCCGATATGCAGATGGTGCACAACCAGGTCGTCAGGGGTGGCTGTCTGCAACATGCAGCCGGTACCAAGGACGGCGGACCTCTGCCCACAGCACGACTCCCGGCGTCCGCGACGCGTGGAGGTGACGATGGCAGCACACCACCCCACCCGCCCCACGCGGGCAGCCGTTGCTGGCGTGGCGTGCCGCGATGGGTGAGCCAACCCCGACGCCACCGGCCGATCCGACGCCGGTCGACGGCCAGCGGCCGGCGGCGCTGCTGCGG
>JABDRL010000138.1 GCA_013041765.1 Dactylosporangium sp. | reverse complement strand
CGCCCGCACCCGCGCTGGGGATCAGGTGATGTCCCGCCGGCGCAGGTCCCAGGCGGCCAACGCGATGAGCACCAGTTCCGCGACGAAGAGCCCGTGCTCGGCCAGGGTCCTGGACACCGCCGCCGGTTGCCGGACATTCGCCAGGATCAGCTGGTCGGTGCCGGGCGTGACGTCGATGCCCACCGCGATCAGCGCCTTGAGCGCCAGGCCCAGCTCGTCGCCGTTCTCGAACCGTATCCGCAGGCCGGTGCCGGCGTGCCGGGCCAGGACCTGGCCGACCGGGCCAGCGGTCACTCGCCGCCCCCGCGAGATGATGGTCACCGTGTCGCAGAGGTGCCGGATCTCGCCGAGGAGGTGGCTGGAGAGCAGGATGGTCGTCCCGGAGCCCGCCAGGGACCTCAGGAGGTCACGCATCTCCCGGATGCCGCCGGGGTCAAGGCCACTGGCCGGCTCGTCCAGGATGAGCACCCTGGGCTGCTTGAGCAGGGCCGCGGCCACCGCGAGCCGCTGCTTCATGCCGAGGGAGTAGGTCCCGACCCGGTCGGTCGCCCGGTCTCGCAGCCCGACCTGCTCCAGCACTCGCCCGGTCCGCGCGCGGCACCCCGCCGGCGTCCGCGAGCAGGGACAGGGTGTCCCGCGCGGAGAAGTGGGGGAAGAACCGGGGGCTCTCCACCACGGCGCCGACCTGGCCCACGACGCGGGGCAGTGCCCCGGGCAGGGCCTGGCCGAGCAGACTCATCCGCCCGCTGTCCGGTCGCACGAGGCCGAGCAGGGTGCGCAGGGCCGTGGTCTTCCCGGACCCGGTCGGACCGAGAAACCCGTGGACCTCGCCCTCGCCGACGGACATGTCGAACCCGTCCAGCGCCCGGTGCCGACGTCCGCGCAGTGTCCGGTACGTCTTGTGGAGATCCTCAATCTCCAGTACGGCAGTCAACTGCGCCCCCGTCATCCGTCACGATCGATGTTGGGCGACACCCTACCCGGCTGGATCTCGACCGCCGAGCATGGTCAATCTCATCGCAGCGTCCGGATCGCGGTCAGCGTGGCATGCACATCGAATGCCGGGCCGTCGTCGCTGTCCCATCCCCCGTCGGTGCGCTGGGTCTGGCCCAGACGCCGCCGCACGGCCGTCAGCAGCCAGTCCTCGGCGGACATGCCGACGCGGCCCATGGCAGCGCCGAGGGCCGCGGCGTCCGAGGCCGACATCTCGGGCACCCGGTCGGTCAGCGCCACCTGGACCTGGGCAGACTCGTAGTACAGGCCGAGGTGGTACAGCAGTGCCCCGCCGAACCAGCCGGTCGCGAGGTAGGAGGGCCACGAACCCTCCGGCCCCAGCGACGCCGTAAACGCTTCAGCGGCCAGCCGCACGGCGTCGACATGGTCGTTGGGCTCGACCGAGGTTCCCCAGGCCGGGGTCGCCCCCGGCGGCGGCCCGCTGACCGCCAGCCAGAAGGCCGCCCTGGCCGTCAGGTACAGGCCGGCTTCCGGATCTCCGGGCTGGGCCCAGGACGGTGCCTGGGCGGCGATGGACGGGTCCTCCTCCCAGCGCCCGTCCGGCTGTTGCACGGATGCCAGCCAGGCCAGGGCCTGCCGGGCCGCGGGCCGGCCGATCGCCCCCAGATCGTCGATCTCGCCGAGGCGAAAGCAGGTCGCGTCCACCGAGGGCACCCGGCTGTCGGACAGGGCAGGCCAGCCTCCGCTGCCCGTCTGTCCAGACTCGACCCGTTCCAGCGCGTCGACCGACGGCATCCGCCCCGCGGTCAGCCAGGTCAGCCGCGCCCTGTCGATGTCGTCACCGTGGGCGACGACATAGCCCATCGCAGCCTCAATATCCACCATGTCGCCCAGATTACCGAGGCTACGGAGCCCGCGCTCGGAACACCGATCGGCCCCACCTACGGGATATCCGCGCCCGCGTACCGGGTGCCGTCGAGGTAGGGCCAGGGATTGGCGACGCACCCCCGCAGTCCCAGCGTCTGCTGCAGCATCACCGGAGCCGGCTTGCCCGACCCGGGACAGGCCTCGTGCCCGTGCCCCAGTTCGTGGCCGACCTCGTGGTTCACCGCGTAGGCCCGGTACACCTCGACCGACGCGTTGTAGGTCTCCGTCGCGGTCAGCCATCGCGCGAGGTTGATCACGACCTTGTTCGGCAGCCGGCACGAGGTGTATTTGCGGGTCTGGAGGCCGGCGGTGGCGCACATCTTTTCCGACGTCGTCGGGGTGGCCAGCACCATGGCGAACTGGGAACTCGTGGACTTGGGCACGCGCTGGAACCGCACGTCCTGCCCGGCGATCCAACTCCGCGAGTCGCCGAGGATGGTCTCGACCGCCATACCGAACGCTTCGGCGTCCTGGTCGATGCCGTTCTCCACCGCGATGTAGAAGCGCCGGAGCGTTCCGGCTCCACCGAGCACCGGTCCAGTGGTCGTGCCGTACGTGAAGGTGCCCGCGCCGGTCTGCGGAACGGCCGCCGCAGCGGGGCCAGGGCTGATCACTTCTGCGGGAACCGCCGGCTGCGGCGGGGCAACGGGCCGGTCGGTATCGCTGGGGGCGGCGGCGCCCGCGCCCCCGGCCCGCGGCGATGACGTCTCGCCCGGCCAGCGGAACACCACGC
>JABDRL010000122.1 GCA_013041765.1 Dactylosporangium sp. | reverse complement strand
CGGCCGCCGCCGCCGGGGCGCCCCGCAGCCGGGCGGCGTCCGCGGCCTCGGCGAGGGACCGGGCCAGCGTCTCGTCCGGCGCGTCCCGAGCGGCCGCGAGATGCCTGGAGCGCTCGACGGGATCGGTCGCGACCTCGGCCAGCCGCTCGTGTGCACTTGCCCGCTCGGGTGCCGGGGCATCGGCATACACCATCTCGCACAGCAACGGATGGGTGAACCGGATGGCGCCGTCGGGTTCCACCACGAGCATGCCGGTGCGCACCGCCTCCAGTCCCCTGCCGACGCTCACCCCGCACCGCTCCAGCAACGCCACACTCGGCCGGGCCGCCGCCGCGGTCAGCAGCAGGATCGGCCGCTCGGATTCTGGCAGGGTGGCGATCCTCGCCGACAGCAGTGCCCGCAGCTTGTCTGGCACCGGCAGGGGTTCCATCGGCGCCACCGGCGTGGTCCTGGCCCGCAACGCCCGGCCCAGTTCGGTGACGTACAGCGGATTTCCCCTGCTGGCCCGATAGATCCTCTGGGCGTCTCGGCGGGTCACCGACCCCCCGAAGCGTTCCCGCAGCAGGTCCACGACGTCTGATTCGGACAGTGGCGAGACGGTCAGCTGCACGCAGGGTTGGGGACACAGGTCCGCCCTGCTGGGGTCGGCGTCTCCGGCGAACCGCTCGGCGGCCAGCAGCCGGATACTGGTGCCCTCCAGCCGCCGGGCGACGAACCGCAGCACCTCGGCACTGGGCTCGTCGATCCACTGGAGATCATCCACGATGAGCAGGACCGACCGGTCGGCGGCCAGGGCCCGCAGCAGTTCCAGCACGGCCAGGCGCACGGCCAGCTGATCGTAGGGCGTCTCCGGCAGGGCGGTACGCAGCAGTGCGCCGTCGATGGCCGCCCGGAGGTGCTCCGGGAGGGTCCCGAAGGCCGCCTCCGACGCCCCGTCAAGCAGATCGATGAGCCCGAGGTAGGGCAGTTCGGCCTCGGCCTCGGCCGCGGCCGACCGCAGGACAACCGCGGCCCGCGGGCGGAGCGCCAGCGCGTCGAGCACCGTCGACTTGCCGACGCCCGCTGGTCCCCGCAGCAGGACACTCTGCCCGGTGGCGAGCGCCGATCGTGCCTGGGCCAACAGCTCGGCGCGGCCAACGGGCTGCCGAGTCTTCACCACGCAGAGAGTGTGCCCTGTCGATCGGCAACACGCAAAGCCGCAGCCCGCACGGCAATACGTCGGCGCCGACCCTGGTCAGGTTCCGCGCAGCGCCGCACCGCAGCGATCGGCGGCCGTCGCCACCGCGGCATCCCGGGCGGCCACCGCCTCTTCCACGGTCAAGGTCCTGTCTGGAGCCCGGAAGGTCAGGTTGTACGCCAGGGACTTGCGGCCCTCCCCGAGTTGCGCCCCAGCGTACACATCGAACAGTCGCACCGACTCCAGCAGCGGCCCGGCGCCCTCGGCGATGGCCCGCTCGACGGTCCCCGTTGGCGTCGCCCGGTCGACGACCAGCGCGAGATCGATCAATGCCGGGGGGAAGGTCGAGATGGCCGGAGCGGTCACGGTGCCGGACAGCGGCAACGCGTCGAGGTTCAGTTCCATGGCACAGGTTCGCCGGGGAAGGTCCAGGGTCGCGCAGACCGCCGGATGCAGCTCGCCGGCATGTCCCACCAGGTGCTCGCCGACCAGCAGACGCGCGCAACGGCCCGGATGCCACGGCTCGTAGGTCGCGGCTTGGACGGTCAGCTCGACGCTGGCCTCGGCCGCCACGATCCGGGCCGCCTCAACGGCGTCCGCCCAGTCCGCCCGCCGCCCGGATCCGAACCATCCCGCTGGTTCGGTCTCGCCGGCCACGACCACGGCGACGTGCCACGGCTGGGCCGGCACGACCGCGTTGGCCTCCGCCAGCGCGGCGTCGGTCGGCCGGCGGTCAACCGGAAGCACCGGCGGAACGCGACCGGCCGCAGGGCCGGGGTGAAACACCCGGCCGATCTCGAACAGGGCGACGTCCCGCTGTCCCCGCCCGATGTTGCGCCGCAGCGCGGCCAGCAGCGACGGCAGCAGGGTCGGGCGCATGGCCGGTTCGCTCTCGGCGATCGGGTTGCGCAGCCGCACGAGCTGGCGACGGGGGTCGTCCGGGGAGATGCCGAGAGCGTCCAGCGAAGCGTGCCCCACGAAGGGATAGCACAGGACCTCGACGTATCCGGCTTCCGCCAGCGACCGGCTGGCCGAGCGGCGCCGCCGCTGGGCCGGGGTCAGTCCCCCACCGGGTGGGGCGATCGGCAGCACGCTGGGCACCCGGTCGTACCCGTCCAGCCGAATGACCTCCTCGACGAGGTCCGCCGGATCGGTCAGGTCCGGACGCCACGTCGGCGGCGTCACCACCAACGGGTCGTCCCCCGCGACCGTGCAGCCGATGCTGGTGAGCACCTCGACGACACGCTCCGGCCGGTAGGGGACGTCGGCGGTCCGGGCCGGCAGGTCGACGGCCAGGGTGATCGGGGTCGGAACCGGGCCGGTGTCGAGGTCGAGCACGGGCTCGTCGACGGTGCCGCCGCCGTGCTCCGTCAGCAGCCGCACCGCCAGTTCCAGGGACGGCAGGCACAGGTCGCGGTCGACGCCACGCTCCCAGCGCTTGGACGCCTCGCTGGAGAGCTTGTGCCGGCGGCAGGTCCTGGCCACCATGACCGGATCCCAGTGGGCGGCTTCGAACAGCACGTCGACGGTGTCGGCAACCACCTCGGAGGTCTGCCCCCCCATGACCGCCGCCAGCGACACCGGTGTGCCCTCGGCGAGGCCGTTGGCCAGCTCGGCGTCGCAGATCACCATGTCCTCCGGATCGAGGACCCGCTCGCATCCGTCCAGGGTGGTCAGCTGTTCCCCCGCGACGGCCCGGCGCACGACCAGGTCCCCGCGCAGCGACCGCAGGTCGAAGGCGTGCATCGGCTGGCCGAGATCGAGCAGGAGGTAGTTGGTGATGTCCACGGCCAGGGAGATCGACCGCACGCCGGCGACCGCCAGGCGCCGCCGCATCCAGTCCGGGCTCGGGGCCGTCGGGTCGATCCCACGCACCACCCTCGCCGCGAACCGGTCGCAGCCGGCCGGGTCGTTGACCCGCACCGGGTACGCCGGGGTCGGGGTCCCCACCGCCGGGGTCCGCACCCCGGCGGGGTCCCGGAACGCCACCCCGAGCGAGTGCGCCAGTTCCCTGGCGATCCCCCGGGCCGACAGGCAGTATCCCCGGTCGGGAGTCACCGCCAGTTCCACGACCACGTCATCCAGACCGACGAGAGCCCGGGCGTCGGTGCCAGGAGCCGCGCAGCCGGCCGGCAGCACCAGGATGCCGTCGTGGTCGTCGCTGACGCCCAGTTCCAGCCCCGAGCAGATCATGCCCTCGGACATCCGGCCGTAGGTCTTGCGAGCGGTGATCGCGAAATCGCCGGGCAGCACGGCACCTGGCAGCGCGACGGCGACGAGGTCGCCCTCGACGAAGTTCGGGGCGCCGCAGATGATGCCGCGGGGCTCGCCCTCGCCGATATCGACCCGGCAGTACCGGATGGGCTTCTTGACTTTCGGCACCGGCTCGGCCGAGCGCACCTGGCCGACCACAAGGGGACCGGTGACCGCCGTACGGAGATCAACGATCTCCTCGACCTCCAGCCCGACCCGGACCAGCGCCGCTTCCAGATCGGCCGCGGTCAGTTCCGCCGACACCTCGACGTGCTCCCGGAGCCAGGACAGTGATACCCGCATGGCCTCAGACCTCCATCCCGAACGCGTGGGTGAACCGCACGTCGCCCTCGACCATGTCGCGCATGTCCGTCGCCGCGTGCCGGAACATCAGGGTCCGCTCGATGCCCATGCCGAACGCGAACCCCGAGTACACCTCCGGGTCAATGCCACAAGCGCGGAGCACCCTGGGGTTGACCATGCCGCAACCTCCCCACTCGATCCATCGTGGACCGCCTTTCGCCTGCGGGAACCAGATGTCCATCTCGGCGGACGGCTCGGTGAAGGGGAAGTAGGACGGCCGCAACCGGGTGCCGGCCTCCGGGCCGAACATGGCCCGGGCCAGGTGGTCGAGTGTCCCCTTGAGATGGGCCATCGTGATGCCCCGGTCCACGACCAGGCCCTCGACCTGGTGGAAAACGGGGGTGTGGGTGGCGTCCAGCTCGTCGGTGCGGTAGACCCGCCCCGGACAGACGATGTAGATCGGGGGCTTGCGGGTGGTCATGACCCGGGCCTGCCCCGGCGAGGTGTGGGTCCGCAGCACAAGGCCGGGGTCCTCGGCGAAGAACGTGTCCATCGTGGTGCGCGCCGGATGGTCCGGCACGATGTTCAGCGCGTCGAAGTTGTACCACTCCAGCTCGATCTCCGGACCTTCGGCGATCTCGTAGCCCATGGCGATGAACAGGTCGTCGATGCGATCCATCAGGGTGGTCAGGGGGTGCCGGGCGCCCCGGGGCCGCCGCGTGGTCGGAAGGGTCACATCGACGGCCTCTTCCGCCAGCACCCGGCGCTCGCGCTCGGCGATCAGCTCGAGGTGCCGGACGTCGTAGGCGGACTGCAACGCCTGCCGGGCGGTGTTGACCCGCCTGCCGACATCGGCCTTCTGCGCTGGAAGCAGCGTGCCGATGGCCCGGCGCGCCTGCGAAACCGGCGCCCGGTCCCCAAGATGCAGGGGTCGGGTCGCGACCAGGGCGTCCAGGTCGGCGGCGGCGGCGAACGCCTTCTCCGCAACGCGGACCGCCTCATCGAGCGCCGCCTGGTCGAGCGGGGTGTCCTGATATGCATCGTTCGGATTTGATATGTGGCTCATGCTCATCCCCACGCTGGCGACAACCGAGACAGTTTAGACATGCCAGAACCGCGCGGTTCGACCGCAGCCCGCCGGTAGGAAAAGGAAGAGCGCGGGGCGTTATGCCCGCCGCCCGCCGGAACCGGCGGGCCAGGTAAACCGCCGCATTCGCCACATCACTACTCGGCCTCCACTGGCGCATGGTGCGCTCGGGCCGAAGCGTACAGGCAAACGGCGGCTGCCGCAGCGAGGTTGAGGCTTTCAGCGCGCCCGTGGATCGGCACCCGGACGACCGCGTCGGCGGCCGCGGCCAGCGGTTCCGGCAGCCCGTGGGCCTCCGAGCCGAACAGCCACGCGGTCCGGGCCGCGAGCCCCCCGGCGGCCTCCACCCGATCGAGGTCAGCGGCGCCCCGCAGGTGTGCGGCCAGGGTCCGCAGCCCCGCCGCCCGCAACGCCGCCAGGGCCGCCACCGGTTCGGCGCCCCGGACCAGGTCCAGGTGGAACAGGCTGCCGGCCGAGGCGCGCACGCACTTGCCGTTGTACGGATCAACCGTCTGGCCCGCGAACACGACCGCTCCGGCACCGGCGGCGTCCGCGGTCCGCAGCACCGTTCCGGCGTTGCCCGGGTCCCGGATGTCCACCAGCACCGCCACCAGCTCTGGTCCGCCGGCCAGCGCCTCGGCCAGGGGCACGTCGCGGTGCCGGCAGACCGCGACCAGCCCCTGCGGGTGGACGGTCTCGGCCAGGCAGGCCAGGGCCTCGGCCGTGACCTGGGAACGGCGCGCGCCCTGGGCCACCGCGGCGTCGAGGAGGGCGCGGTGGCGTTCCTCGGCCTCGACCGTGCCGAACACCTCGACGGCAACGCCGCTGGCGACGGCTTCCCGAACGGCCTGCGGTCCCTCGACCAGGAACCGCCGATGCTCCTCGCGTGCCCTGCGGGCGTGCAACTTCCGAGCGGCAACGACCCGGGGGGTGCGCGGTGTGTACACCGGCTCCGCCCCGGGTCGGGGTTGACTGGTCACCCAGTTCTCGTCAGGCGGCAGCGGCGACGGCTTCGCGTGCCACGACGACGAGGCTGGCGAAGGCCGCCGCGTCGTTGACCGCCAGGTCTGCCAGCATCTTGCGGTCGACCTCGACCCCCGCGAGCTTCAGTCCCTGAATCAGGCGGTTGTAGGTCATGCCGTTCGCGCGGGCCGCCGCGTTGATCCGCGTGATCCACAGCTGGCGGAAGTCGCCCTTGCGGTCGCGCCGATCACGGTAGGCGTACTGCATCGAGTGCAGCATCTGTTCCTTGGCCTTGCGGTACAGCCGTGAACGCTGGCCACGGTAGCCGCTCGCCGTTTCCAGGATCGTGCGGCGCTTCTTCTGGGCGTTGACCGCCCGCTTGACGCGTGCCACGGTTCGTACTCCTCGTCAGCAACCGCCCTCACTGGGCGGTCCAGGTTTGTCTCAGACCGGCAGGGGCCGGTTTCCGGCGTCAGCTGCTCGGGGTGCTGGGCGAGGGGCCTAGCGGCCGAGCAGTTTCTTGACCCGCTTCCGGTCGGCCTTGGCAACCTCGACGGTGCCGGTCATCCGACGGGTACGGGTGGATGGCTTGCCTTCAAGCAGGTGGCGCTTGCCGGCCTGCTCCGCGAGGATCCGACCGCGTCCGGTCAGCCGAACCCGCTTCCCCATCCCCGTGTGGCTCTTCATTTTCGGCATCGAACCGTGTCTCCCCTTACTGTGTGCCCGTGGCGCCGTTGGCAACGCCCGCGGGCTGAGCCGGCGGGTTGCCGTCGCCCTGGGCACCCTCACGCGGCGGTGTGGTACGAGCCGCCGTCGCGGCGGCCTTGGTTGCCCGGTGTGGCGCGATCACCATGATCATGTTTCGGCCGTCCTGCTTCGGCGCGGCTTCCACAAAACCCAGCTCGGCAACCTCTTCCGAAAGCCTCCGCAGAAGCCGGAATCCCAGCTCCGGACGGCTCTGCTCGCGGCCACGGAACATGATCGTGACTTTGACCTTGTCGCCCGCCTTCAAGAACCGAACCACGTGACCCTTCTTGGTCTCGTAGTCGTGCGAGTCGATCTTCGGCCGAAGCTTCATCTCCTTGATAACCGTCTGCTGCTGGTTGCGCCGCGCCTCGCGGGCCTTCAGTGCACTCTCATACTTGAACTTGCCGAAGTCCATGAGCTTGCACACGGGCGGGCGAGCCATCGGCGCGACTTCAACCAGATCCAGATCGACATCCGACGCCAGCTGCAGGGCTCGTTCCAGCGGGACGATACCCACCTGCTCACCCTCGGGGCCAACGAGTCGGACCTCACGTGCCCGGATCTGTTCATTGATGCGTGGATCGACGCTGATGGGGCCCCCTCAGATTAAGTATGTGCCGAGCTGGTCGAAGCCGCGGTTTGGTCAACCGCCACGGTGCAACGGACACCGTGGACACCACGCGCAGCAAGAGGCCCCGACACACCCGTGCCGGGGCCCGCTCGACCGGTCAGGCACGCCACACGCACCTTCTGGGCCAAGCACCTCTGGCCCGGTGACCGGACCCGGCCGCGTGTACAGCTCGGGTGGGAGCGGGGCTCCGCTTTGCTCACCATCGCCCTGGATGGAACATGACAGTGCGATGGCTGGTCGACCGGTAAAGGATACCAGGTCAGACTCCGGCCGCGCGAACCGGACGGCCCACCCCATCGGGTGGATACCCGGCTGGGGCCCGTGGCGCGCCGCACACCCCGGGATGACCGGGACGGAACGCGATCGCGGTGTGGCAGAATCCGTCCCCGTGAAGACCTTCGACGCCCTGTTCAACGAACTCAGCGCCAAGGTCACCGCCGGAGATCCGCACTCCGGCACGGTTGCCGCCGTCGAACGAGGCGTGCACGCCATCGGCAAAAAGGTCGTCGAAGAGGCGGCCGAAGCCTGGATGGCGGCGGAGCACGAGGGCCCCGACCGCACCGCCGAGGAGATCTCGCAACTGCTGTACCAGGCGCAGGTGCTCATGCTCGCGACCGGGCTCCGGCTGGAAGACGTGTACCGACATCTGTAGGTCTCCGGTGAGCCGCCCGCCCAGCCCACGACCGAGCCTTCGAAGGTGACCCCATGCTGCGTATCGCCCTGCCCAACAAGGGCACCCTGTCCGATCCCGCCTCCCAGATGCTGCGGGAGGCCGGATACCGCCAGCGCCGCGACAACCGGGATCTCGTCTGCCGAGACGAGACGAACGACGTCGAGTTCCTCTACCTGCGCCCTCGGGACATCGCCACCTACGTCGATTCCGGCGACCTCGGCCTCGGGATCACCGGGCGGGATCTGCTCATCGACTCCGGATGCGAGGCCCTGGAACTGCTCGACCTCGATTTCGGGGCGGCGACGTTCCGGATCGCGGCCCGCGCCGAAACGCTCAGCCCGCGCCCCGAGGATCTGCAGGGTCGGCGGATCGCGACCGCCTATCCGGGCGTCGTCGGCCGGTACCTCGCCGACCACCACGTCACAGCCCAGGTCATTCGCCTCGACGGCGCGGTGGAGAACGCCATTCGCCTCGGCGTCGCCGATGTCATCGCCGACGTCGTCTCCACCGGTGCGACGCTCCGCCAGGCCGGGCTGGAAACGGTCGGGGACCCCATCCTGCGCTCCAGCGCGATCCTGATCGGAAGAGCCCCGGCGGAGGAGCCCTCGGCCGGCATCGTCCAGCTGCTCCGCCGGTTGCAGGGCGTGCTGGTCGCCCGCCGGTACGTCATGCTCGCCTATGACATCGCCGGAGACCGGCTCGACGCCGCCGTGGCCCTGACCCCTGGCATCGAGTCCCCCACCATCGCCCCGCTGCGGCGGGAGGGGTGGATGGCCGTGCAGGCGATGGTGCTCCGCTCCGACGTCCACCGGATCATGGACGAACTCTACGAGTTCGGTGCCCGGGCGATCCTCGTCACCAACGTCCACGCCTGCCGGCTGTAACGTTCCCGCCCCCGGCAAGGCCGCGGTCCCCGGGGCAGTCGCAACGGCCGTCGCACCCCAGCCCGCGCAGGGCGACAGCGGACTCGAGCACGGCGACCGTCGCCGACCAGCCCTTGTCCTCCGCCGAGTCCGGCAGGCCCGCCCGGTCGCTGGCCTGTCCGAGGGTCTCCACCGTCAGCACCCCGTGTCCCACCGGCGTCGCTTCGTCCAGCGAGACCCGGGTCAGCCCGTCGGTCACCGAGCGACAGACGTAGTCGAAGTGCGCGGTCGCGCCCCGCACCACCACCCCGAAGGCGACGACCGCGGCGCACTGCCGGGCCAGAGCCTGGGCGACGACCGGCAGCTCGACCGATCCGGCCACCCGGAGCACGATCGTCTCCGTTACCCCGCAGCTCTTGGCGGCCAGCAGTGCCCGTTCGACCATCTGATCGACCAGGTCCGCGTGCCACCGGGCGGCCACGATGCCGAGGCTCACCCCGGTGGCGTCCACCGTCGTGTCCTGGGGAATGCCGCATCCCACCATCAGTTCGCCACGTCCAATCCGTCGAGCAGGTGGCCCATCCGGTCACGCTTGGTCAGCAGGTATCGCATGTTCTCCGGGTGCGGGCGGACGGGCAACGAGACCCTCTCGGTGATCTCCAGACCGTACCCCTCCAGACCGGCCCGCTTGTCCGGGTTGTTGGTCAGCAGCCGCATCGTCGTGATGCCGAGATCCGCGAGGATCTGCGCCCCGGTGCCGTAGTCCCTGGCGTCCGCGGGCAAGCCGAGTTCGAGGTTGGCGTCGACGGTGTCCAGCCCCAGGTCCTGCAACTGATATGCCTGGAGCTTGTGCATCAGCCCGATGCCGCGCCCCTCGTGGCCCCGCATGTAGAGCACGACGCCCCGCCCCTCCTGGGCCACTATGGCGAGCGCCGCCTGGACCTGCGGTCCGCAGTCACAGCGCAGCGATCCGAACACGTCCCCGGTCAGGCACTCAGAGTGCACCCGCACCAGCACGTCCTTGCCGTCGCCGAGATCACCGTAGACGAGCGCGACATGCTCCGCCCCGTCGCAGACGGACCGGTAACCGATGGCCCGGAACACCCCGTCCTCGATGGGCAGGCGAGCCTCGGCCCCCCGCTCGACCAGCATCTCGGTCCGCCGCCGGAGCGCGACGAGATCCGCGATCGTGAGCAGGGCCAGCTCATGGTGCTCGGCGAAGGCGGCGAGCTGGGGCAGCCGCATCATCGTCCCGTCGTCGTTGACCAGCTCGCACAGGGCCCCGGCCAGGGGAAGCCCGGCGAGGCGGAGGAGATCGACCGCCGCCTCGGTGTGCCCCGGCCGGCGTAGCACCCCGCCGAGCTTCGCCCGCAGGGGTACGACGTGCCCGGGGCGAGCCAGGTCGGCCGCAGTGGTCGTCGGCGAGCCCAGCAACCGGATCGTGCGGGCCCGGTCCGCCGCCGAGATGCCCGTCGTGACCCCCTCCCGGGCATCGACCGTCACCGTGTACGCCGTCCCCCGCTTGTCCTGGTTCACCCGGTACATGGGCGGCAGCTCCAGCCGGTCGCAGTCCTCCTCGATCATCGGCACGCAGATGAACCCCGAGGTGTACCGGACCATGAACGCCACCAGCTCGGGGGTCGCCAACGACGCCGCGAAGATCAGATCGCCCTCGTTCTCCCGGTCGGCGTCGTCAACGACCACGATCGGCCGACCCACCGCGAGGTCCACGACAGCCCGCTCGACCGTGGCGAAGCGGACCGACGCGGGCGACTCCCCCGTCCCGGCCGGCGGCTCCGCCCTCACGCCGGGCTCCCTGCGGCCAGCAGCTTCTCGACGTACTTCGCCAGGATGTCGACCTCAAGGTTGACGCGCGCCCCGATGCCCGCCGTACCCAGCGTCGTCGACGTCAGGGTGGTCGGGATCAGTCCGACGCCAAACGACGTCTCGTCAACGGCCACGACCGTCAGCGAGACCCCGTCCACGGCGATCGATCCCTTCTCCACCACGTAGCGGGACAGGCTCCGGGGCAGGGAGAACCGCACGGTGTCCCAGTGCTCGCCCGGCTGCCGTTCAAGGACTTCCCCGACCCCGTCGACGTGTCCCTGCACCAGGTGACCGCCCATGCGGCTGGACAGCATCGCCGCACGTTCCAGGTTGACCGGTGACCCCTCGTGCAACGCCCCGAGCGCCGTGCGCCGCAGGGTCTCCCCCATGACGTCCGCGACGAACCCCTCGCCCTGGCGTTCGACAACGGTCAGGCAGACCCCGTTGACCGCGATGGAGTCTCCGTGGCCGGCATCAACGGCGATCGTCGGCTCCCGAACGGCGATCTGGGCGGAATCGCCGCGGGATGTCACCGCGACGACCGTCCCCAGCGCTTCGACGATTCCCGTGAACATGTCCGCTCCCAACTGCTATGACCACGACGCCACCAGCGTCAGGGCGGGGAGGGACCGCGAGCGAGCGGAGCGCGCGACCTGGCGCCGCTCCCAGTGCCGGCATGCCCGTGGCCCGCCGACACCGCCGCCCGCGCGCCAACTCCCATCCGGACTGTCACCGTCGGCCCCGGACTTGCACCGGATCAACCGGCCGAGAGTCTCGGCCGGGTCGCGGGCTTGCTGGCTCTGGCCAGCTCACCGCCGGTTCGGAATTGCACCGAGCCCCGCTAGCGCGCGTGGGTTACTGGCTCGATTCTTGCACACCGGGCGGCCCGTGCCGCGCTCAGGCGGCTCCCCGGCGGTCCAGGGCCACGTACGAGCCATGGTGCTTTTTCGCGACGGTTTTCATGTCCGAGGCGATGGACACCGCGTCCCGGGGATCGGTGAACCGGCCGTTGATCGACAGCACCACCCCGATCGAGAGCGTGACCAGATTGGCCTGCTGCACCTCGCCACCGCGCTTGACCAACTCGATGTAGCCACGCTGGGAGTCGATCGGGTCGTAGAGCGTGTCCGCCGCCGCCTCGAAGTCGATCACGGCCTTCTCCGTCAGCGGCCGTACCTGATCGGGGTGGCACACGACGATGATGTCGTCGCCGCCGATGTGGCCGAGGAAGGCCGGGGGCAGCCCGACGTGCACCACGGCCCGGTGCATGGCGTGGGCCAGGGCCGTGATGAACTCATCGCCGCGGGCGAACCCGTAGGCGTCATTGACGCTCTTGAAGCGGTCGATGTCGATATGGCAGACGGCGTAGTCGGCCCCGGCCCGGATCCGCTCGGAAACCTCCCGCAGGATCCGGTGGTTGCCCGGCAGCCCCGTCAGCGGAGAGACCTCGCGGTACTCCTGGTTGCGGCGCAGGGTCGTGCGCACCCTGGCCACGAGTTCCAACGTGTCGAACGGCTTGACGAGGTAGTCGTCGGCCCCGGCGGTCAGCCCCATCACCTTCTCCGCCGTCTGTCCCCGCGCCGTGAGCAGAATGATCGGCATCGAGGTCGTCAGCGAGTTGGCCCGCAGGCGCCTGGTCAGCTCCAGCCCGTCGAGCTTCGGCATCATCCAGTCGACGATCGCCAATGCCGGGGAGCGCTCCTCGATGATCGCCAGAGCGGCCTCGCCGTCGTGCGCCAGCACCACGTCGTAGCCCTCCAGGGTCAGGTTGACCTCGACGAACCGGGCGATGTCGACATCGTCGTCGATCACAATGATCAGGTCCCGCTGGGTCAGACTGTCGGTCATCAGCCGACCCTCGCTTGCCGGGGCAGAGCCCCCGACCCGCCGAATCCGTCGCCGGCGAGGTCGCCTGGATCGCCGACGGCTCCGCTGGCGAGCGCCCGCAGGTTACGGACCGCCGCGGCGGGGTCCTGGGCGCCGTACACGGCGGTGCCCGCGACGAACGCGTCGGCTCCGGCCTCCGCCGCCGCCTCGATGGTGTCCGCCGCGATTCCCCCGTCGACCTCGATCCGCAGCTCCAGGTGCCCGGCGTCCGCGGCCCGCCGGACCGCCCGGACCTTGGACAGCAGGTGCGGAAGGAACGACTGCCCCCCGAAACCCGCCTTGATCGTCATAATCAGCAGCATGTCGAAGTTGGGCAGCAGCTCCAGGTAGGAATCGATCGGGGTGTCGCGGTCGATGGCCAGGCCGGGTCTGGTCCCGGCGGCCCGGAGGTCCTTCGCGAGGGTGACCGGGTCATCGGTGGCCTCGGCGTGGAAGGAGACGTTGTGGGCACCGGCCTCGGCGTATCCGACGGCCCAGCGCCGGGGGTCATCGATCATCAGGTGGCAGTCCAGCGGCAGTTTCGCCGCGGCGCGCAGACTGCGCACGACCGGCAGGCCAATGGTCAGGTTGGGGACGAAATGGTTGTCCATCACATCGACGTGCAGCCAGTCGGCGGTGTCGGCCACGGCGTCGGCGGCCTCGGCTAGGCGGGCGAAGTCCGCAGCGAGCAAGCTGGGGGCGACAACGAATGATCTATTGGCCACGCTACAAGTCTACGAGATCTCCAGAGATTCACCGGAGACGCGACGGCGCAGGATCGACAGGTACATCCCATCCGTGCCGTGCCGGTGGGGCCACAACTGCACGTCCGGACCGTCCCCGAGCCCGCCGAGGCTGGAGGGCAGGAGGGCCCTGGCGTCCAGACGCTCGACCTCGATCGGCACCGGACCGGTGGCGGCTCGCCTGACCGCCGAGTCCACCGACGCCCGGGTCTCGGCCGGGTGCGGTGAGCAGGTGACGTAGGCGACGACCCCACCGGGACGCACGGCCCGCAGGGCCACCCCCAGCAGTTCCCGCTGGAGCCTGGTCAACGATGGAAGATCGCTGGGCTGACGCCGCCACCGGGCCTCGGGCCGCCGTCGCAGCGAGCCGAGTCCCGCGCACGGGGCGTCGACCAGGATCCGGTCGAACCCTCCCTCCGGCGCGTCCTGATAGTCCCCGATGTCCCGGCCGTCCTCGGTGAAAACATCCACGGGCAGGTCCCGCACCGAGGACTCGACCAGGCGTGCCCGGTGCTCGACGACCTCCGTGGCCGTCAACCGGGCGCCGTGCTGGGCCCCGATGGACCCCAGCAGCGCGGCCTTGCCCCCGGGACCGGCGCACAGATCGAGCCAGTGTGCGTCGCGGTCCCCGGAGAGTTCCGCGCCCAGCAGGGCGAAGACGACCAGCTGGCTGCCCTCGTCCTGCACGTGCGCGCGCCCGGAGACGATCGCCTCCAGTTTCCCCGGCGCGCCGCCGGGCAACACCACGGCCCAGGGGCTGTGCCGCCCCGGTTCGCCCCCGGACTCAGTGGCCAGCGTCGCGGCCTCGGCCCGGCCCGGCCGGGCGCACAACACAACCGGGGCCGGGATGTTGTCCGCGGCCAGTTCCAGGTCCGCCGCCGCCAGGGCCTCGGGGCTGTCCGAGCCGCCGAGGGCATCGACAACGGCCCGGACGATCCACGGCGGATGCGCGTGCACCAGGGCCAGGTGACCGATGGGATCGGCGGCCCGCGACGGCGCGAGATCGGCCAGCCACCGGTCCCGGTCGCGCTCACCGACGCGCCGCAGCACGGCGTTGGCGAATCCGATCGCTCCGGGAACCACCAGCCGCACCAGATCAACGGTGGTCGCCGTCGCGGCATGGGGCGGCACCCGGGTGTACAGCAGCTGGTAGGTCCCGATCCGCAGCGCGTCCCGCACCGGCGGGTCGATGCGGTCCACCGCCCGGCTGGCCGCGGTGGCGATGATCGCGTCAAGCGTCCCGGACAGCCGCAGGGTGCCGTAGGTCAGCTCGGTGGCCAGGGCCGCGTCCCGGCCGGTGATACCCCGTTCCCGCAGGAGCCGCGGCAACAGGATGTTGGCGTAGGCGTCGTCGCGGTACACGGCGGCGACCACCTCGTAGGTGGCCTCCCTGGCCGGGTCGATCCACGGACGGCGTCCGCGGGTCGGGTGCCCACCCCGTCCCCGGGCCGGGGACGGTCCCGGCCCTCGGCGGAATCCACCGGTCGGCTGGCGGCTCACCCGAGCCGGTCCGTGTCGGTCGGACGCACACCCCGGGCCCAGGCATCGGCGGCCATCGGCTTCTTGCCCGCGGCCCGCACCTGGCCCAGGACCACTGGGGTGGTCGCCGTCCCAACCAGGACCCTGGACCGTTCGAGGAACAGATGCCCCGGCTCCAGCGCCGGCCCGTCCGCCGCCGGCCCGACCGGTCCGAGTTTGAGTCGCTCGCCCCGAAACCGGGTCCAGGCCCCCGGTGCCGGGGTGCAGGCCCGGATCCGGCGGTCCACCGCGAAGGCCGGATCGGTCCACCGCACGGCGGCGTCCTCCACCGTCAGCTTCGGTGCGTGGGTCACCCCGTCGGCCTGCTGCGGCACGGCCACGATGGCACCGTCCGCCAGCCCGCCCAGCACGTCCACCAGCAGCCGCGCCCCGGAGATCGCCAGCCGGTCCAGCAGGTCGCCGGCGGTGTCGGTGCCGCCGACGGGATCCGTGAGGGTGCCGTAGAGCGGCCCAGTGTCCAGCCCGGCCTCCAGCGCGAAGACACTCGCTCCGGTGATCTCGTCTCCGTTGAGCACGGCCCACTGCACCGGGGCCGCTCCCCGCCAGGCCGGCAGCAGGGAGAAATGCAGGTTGATCCAGCCCTTGGCCGGGATGCTCAGGGCGGCGGGGGGCACCAGCGCGCCGTAGGCCACGACCGGCACGCAGTCCGGGGCGATTGCCGTCAGCCGGGCCAGGAACTCCGGAGCACTCGGCCGTGCCGGGGTGAGGACCTCGATGCCGCGCGCATCGGCCCAGGCGCCCACGGGCGAGCGCACCAGTCGCCGCCCCCGCCCGGCCGGCGCGTCCGGTCGGGTGACGACGGCGACCAGCTCATGCCGGGAGGCCGCGATGGCGTCCAGTGCCGGAACGGCGACCGCCGGCGTTCCAGCGAAGACAAGGCGCACGATAGGTTCTCCGACTCAGCTGAACACGCCACGGATGGGATGGGGACTGATCTTGACGACCGGGGGGGCACCGGGGTTGTACCACTCCGCCGCCCTGATCTCGCGCATCGCCTGCTTGCGCTCGGCGCGATCGAGCCGGTCGATGAAGAGCACGCCGTCGAGGTGATCCGTTTCGTGCTGCACGCAGCGGGCCATCAGGCCGGAGCCGACAATCTGGATCTCGTCGCCGTAGGCGTTGAATCCCGCCGCCGTGACATGCTGCCGGCGCTTGGTGTCCGCGTAGATCCCCGGCACCGACAGGCAGCCCTCGGGGCCTTCCTGCTCCTCGTCGTCCAGAAACGTCAGCTGGGGGTTGATGACATGGCCGACGACGTCGTCAACGTCGAAGGTGAAGACCCGCAGCCCCACCCCGATCTGGGGGGCCGCGAGCCCGGTGCCGTTCTGCTCCCGCATGGTGGCGACCAGGTCCTCGACCAGCCGCCGCAGTTCCTTGTCGAAATCAACGACCGCGTCGGCCGGCGTGCGCAGCACCGGGTCACCCAGGACGCGAACTGGCTGAATGGTCACGCAACGACTCCTTCGGTACCAAACGGTGAAACGCCCATCGCCAAGTCTACGCACGCGCTCCGCCGGCACCCGGCTGGCCGGGGGCGGGACCAGCGGCGGCGCCGTCAGTGGCCGTGCTCACAAGGGATCGGGGGGGTCGATCCGCACCCGGACGAAGTCCGTGGCCTTCCGGGCGCTGCGCACCCCCGCGGCCGATCGCAGGGCAACAGCCAGTGCCCGCCCCGCCGATCGCGGAGTCCGCACCAGCATGCGCTCGCCGTCGTCGCTGGCCGGGACCGGCCCGAGGACCTCGGCTTCCGCCGGCAGCCGGGCCTGCGCGAGCAGGTCGGCGACGGCCTCCGGCGGGCCGGTCACGGTCGCGATCCGCGCGGCCGGGGGGAACCCGAGTTCGCGCCGCTGGGCGAGCTCCCGGGCCGCGAACCAGCCGGGGTCGAAACGGAGCAGGGCCTGGACGACGGCCAGCGCGCCGTCGCAGACGACCACGACCGTGCCGCCGTGCCGCGCCGGGCGGGCCAGGGCCGCGGCCGCCAGCCAGCGCCGCAGCGTCTCCTCACTCGCCCGCAGATCGGCCCGGGTCAGCAGGGCCCAGGTGTCCAGCAGCAGGACGGCCCCGTAGCCGCCCTCGGCCACGGGCTCCGCGCCCGGCGTCGCCACGACGAGCGCCGGTCCGCCGTCCACGGTCGCCAGGACCTCGTCGCGACCGGAGGTTCGCACCGGCACCCCGGGAAAGGCTCGGGCCAACTCCTCCGCGGTTCGCCGCGCTCCGACCACCGCCGCCCGCAGCGCCCGGCCGCCGCAGTGCGGGCA
>JABDRL010000253.1 GCA_013041765.1 Dactylosporangium sp. | reverse complement strand
CTTCCCCCGGCAGCGCCGGGCCGGCCCGATCATCGACAGGGCACGAGCAGTACCGCCCGTCGTGAGAGGAGGCGCCACGATGTCCATGAGCATCGATGGGCTAGTCAGCGGGTTGGGCACGAGCGATCTCATCAGCCAGCTCATGCAGGCGGAGTCGCTCGGCCAGACCAGGCTGAAGAACAAGGTCACCAGCCAGCAGAAGGTAATCGCCTCCTTCCAGTCCGTCAATACCAGGGTGGCCTCGCTCAAGACGGCCACGGCCACCCTCGGGGATTCCTCGACCTGGTCGGCGGCCAAGGCCACCGCCTCATCCGACGCCATCACCGTCACCGCGGCCGCCGGCGCGCCGACGGGCAAGCTCATCCTGGACATGAAGGAACTGGCCCAGGCGACCGTCAAGACCTCGGTGGTCTCCCCCACCGGCTCCATCCAGGACGGCACGGGGGTGTCCATCACCGTCGCGGGGACGACGACGCCCGTCACCGTGGAAACCGACACGGCCCAGGGCGTCGTGGACGCGATCAACACGGCGAACGCCGGGGTGAGCGCCGCCCTGATCAGCAGCGATCAGGGGTCGGTGCTCCAGCTGACCGCGACCAAGACCGGCACGGCCAATGACTTCAGCATCTCCGGTCTCGCCCCGACGCTCACCACCATCACGGCGGCCGCGGACGCCAAGATCGCCGTAGGGACCGTCGGGGCCGGGGGCTACACGGTCACCAGCGCGACCAACACGTTCACCAACCTCATCCCGAACGTCACCATCACGGCGAACCGGGTTGAGAACGGTATCAGCGTCGCCGTCGGATCCGACCCCGACGCCATCGCCGCCCAGGTGCAGTCGATGGTCAATGCGGCCAACAACCTGATCAGCGAGATCAGCAGCCAGTCGGCCATCGCGGTCGGCGGCGCCGGCTCGACGACCGGCGGCCCGCTGACCGGCAACTCCCTGGTCCGGGAACTCAAGCAGAGCGTGCTCAGCGCGGTCACCAATGGGATGGCGGACTACGGCAGCTTCAGCCAGTTGGGCGTCCAGACCGACCGCACCGGCAAGCTCGTCTTTGACAAGGCCACGTTCGTCGCCGCGTACCAGGCGGATCCGGCGGCGGTGGCCTCGGCGATGACCGACGGGCTCGCCAAGAGCCTCAATGACCTGGCGTCGTCGGCCAACACCAACATCACCTCGGCGATCCAATCGGGGAACAACACCATCCGCGGCCTCAACGACCAGGTGGACAACTGGGATGTCCGGCTGGAGCTACGCCAGGCCGCGTTGCGGAAGCAGTTCACGAATCTGGAGGTCGCCCTGGGCAAGATGAATGAGCAGTCCTCCTGGCTCGCCAGCCAGATCGCGTCGCTCGGCACATCCCTCGAAGGGTGAGATTGTGATGATGAGCTCAGCTCTCAGAAACCGGTACCTCGGTGACGCCGTCACCACCGCGTCCCCCGGCCGGCTTCTCGTCATGCTCTACGAGCGGCTCGTCCGTGATCTCACGCAGGCGGAGACCGCGCTCCGGGCCGACGACCGGCAGGCAGGGTCCGCCCAGCTCATCCATGCGCAGGACATCATCCTCGAACTGCGGACCTCCCTCAACACCGACGCCTGGGACGGTGCGGGCCGGCTGGCGGGCATCTACGGCTTCCTGCTGACCGAGCTGATCGCCGCGAACGTCAACGGCGACGCCGACCGCGTCGCCAGCGCTCGCGGCCTCGTCGTTCCGCTGCTGGAAGCCTGGCAGGGGGCTCTGACCATCGTCGAGCAACCGGCGGGTCCGAAACCGGCGGTCAAGGCACAGGTCGCCTGATTCTCATTCTCCGACACATAGGGAGACACGGACACCATGGGTGGGGACTGGGCCACCGCCTGGACTGCTGCGCTCGATGAGCTGGAAGCCGACGTCACCGAGGTCGAGCAACTCCTCGCCGACGACCACCGGCAGCGCGATCATGCCATCGCCGACGGGTGGAAGCCCCCGGCCGGGATCGGCCCGCTCCCCCTCGATCTGCGTCCCCGCGCCGACGCCATCCTCGGCCGCCAGCTCGCCGCGGCCAAGGCCGTCACCCTGGCCCTGGCGACCACCCGCAAGCAGGCCCGCGTCGCCAGCAAGATCGAGGCTGGCCAGCAGGGGGCGGCCCGCCCCGCCTACATCGACTGCGCCATGTAACCGGCCGCTGCTCCCCAGCGGCAACCCGTCGCACTCACCACCCCCCTCAACTCGGCCGGACGCGATCCGATACCCCCTGTGAGCACGGAATGCTCACCCCCCTCGCCACGGAGCGGCGAAGTCCTCCGTCGAAGGGATCGCGCCCCGTGTTCGACGACCTCACCACCGTGACCCTGCACACGGCCCTGTCCGGGCTGTCGCTGCGGCAGCGCATCACGGCGGACAACATCGCCAACATCAACACTCCCGGGTTCCTCGCCGGTCGCGTCTCCTTCGAGGACGCCCTGGCCGACGCCGTCGCCGACGGCGATCCCGCACAGCGGTCGATCCACGTCGCGCGCTCGCTGGAACCGACCAGGGAGGACGGCAACAACGTCAACCTCGATCACGAGACGTTGACCAGCATGGACACCAACCTGCGGTACTCGGTGATGCTCCGGGCGGTGGACGACAAGTTCGGCCTGTTGAGCAGCGCCATCCGGGGTGGCGCGGCATGACTATCTTCAGCGCGCTCGGGGTCGCCAGCACCGGTATCACCGTGCACCGCAAGTGGATGGACGCGGTCTCGGACAACATCACGAACATCAACACCGCCAAGCCGACGAGCGAGGATGCCTTCGAGGCGCGTTACGTCATCGCCGAGGCGGTCGACTACGGCACGGAGTTCAACGGGGTGCAGGTCGGCGGCACCGTGCTCTCCGGCAAGACCGAGGGGCGCCTGGTCTACGACCCCGGCCATCCGCTGGCCGACGTCGAGGGCTATGTCCGGATGCCCGACATCGACCTCGGCAGCCAGATGACCCAGCTGATGATGGCGCAGCGCGGGTACCAGGCCAATCTCTCCGTCGCCGACCGTGCCCAGGGGGCCTACCAGGCCGCGATCCAGCTCGGGAGGAACACATGAGCATCGCGCCCATCGCCCCGGTCTCCGCCGTCGCCCCGACGATCGCCCCGGTAGCCGCGCAGAGCCCGACCGGAGGGTCGAGCTTCGCCGCGCAGCTCGGGCGCGGACTCGAAACGCTCCAGGCGGCCCAGGACAAGGCCGACAACCTGGCGGTCTCCGCCGCGACGGGGTCCCTCACCGACGTCCACGACTACATGATCGCCAGCACGGAGGCCTCGCTCGCGACCAAGCTGACCGTCGCGGTACGCAATAAGGCGCTCGACGCGTTCAACGAAATCATGAGAATGCAGGCCTGATGCGCGGGCGACTCACCGCGGCCCTGCACCGGAGCACCAGTTCCTTCGCATCGTTCACCGCGGGTCAGAAGGCCATCACCGTCGTGGCGATCCTCGCGCTCGCCGTCGGCGGGTACTTCTTCGCCACCTGGGCCGGGCAGCCGACCTACGCCCCGCTGTACACCAGTCTGGCGCCGGCCGACGCCAGTGCCATCGTCGACAAGCTGACCGCCGACGGCGTCTCCTACCAGCTGGCCGATGGCGGCTCGACGATCCTGGTGCCCGCCGACCAGGTGTACGCCGAACGGATCAAGGTCAGCGGTGCCGGGCTGCCGGCGCAGAGCGACGCCGGCTACGCGCTGCTCGATCAGCAGGACGCCATGACGTCGGAGTTCATGCAGCAGGTGGGCTACCGGCGGGCGCTTGAGGGCGAACTCGCCAAGACCATCAAGTCGATGGACGGGGTCAATACGGCGACCGTGCACCTGGCGATCCCCAAAAAGGACGTCTTCGCCGACGAGCAGCAGCAGACGACCGCGTCGGTGCTCATCTCGACGCCCCCCGGCAAGCACCTCGGATCCGACCAGGTCCAGGCCGTCGTCCACCTGGTGGCCTCCAGCATCGAGGGACTCGACCCGGAGCAGGTCACCGTGGTCGGCTCCGACGGCAGCGTGCTGTCGGCCACCGGGCCGGCCGCCACCGCCGCGGGCAGCCAGCGGGCCCGGCAGACCCAGGAATTCGAGCAGCGCATGAACACCGCCCTCCAGCGGATGCTCGACCAGGCGCTCGGCCCGAGCCACGCCGTGGTGCAGGTCACCGCCGACCTGGACTTCGACTCGACGGAGACCACGACCCAGAAGTACATGTCCGATCCGAACAACCCACCGCTGTCCGAGCAGACGAAGACCGAGAGCTACACCGGCACCGGCACCCCGACCGGGGGCGTCCTCGGCCCGGACAACATCCAGGTTCCCGGCGGCACGGGAGACGGCACCGGAACGTACGAGCAGACCACGGAGACCCGGAACAACGCCGTCGGCCTGGTCACCGAGACGCGGAAGTCCGCCCCCGGCGCGGTGCGCAAGCTGGCGGTCGCCGTGTTGCTGGACAGCGCCGTCGCCCAGGACGAGGACGCGGCGCGGTTGCAGCAACTGGTGTCCTCGGCCGCGGGACTCGACACGGCCCGGGGTGACACGGTGGCGGTCACCGCGATGGAGTTCGACACGACCGCGGCGGAGCAGGCCCAAGAGGAACTCGCCGAGGCGGAGAAGAGCCAGAGCGACGCGGAACTCAAATCCTGGATCGAGACCGGTGCCCTGGTCCTTGGGGTCCTGGTGCTCCTGGTCATGGCCCTGCTGTCCGGCCGGAAGAAGAAGCGCCAGCGCACCGAGCTCACTCCGGAGGAACTGACCCAGCTGGACGAGATGCAGGCCGCCATCGAGGACGCCAAGAAGCGGGAACTCGAAGGCGCGGCCCCGACCGCCACCGCGGGCGAGCTGGAGGGCGGCAGCCCGGACGACGGCGAGCTGGAGTTCAGCGAGCAGGTCAAGCGGCGCACCACCATCAGCGGGCTCATCGAACGACAGCCCGAGGAGGTCGCGCAGCTGCTGCGTGGCTGGCTCGCGGACCGGAGGGGGTAACCGATGCAGGATCTGAATGGTCTGCGCAAGGCCGCGGTACTGCTGGTACAGATGGGCACCACCGACGCGGCCAAGGTCATGTCGCACCTCAAGGAGGCCGAGGTCGAGGAGCTGACCGCGGAGATCGTCCGGTTGGGGCCGGTCGAGGCGGCGGTCGCCAACGACGTGCTGATCGAGTTCGAGGAGCTGGCGACGGCCAGGCAGTACGCCGGTGAGGGCGGCATCATCTACGCCAAGGCGTTGCTGGAGGCATCGCTCGGCCGCGAGCGGGCCGGCGAGATCGTCGCCCGGTTGTCGACCATCTTCATGGACGTGCCGTTCGGGTTTCTCCAGCAGGCCGATCCCCGCCAGGTGCTGTCGTTCATCCAGGACGAGCACCCGCAGACGATCGCCCTGGTCCTGGCGCACATGCCGGCGGTGCTGGCCTCGCAGGTCCTCTCCGGCCTGCCCGGAGACCTCCAGGCCGAGGTCGCCAACCGCATCGCCATCATGGACCGGACCTCGCCGGACATCATCCGGCAGGTCGAGGCCACCCTCGAACGCAAGCTGTCGACGGTGTTGCAGCCGAGCGAGCTGTCCTCGGTCGGCGGGCTGGATCCGCTCGTCGAGATCATCAACCGCTCCGACCGGGCAACGGAACGGATGATCCTCGAAGGGCTCCAGGGCAAGAACCCGGAGCTGGCCGAGCAGATCCGAGCGAAGATGTTCATGTTCGAGGACATCGTCACCCTCGACGACCGGGGCATCCAGCAGGTGTTGCGGCAGGTCGAAACCGCGGATCTCGCCACCGCGCTCAAGGGGGTCCGCCAGGACGTTCGCCAGAAGATCATGGGCAACCTCTCGGAGCGCGCGTCCGAGAACCTCGCCGAGGAGATCGAACTCCTCGGACCGATCCGCCTCCGCAGTGTCGAGGAGGCCCAGGCAAAGATCATCCAGGTCATCCGGAGTCTTGAGGAATCCGGCGACATCGTGATCCGGCGAGGTGATGACGATGAACTCGTCTCCTAGCCAACGCGACGGTCTCCGGTTCGGCGAGCAGGTTCTCCGCGGCGACCGCGCCGGGCTGGCCAGCGAGTGCAGGTTCGACGTCGACCTGCGCCACCGGGCCGCGACCGCCGACACCACCCTGCGCGAGGCCGCGGCGCGGGCCGAGACCTCCGCGCACGCCGCGGGCTACGCGGCGGGCTGGTCCGAGGGTCGCCGG
>JABDRL010000073.1 GCA_013041765.1 Dactylosporangium sp. | reverse complement strand
GGCTACGACGGGTCGAGGCGGACCACCTCGACCCGTCGGTCCGGTGCCGCAGGACGTCGCTGAGCAGACGGCGCGGGGCGGCGATATCTCCCGTGCGGGTGGCGGGGTGCCCGCGTCCCCACCGGTCGTACCGTGGTCGCCCGCGCGGCCGGGGTGCCGACGCCGGCGCGGATCAGGCGCTGGCTGCAACCCGGGGTCGGGCCGTGGCGGGGAACAGGCGCTGGACGAGCCAGGGCAGGCCCAAGAGTACGACGGGGTCGAGGGTCTGGACGGCGATAGCCGCCGACTCGGAGATCGAGCCCGAGCTGAGCGCGGAAAGCAGGCCGAGCAGGACGCCCTGGGCCAGGATCGAGGCGACGAAGATTGTCACGAGGCTGAGGTAGGGGAGTCTGCCCTCGCTGCGTCCGAACTGGGTCACAAAGATCCACATCGACAGTGGGAGGAAGATGGCGATAGACGTGACCGTGCCGGGAGTGTACTCGTTGGCCAGGGTCGAGATGTGGCTGAGCGCGTTGGTAAACATCACACCGGCGCCGACCAGACCGATCGCTGGCATGCGCCGGGCCAGGAAAGCGGCCAGGCTCATGCCGAACCATACGATCGGCACGTTCACCGAGGTGAAGAACGCGGGCGTCAGCGGGCACGAGGGGTCGTCGCCGAACCCGAAGGCATCGCATGCGGTGACCGGGAAGTGGAAGGCCCGCCCCATGGCGTCGATGCCGTACTCCTCGAAGTTGTGCAGCATGTAGGCGACGTAGGTGGCCCAGGCGAGCCAGACCGGGTCTCGCCATCTCGGCACGTCGGTCCGGTGCCGTAGGACGTCGGTGGACAGCAGGAGCACGATGAGCACCAAGGCCATGCCCAGGCCGACCGAACTCCAGTACCTCTCGAACCATTCCCACATGGTGGTGTCCTCTCAAAGATGGGGTGGTGGCTGCCGCCCGCAGGAACGCCTCGGCGAACACCTCGCTGGCCTGTTCCAGGCCGGGCAGGTCCGACGCCGGCGAGCCAGCCGACGACGACGCCCAGGGTCTGAGGTGCGTTCCGCGCCGCCACCGAGCGTGCGGTAGGTGCTGCCGGCCGGGCGAGCACCTCGGCGATGATCGAGGGGGCGACGCGGGGTTCACGGGTCAATGCCTCGGAAAGCCGCCGGGAGGCCCGGCGCACGGTGGTTCCAGGATCGGCGTCGTCGGCCGCGACCAGGTCGTCAACGTCGGGCAGAGGGCTGTACCGCCCGAACACGGCCGCAACAAGCTCGTCCCGCGATCCGAAGTTCGCGTAGAGGGCGTCCGTCGAGCACCCGGCCCTGGGTGCGGCCGTTTCCAGGGTGGTCCCGCCCGGGCCCGCTTCCTGGACGAGTTCGGCGGCGGCGAGGGCGCGCTCCAGCACGGCCTCGTCCAGTGCCGCCCGAGTGCCGCCGAGACGTCGCAGCAGCGTGCTGCGCGACATCCCGGCCTCGGCCGCGATCACGGAGACCAGCACCACCTTCTGGAATTCCAATCAAGTCTGACTTTATTAACGTACCATGTCAGTGACGGCGTGGTACGTTAATAAAGTTCAACTTGACGATCATTCCACGCGAGGACTCGGGAGGTGCGGGGATGTCGACAGAGATGGTGATCCCAGAACCGACGCCGTTGGGTGCCGTGCTGTCACTACACGAGCAGTGCGCGGTGGTGATCGGCGGCAGCCGAGGACTGGGGGCCGCGATCGTCGGGCGGCTGGCCGAGGCCGGCGCTGCGGTGGTGTTCACCGGTCGCCGCCAGGAAACGCTCCAGCCGGTCGCCGATGCCGTCGCCGCAGCCGGCGGAACGGCGGTACCGGTCGCCGCCGACGTTGGCGAGGCCAAGGAGTCCCGGCGAGTGATCGACCTGGCGGTGCGACGGTTCGGCCGGGTCGACATCCTGGTCAACAACGCCGCCGTGTTCGAGGCCCGGATCGCGCTGGAGACCACCGAGGAGCTGTGGGACCGCACCCACGACATCGACCTGAAGGGGGCGTTCTTCGCCACGCAGGCGGCGGCGCAAGCGATGATCGCCGGCGGCCGGGGCGGCCGGATCGTCAACATTCTCTCGACCGACGCGTTCCGGCCGATGGGGATGCTGGTCGCCTACGACGCGGCCAAGGCCGGCCTCGACGCGGTCACCCGCTCCCTGGCCAAGGAGCTGGCACCCCATCGCATCCTGGTCAACTCTGTCGCACCAGGGGCCACGATCACCACGGAGCGGATCGCGGCCATGGCCGCCGGTACCTTCGGATCGTCGATGGTGTCCGGCGAGGCCGCCGGCACCAGGGAGGCGTTCCAGACGGCCCTCGCCGGAGGCGGCGTTGAGGCCATGCTGACCAAGATGCCGCTGAGCCGTCCCGGATATCCGCACGAGATCGCCGACGCGGTACTGTTCCTCGCCTCCGGCCTGTCCACCTACGTCAGCGGCGTCTGCCTCACCGTGGACGGGGCCCAGACTCTGCGCTGAGATATCCGGATGACCATCAGCACAAGATCCGGGGGGACCTCCGGCGCCTCGCCGCAGCACCGGGTCGGGCAGGCGGATCCCGTCACAGCAACCGCCAGCGAGGTGCCGGCCGAACTGGTCCAAGCCGCCCTACGGGCCGCCGACCAGCTCGGCCGGCAGGTCGCAAACGTGCCCCTGACCGCCATCGCCACTGCGGCCGGCATCTCGCGCAGCACCCTGCTGCGCCGGCTCGGCGGCAGCCGGACAGCACTGGACGGCGCCATCCGGGCGGCCGGGGTCGACCCTGGGGGGCAGCCCGTCAAGGCCCGTGCCCTAGCCGCGGCGGCGGACCTGATCAGCGAGATCGGCGTCGGCACGACCACACTCGACGCGATCGCCGCCCGCGCCGGCTGCTCCGTCGACAGCCTGTTCGCGATCTTCGGAACGCGCGACGAGTTGCTGGCCGCCGTCTTCGAACGGTACAGCCCGATCGCCGACATCGGCGACGCGCTCGGCACGGACCACACCGACCTTTCGGACACCGTGCGCGACGTCTACCGCCGCCTAGCCCAGGCGCTGTCCCGGCAGCCCCGGGTCACCCCCGCCCTGCTCGCCGAGGTCCTGGCCCGTCCCACCAGCCCGGCCGTGCGCTCGATCGTTCGGAGCAACGCGCCGACCCTGTTCGCCGTCATCGGCGACTGGCTCGCCACCGAGATCCAGGCCGGCCGGATCCGTGACCTCCCGATACCGCTGCTGATGCACCAGTTCGCCGCACCGATCATGATTCACATGCTGCTCCGGCCCCTTGCCACCGACAGGACTATGACCGACCTGCCCGACCTGGACCGGACCTGCGAAATCTTCGCCGAGGCATTCCTCGGCGCCGTCGCCCCCGAGGCCATTGCGGTGCAACCGCACCGCCGAACGGGGAGAGGGGAACCGAGCCATGCCAGTCCTGAGCCGCCTGCGCGGCCTTCCGCGTCTGATGAACCCGAGGCTGGTCCCGATCGCCGGGACGATGCCACCACCGGCCGTCCTCCACCACCGCGGTCGGCGCAGTGGCCGCACCTGTGACACTCCCGTTCGGGCATCGGCGTCCTGGTCCGCGACCTGCACGCCTACCTGCGCTGGCGCAACGCCAACGCCCGCCACCCCGACGTCCTGACAGCCCAGCGCCACGAACGTGCACGCGTCCGAAGTGAACGCCAGCGACGTTGGGTGCGGCCCAAGGCCAAGGCCGTCTAGCCCCGTCGTTCGCACATGCCGTCGAGTGACTTGCGTTTCGGATGTCGGGCTGGTTCGTTGCTGGTCCATGGGCAGATCGGACGAGTCTCGGTGGATGTCACGGCGGCCTCGGGCGCAGATCGGTGCGGTCGGCCGGTTGGAGAAGCAGTTGGGATCACTACCGGTGATCGCGGACTTCTCCCGCCGGTTGGACATCGCGGGGATCGTGGACCGGGCCTGCCCGATGCGGGACCTGGCCGGGTCGATCAGCCATGGCCAGGTCGTCGAGGCGCTGATCGCGAATCGGTTGACCAGTCCGAAGGCGATGGTCGCGGTGGCCGACTGGGCTCACGGGTGGGCCGTGGACGAGGTGTACGGCATCCCTCCGGACGCCCTCAACGACGACCGTCTCGGCCGGGCCCTGGACGCCCTGGCACCCCAGGTCGACCAGATCGTCGGATCGATCGGCGCGAAGGCGATCGACGCCTTCGGTATCGACGTCACCCAGATCCAGTGGGACATGACCTCGATCTCCCCGTACGGCGCCTACGACCAGATCGACGACGACCACCCCGCTCCGGGCTGGGGTCACCCCAAGGACCGACGCACCGACCTCAAACAGATCCAGGCCGGCCTCGGGGTGACCCGCGACGGCGGCATCCCGGTCTTCCACCGCGCCTACGACGGCGGTGCCGGCGAGGTCGCCCAGGTCGTGGACACCATGGACGCCCTGCGCACCCTCGCCGGCACCCGTATGTTCTTGCTCGTCGGCGACTCGAAGCTCATCTCGTACACCAACGTCACCGCGATGGCCAAGGCCGACATCACGTTCTTGGCGCCCCTGGCCGCCTCCCGCGTGCCCGACGGGCTGTTCGCCGGCCTCGACCCAGCCCAGGCCGCCGCCGTGGAGTACACCGCCGAACGCGACGAGAATGCCTCCATCTTCCGAGGCCGGAGCACCTACCGGGTCACGGAGGACACCATGGACCTGGCCGGCCCCCGCAAGAAGGACCCCGTCATCACCGTGCGTCGGATCCTGGTGTACTCCACCGCGAACGCCCAAGCCCAGGCCAAGGCCCGCGCACTGAGACTGGCCAAGGCCCACACCGACCTGGACACCCTCACCCGCACCGCCGGCACCCGTCACCACCCCACCGCCGAGGCCGTGACCGCCAAGGCCACCACGATCGCCCGCCACCGCCGCGTCGTGGCCTGTCTGAACACCACCGTCGCCACCACCGACGACAGCAAGCCCACGTTCACCTGGTCCTTCGACCAGGCCGCCCTCAACGCCGAGGCCGCCGCCGACGGCTGGTACGCCCTGCTGACCAACCTCCCCGCAGAGATCGATGCCACCGAGGTGTCCCTGCGCTACAGCGCATCACCGCCCTGATCACGGTCATCTGCCTGGCCCTGCTGATCTTCTGCCTCATCGAACGTGAAGTCCGACGCAACCTCGCCCCCGACACCGAGGTGTACGGCTTCCCCTCGGTGCCAAGCTCTTGAGAGGCATTGAAGTGTTCTGAAGCCTTGAGTTGAGGGCGAGCGAGGAGCGTGTTGCTGTGGGCTCGATTCCTGGGGTTCCGGATCCGGAGGTGCCTGCCAAGGCGCGGACGCGGGTGTTCACCGCGGCGTACAAGGCCCGGGTCTTGGAGGAGTATGACCGGTTGGACAAGGCCGGCAAGGGTGCCTATCCGCGGCGGGAGGGGTTGTACACCTCGCTGGTGTCGGCCTGGCGTCAGCGGCGGGACCGGGGTGCCCGTCAGGGGCTGGCCCGCCCGGCCGGGCGGGCTGTGGCCGATTCCCGTGACGGGGAGATCAGAGGGTTGCAGACTCGGGTCGAGCGGCTGGAGGCCGAGTTGGCCAAGGCCCGTGACGTCATCGGCATCCAGGGAAAATTCTCCGCGCTGTGGGGTCAGCTCGCCGCCGACGGTGCCGTGGGCGGGGGCGGGCCGAGACGTGATCGGCTCGGGAGAGCAGGTCAGTGCGCAGGTGGCAGAGCAGGCCGTGGACGAGGCGATCGGGGCGTTGGCGCCGCTGGTCGGGGTGCGGGCGGCCTGCCGGGCGGGGCGGCCCCAGGCCACCCACTACCGCCGGCACCGCGCCTCGCCCCCGCCGGCACCCCGGCGGGTCCGGGAGTACC
>JABDRL010000071.1 GCA_013041765.1 Dactylosporangium sp. | reverse complement strand
GGGCCGGGTCGATGGCCCGCACCCGCCAGGTCGGCCGATGCCGCGTGCCCAGCGCCGCGACGTGCCGCTCGTCGACGGTCTGTCCCTGGGCGACGAACACCACCTCGTCGGCGATCGCCTCCAGTTCGGTGAGGATGTGGCTGGAGACCAGCACCGCCGTGCCGCTGGCGGCCAGGTCCCGCAGCAGGTCCCGCAGCTCGATGCGGGCGCGGGGGTCGAGCCCCGAGGCCGGCTCGTCCAGCAGCAGGATCGATGGCCGGTGGACGAGTGCTCGGGCCAGGGCCAGCCGCTGCTTCTGGCCCCGGGAAAGCACATGGACCGGGCTGTCGGCGAATGCCTCCAGGTGCAGCGTCGCCAGGAGTTCCGCCGCCCTCGCCGAGGCGACCCGGCGGTCCATCCGGTGCGTCCTGGCGAAGAAGCACAGGTACTCGCGCGCGGTCAGCTGGTCGTAGACCCCGAGCGTGTCGGGCATCCAGCCCAGGCTGGCGCGGACCCGCGCGGGTTGCGTCACCGGATCGAAGCCCGCGACTCGCACGACCCCCTCGTCGGGGGCCAGGAGGGTGGCGAGAATCAGCAGCAGGGTGGTCTTGCCGGCGCCGTTCGGTCCGACCAGGCCCGTGACCCGGCCGTAGGGCACGGTGATGCTGAGGCGGCGGAGCGCGGGGACCTGCCCGAACCACCGGGTGACATCCTGCGCCACGATGGCGTACTCGTCGGGGTCGGCGGGGAACGACTCGCGCAGGGCGAGGGGGTCGCGACCACCGGGGGCGGTCTGCCGTAGCGGAAGCATCTCGGGACCGTCCGTCTGCACGGCCACCTCCATCCGGGTCCGGTGGTTCATCCTCCGGCGGGTCGGTGCCCAGCAGACTATGCCCGGACCGCAAGACCATGCTGGGTCAGGCGGGCCAAGCGGGTCAGGCGGGCCAAGCGGGTCAGGCGGCGGCCCTGGCGGTCGGCACGGCGGTCGGCACGGCGGTCGGCACGGCGGTCGTCGGCTTCGGCCGCCGGGCGTCGGTGTCGCAGCCCTGCAACAGGGCCAGTACCGCCCGGTTGAGCGGCGCCTCCAGCCCATGGCGGGACGCCCGCCGGACGACGGCCGCCGTGATCAGCTCGTACTCGACGGGCCGTCCGGCGAGCCGGTCGGCCAGCATCGACGTGCCGACGGACGGCCCGAGACCCGCGTAGGTCTCCAGGGTCGCGGTGACGTCCTGGTCGGTCAGCCGCGCTCCGCAGGCGATGCCGACGGCGACGGCCTCCCGGAGGATTCCCCCGGCCAGCTCCCGGACCGAGGGGACTTCCAGCACCCCCAGACGCTGGCCGGTGATCGCGGTGATCGGGTTGGCCGCGACGTTGAGCAGCAGCTTGCGCCAGCTTGCCGTGATGATGTCGGCATCCTGCTCGACGTCGATCAGGACACCGCCGACGGCCGCCGCGACGGCGCCCGCGGCCGGATGCGCGGGCAGCACGATCCGGCGACCGCTCCGGTGGACGACGTGCCCCGGGGCGATCCGGTCCACGGCGATGTGGATCAGGGCGGGCAGCACGGTGGCCCCGGGCGCCAGGGGCTGAATGCGTTCCACGTGGTCCACGCCGTTCTGCATGACCACGATGACCGTTTCCGGCCCGCAGAGATGCTCGAACCAGGCGGCGGCCCCGGCCGAATCGTGGGCCTTGGTGGTGAGTACGACGTAGTCGGCGACGCTGGCCCGGTCCGGTCGCTCCAGGACGTGGACCGCCGGCCGGTGCTCGGTTCCCTGATGGTTCACCCGCAGGGAGCGCAGTGGCGACCGGACGCACAGTCGCACGTCCTGGCCGTTCAAGCTGGCCGCGGCAGCGACATACCCGCCGATGGCCCCGGCTCCGATCACCGCGATGCTCGCCATGGTCTTCTCCCGAATAACTGAGAATCTGTTCTCAGTTCCAGCATGCGGTATCTGTGTTACGACCAGGTGTCGGCGATCGCCGATCCGTAGAATCGTCTGGTGTCCAACGCGTCCGCTGGCTGTGACCGGACCCGCCCGAGACGCCGCGACGCCCTGCAACGCCGGGACAGGCTGCTGGATGCCGTCGGGGCGATGCTGGCCGTCGGCCGGAGAGACTTCACCCTCACCCAGCTCGCGGAGGCCTCGGGTGTCTCCGTCGCCACGGCCTATCGCAACTTCCCGGACCCGGCCGCGGCGATCACCGCGTACGCCGACCGCTTCACCTCGGGGCTGCTCCGGGCGTCAGCGGCGGTGCCGGCGTCCGGCGACCCCATCGAGGAACTCCTCGCCGTCTGCTCCGCCTGGATCGAACTCTCTGCGGGCTGGGGACCGGCCCTGGTCCACCTGCGCTCGCCCGAGGGGATTCTCGCCCGGCGAGCGGCCGGGGACCCCTTCCTGGTGGCCTTCTGCCAGCGGCTGACCGCCGTGCTCCAGCGGTGCGTCGCGGCTGGGGTGCTGCCGCGGCAGGACCTGGACTTCGCCGTCCTGAGCTGGATCACGCTGCTGGACGAGCGGGTCATCGTCGACCTCACCCAGACCCTGGGCTGGCCCGTCGCCAAGGTCACCGGACACCTGACCACGACGCTGCTGGCGGTGCTCCGCGCCCATCCGGGGCCGGTCGGAACGTGACAGCCGGAGCCCGCCGCCGACGGCGAGGCCCGTGTCGGTCAGCGGGTCGTCGTTCGTAGCTCCATGATCTGAAGGAAGACCTCTTCCGTCCTGGACGGGTCGGTGGCGACGAACGCCCCGCCACCGGTCGGCTCAGTGATCTTGCGTAGTTCGGCCTTGCTGACCTCCAGACCGATGCCGAGGATGACGATCTGGATGGGCTTGACCTTGCTCCGCAGCCGTTCCAGTTGCTGGACCATGCCGTTCAGGCTCGGACCCCGTGGATCCTCGTTCTTGCCGTCGGTCATCACGATCAGGGTGTTCACCCTGGTGGGATCCCACTCCGACTGGAGCTTGGCGTATCCGGCGAGGATCGTGTCGTACAGGCCGGTCATGCCGCCTGGCTTGGGCTTGATGGTGGGCAGCGTCGTGGTCAGCTGGGCGCGGTTCTCGACCAGCGGCCGGATGGGGACGAGTTCCTGGTAGTCCCGGTTGCCGTCGAGTCGCGTTGAGAAGGTCCACAGGCCGACGGCATAGTCGTCCTGACACATCGCGATGCCCCGACGGGCCGACTCCACCGTCACCGCTTCCCTGGTGGCACCATCCGCCGTCGGGACCGAGATGCCCATCGAGCCGGAGACGTCGATGACGAGGAGCATCCGGGCCGGCATGTTCAGCGAGATCCAGTCCTGGACCGTCTGGATGAGGGCCGCCCCGGGCTCCCAGAGCGGGGGAGCCCCGCCGGTGCCGGCCGCGTCGCCGGGCGGTCGCAGCCCCAGACTCGGCAGGACCTCGGTGAACGCCGGGCCGGACAGCGCCCCCAGCAGCCCCGTCGCGACCGCGTCGAGCACCGAGGAGCCGTAGGGGAGCAGCACGAACGGATAGTCCAGCGCCGCGGTGGTCGGCTGCCCGCCGAGCATGACCAGGGGGATCGGTGGCCGGGTCGCGTTGTAGGCCAGGACCGAGGACTCGGGCAGCAGCGCCAGGTTCGGGGCCTCGATCGTTCCCGTGCTGCCGTCCGAGTGGGCCAGACCGGCCAGCAGCTCCTCGTCGGTCGCGAACCGGGCCTCGCCCATGGCCAGGGTCGCCGCGGTGAGGTCCGGCCCGCCGCCACCGTTGCCCGACGAGACGCTGGCCCGCAGTGCGAGCACCCCCAGCAGGCCGGCGCCGTCGCGGAGGGGATCGACGATGCCCAGCTTGCTGCCGGGCGTCTCGGTGAGGTGCCCCGCCAGGCCGTTCCACCCCAGGCCCGCCTGCCCGCCGCCCTCGGTCTGCGGGGTCGCGACCACGACCGGGCTGCGCGCGAGGGACGGCGGTTGCTCCGGGAGCGAACCAACCCCGGTCTGTCCGAGGCGGGTCAGCCACATGCTGGAATCTGGGATCCAGATGTCCGGCAGGTCGAGGCCGGCGCTCGGTTTCGCGATGCCGGTGAGGGTGAGTCCGCTGCGCTTGGCCAGGGCTGCGGCCACGTCGGCGGGCTCGGTGGGCCGGAGTTCGATGGCCACGCAGCGACCGGCCGCACGCGGGCCGGTGGCCAGCCAGTCCTGGACGGCCATCTCGACCGGAGCCGTGATGTCCGGAGCGACGGCAAGCACCACCTGGGCGGTGTCACCGCACGCCGCATCGGCCGCGCCGGGGCGAAGAGCCGTGGCACCGGCGGTGACCGCCAGCAGCCCCACGGCGATGGCGGCAACCCACCACCTGCGGCGATACGCCGACGTCGCGGTCCACGTCTCCCGGGGGGAGCGTTGGTCGGTCCGCTCCGGGTGGCTGTGACGTCCCACGGCAGCCCCTTTGGTGCGAAGGTCTCCCGGGCGCATTCAAGGCTGGCCGGCAGCCCCGACAGGATCCAGGTGACTCAGAGTCTCGGTCCGGCGACTTCACCCTGCTGCATCGGCGGTGCTTCCGCTACGGTCCGACCGGTCAGCCTGCCGAGACGATCGCGTGAGCTGGGGTTTCTCCAAGATTCGGCACATTGGGGGCGGCCGTGCACGGACCACCGCCGAGGTGCGACCTACCGCTACCTTGCGGCGCAAGGTACTGTGTCTGACATGGAAGGGGCTGGAGGGCTGTCGACCTCGCTGCGGCGGGGCACGTTGGAGTTCTGCGTGCTCGCGCTCATGGAACGTGGCGACCAGTACGGCACCGAGCTGGTTCGGCAGCTCGGTGCCGAGCGCAACCTGGCCATCAGCGAGGGGACCATCTATCCGCTGCTGTCCCGGTTGCGGCGCTCGGGCTGGGTCGAGACGACCTGGCGGGAGTCGCCGTCCGGACCGCCGCGCCGCTACTACTCCCTGACGCCGAGTGGGAGCAGCGTGCTGCAGCACTTTCGGCGTGAATGGGCCGTGTTCCGGGACACCGTCGACCGCATCGTAGGAACGGATTCACCATGAGTACCGCATCGCGTCCGCTGGACCAGATCGTCGAGGACTACCTTGCCGCCGTCGCGGGCGCCCTCTCCGGCGTGCCGCCGTCCCAGCGCACCGAGCTGCTCGACAATCTCGCCGAGCACATCGCGGTCGCCCGGGAAGCCCTGGCCGACGAGACCGAGGCCGGGGTGCGCGAGATCCTGGACCGGCTGGGCGATCCGGAAACGGTCGCCGCCGCGGCCCGGGCCAACACCGACCAGCCCCCGGCGGGCATCGTCCAGCCCGGACGCCCGGCCGGGCGTGGGCGCTGGGCCGTGATCATCCTGGCCCTGCTCCTGGCCGGTCTGGTCATGTTCGCCTTCGCCCTTTGTAGCGTCACGGTTACCTGAGCGTTGCCGGACGGCAGCGGGGGAGGAACGCCATGTCATCGGACGCGCGCATCGTCGTCACCGGCCTGACCAAGCACTACCGCACGGTCAGAGCCGTCGACGACCTGTCGTTCAGCGTCGAGCCGGGCCGGGTCACCGGGTTTCTCGGTCCCAACGGCGCCGGCAAGACCACGACGCTGCGGATGATCCTGGGGCTGGTGCGGCCGACCTCGGGCGGCGCGACGATCTGCGGGCGGCGGTGCGTCGACCTGACCGACCCGCTGCGGACCGTCGGCGCGGTGCTCGACGTCGCGGGGGCGCACCGGCGGCGCAC
>JABDRL010000070.1 GCA_013041765.1 Dactylosporangium sp. | reverse complement strand
ACCGCAACCCCACCAACCAGCGACGCCGCGCTCGCATCGCCACCCTCCGCTCGAAACGACGATCACAAACCGTCACGCCAGGGCAACCCCGGAGAGTAGCCGGGCCACAACCCGTCCCCGGTTAACTACGGAGACCCATCAAACCGGGACACCCTGAACAAAAAATGATCTTGCTCCCCGAACCCAACGCCCCGCGAGCCATGGATACTGATTACGGGTAAACCAGTCCTGCCGTGTTCCGCTGGTTTGTCATGCTAACAGCCGATTTTCACTTATGCATGCCAGATCGGTGAAGCCTCATCCCGCCCCACTGACCAAGCTGTATCGACTGTTGTACGTCGTCCGTCGGTATGGTGACAGCATGGGCTCGCTCGACGATGTGGGCGCGGCGCTGGCTACGGCAATCGGCCAGTTCGGGCGACTCTGCTCGGTGCTTGCCTCAACCAGAGCGGATCTGACGTCCGCGCGCGAGGAGTTCCGAGGCCGTCTCGGCAACACCCACCATCCCCGGGTCCTTCAGGCATGCCACGCTGTGGACACTGCCGCGCGACAGGTCGAGGATGCCGAGGCAGCCCTGCGAGCAGCGGCTGCCGCAGCCCGGGATCAGATCGCGCGTCTCGGGCTGGGCGCTGCCGCCGCCCCACCGGGGACGGCGGATTCCAACCGGGTTCCAACGGATACGCCCACACCCACCGGGAACAGCATCGGCTTCGGACGCTGGGATCCTGTGCCGGAACACGACGTGCCGGATCGGATCAAGACACTCGGTCGCCAACTGCCGCAACGGCGCCCCTTCCGGCCAGGCCAACAACCGGATCGCACCACGGGGATGTTCCGAGGCGATCAGATCGAATCCGGCGGGCGAGATCGAAGCCTCGCCGCAGACCTCGCTCCACATCGCGGTCTCGCCCCACTGAACGTGACCTACGAACACGTGGAGGGCAAGGTCGCTGCCCGCATGCGCCGGGAACACCTGATGTCCGAGGAACTGGTCATCAACAACGTGGTGTGCGGCAACAACCCCCGGGACCGGGAAGCGCTGTACACCTGCCAGCAAGGCCTGCCAAGCATCCTGCCCCGTGGAGCGAAACTGACTGTATGGGGCACCGCCGACGGCGGCGCGACCTGGTAGCGGGCAACCTACACCGGCACGGGTGAAAGGATTCTGCCGTGACATACCAGATCTGGTGGGAGGAAAACCTCGGGGCCGAGCCGGTGGCCGACGCCGCCACGCTGGCGGACATCCTCGACCCGACGCAGGCCGGATTCGCCATGCACGGAGCACGGGCCTTCGCCTACTTCATCGCCCCAGAGGAGGACGCCGACGCCGTCCTGCGCATCGACCTCGACCACGACCGGGACCGTGCCGCCATACGCTGGCTCCCCGACGCAACCCACGGCATCGAACCACACGCCGACAGCCAACCAGTGGAGCCGATCGAGGTGTGGGAGGCATACCAGGGCATCGTGACGATCCCCGCCAAAATTCTCACCGTGTCCGCAACCATGGCACGGCGGGCAGCCGCCGAATACGTCACCACCGGCCAACGCCCGGCCAGCCTGACGTGGACAGCCGGCACCACCGCCTGACCCAGGCTGGCCTCCACCCAACCGAGGGGTTCTCAATGGAATGTCCGCTGTAGAAACACGAAAGGCATCCCAGTAACAGGGATGCCTTCACCAGAAATTGATCTTGCTCCCCGGATCAGTCGCCACGCGAACCATGGATGCGGGTCGCCGGCGAACCGACCATGATAAATTCTGCCCCGTCACGACGAAGAGAAATCGAATCACCACCCCAACCTTCTACTGATATGCAAATGCGCAAAATCAAGGATCACCGCATAACGAAGTAAATTAGGGCCATCAAAGAACATAGGAGTTCAAATATGTCGTAAATGCTTGAGTCTTGGTTGAGCGTTCAGGCGTACTGCCCGTTTCGGCCCGATACTCCTCAAGGCACTTCTTGACAGTCTCAGTCATGCCAGCCACTTCCTCCGTGGAGAACTCAGTCAATTGATCAACAACAGGTTTCACATCGCGCCACCCCTTCGACACTCGCCCGAGACGAGTAGCTATCAGACCATGCGACACGAATAGTGCGAGATAGCGCCTCTCGGCATATCTCGCCTGCACATCTCCAGATTGAAGGAGTTCATCAATTTGACGTTGGAATTTCGCAACCCACAAGAACACGGAGAGATCGGTTCCCGCATCAAACGCATGCTTATATCTCTGCTCATCCTTCAGAAGTGAATTTGGCTTACCTCTGGCCACATCCGGGCGTCCATATGCCACTGCAAACATTGCCTGACCCAGATATGGGATACCGATAATCTTTCTCGGCTCCTTCCCCAAGTTCCGATAATACCCCTTGCGGCGATCATAATAGTATCCGCTGGCCTTGAAATATTCCTCGATTCTCCTTTGGATGTCATCCGTTGCACGCAACGACGCATCTGGAACCGGGGTTTGCCGGTTTGTAGCCCGAATTATCTTGTCCCGCACCGGGGAATCTGCTGTTGTGACTATTCGAATCAGGATCTGATGTCCCGCCAGCCTCCCGTATTCTGCACCCGATGAGTCTATCTCAGCAAAGCGCTTGGCAATCGTATGCGAACTCTGGAGCCCGTTTACAATCTGTGGATTCCGGAGAGCGAAGCGTTTGCCGACAATTTCGGCATGATCACAAAGGATTGTTACGCCGTTGTTCATCCACCAAAACTGAGGACTGTCTAGACTACGCAACGTATTCATAATCTCATTGTTTACTTCGACCGTTCCTTGGTAATCTCGAACATTTGCATCAAACATATGCCTCCGAGGTGCCCCCCTGTCATCTACAATGAACTTGCAGAAATCAGATATGCTCGCCAACGCGACATGCGATTCTCCGCTCGTCAGAATCTCCCTGCATTCCAGCTTGAAGCTCTCCGGAGGCCGCCGCTGATAGTACTCCCATAGTTCGTCTGCCCCTACCAACTTGACCGAGCAGAGGGCACCTGGGACCTTGATGCGCAGTTGCCCCTCAAGCTCACTTGCACGAGCTTCCACATTCGGAGCAACACCGCCAACAGTCCCCTTGGTCACGATACTGACGGTAATCATGACGCGCGGCCGACGCGTCAACAACGCAGTATGAGCTACTCGAAACATTCCCAGCCGGTCCCTGAGTGCTTCATTAAGCACATCACCAAGATCGTCAAGATCCTTTGTGTAGTCCAGGGCCGCAATAAGAGTCGCGATAAGGTTGTTTATCGCCTTCTGCTGAAAAGAATCCGTTGCCTTCGACTGGACTATTTCAAGGCGAAGCTCAACGCCATCCGGATACTTCCGGGCCACCTTTTCCGATTCTTCGGAATCGAGGATATCCGAATCATCGACCAGTAGGGTTCCTTCCAGAAAAGTGAATACGCCATCGATCCCACCATCATCGGCACCATCCACAATGCCGTCACGGATCTCGTCAATCGTCAGGTCGAACTCACCCAGAATCTGCCCCATAGAGAACATCTCCCAAGCGGCAGACCGCTGTGCAGTCGGAGCATTTTCCAGTGCCCATGTACTAAATACTTTGTCAATCAATATCGAACTTGTCACAGCATCAACCCATCCTCACCCAAAGAGAATGATTGTCTCTCTTTAGTTGAGGCAAGTGCAACTGATTCACTCTTCTGAGGCAATTGCCCCAGCTATTGATGTGCGCCGCCGTGGTCTGGGCGCCCGATTATGGGCTCTTCGAAGTTAACCGGAATTGGGTTGCGATGTAATCACGGTCTGTAACAGCTGCTCGGTTGCTGGTTATGTTGTCTGAGCCGGTCAGCGTCCGTCAGCACGTGGACGACGAGATATCTTGAGTGGCCTTTGCTCGAAGAAATCCCAGGCAATGGGCCTGTTGGCCTTCAATGGCAAACAGGCTACGGCCCGTCACCTGCACCGATTACAGCAAGTAACCTTACGGTGACGTCGTCCCGGTTAACTTCGAAGAGCCCGATTATGCTGACAGGATGACGCGGCCCCGCCACACGTCCAGACTCCTTGTACAGGGCTCCCCTCGCTCAGGAAAGACGACGTTGGCCACGGGGTTGGCGGAGCGGCTACAGCAGGCAGACACACACCTAGCAGGGTTTTTGACGTCGGAGATCCGCGTGGATGGCCGGCGCGTCGGCTTTGCCATCCGTGATTTTGAGGGGGCCGAAGCGGTCATCGCCCATGAGGGCTTCTCGACTGGGGTCCAGGTCGGTCGATACAGCGTCGACGTCGCGGCGTTCGAGCGGGTGGCGCTGCCGGCTCTGGAGCGTGCCGCCGATGCCGATGCCGATGCTGTGATCATTGATGAGATCGCTCGGATGGAGTTGGCGTCGGATGCCTTCGTCGCCGCGCTGCCGGGGCTGTTCGCCCTACCGGTCCCACTAGTGGCGACGGTTCATGTTCATCCGCATCCGGTGACGGATGCGCTGCTTGCCCGCCCGGATGTTGAGGTCATTCAGGTCACCGAAGCCAATCGGGATGCGTTGCCGGGGATACTGTTCGATCGCCTGATGCGGCGGTGAGTTGACGGTCACCGCTTCGGCTCTGGACGAGGTCGAGATAGCGGTCGTGGAGGTCGCGGGTGGCCGGCAGGCGCGGATAGGACCGCTGGAATGCGGAGTCGACCTCCGCTGCCCTGGTCAGGACCGCTCCGGTGATCCGTTCGGAATTCAGCGCGGTGAACGCGACCTCGGCTGCGCCGTCTGGGGTCTTCATGGAGATCAGGGCCAGGCCGAGGTCGAGGTGAGCGATGGCTTGGCGGGTCGGTGACCGCTGGGTCTGCGGGACCGTGTCGTAGAAGTCGATGGCCTGCTGGGCGTAGGTGACGGCCTGGTCAGGGCGGTGCAGCCAGATCGAGGCGGTGGCGGCGTAGGAGTCGATCCGGCCGGCGTCGGCGGAGAACAGCCCGGTTCCCTGGTCTGGCAGGTGGTCAAGCTGGCGGCGGGTGTCGGCCAGGGATTCGTCGAACTGGCGGGCTTCGCCGAGCCGGCCGTGGGCTCGGGTGCGCTGGCAGGCCAGTCGCACGGCTGCCGCACTGCCCGCCGGGGCCTGGGTCGCTCCCCGGATCGCGGCGTCGCGAGCGCGTTGGGGCTGGTTGGCATACATGGCGATGGTGGCGGCCGTGTCCATGGCCCATCCGCAGATCTCGCCGTCTTCGGCCTGCCAGCCGTGTTCCCAGGCGTCGAGGTAGTGGGCTTCGGCTGCGACCGGGTCGGCCAGATCGTGGCTGAGCCAGCCGAGGATGATCGACAGCCAGCCGGCGTACCGGTACAACTCCCGGCGTTGGCGAAGAGTCTGCTTGCCGGCGATGAGTGTGGCGACCTGCTGCCGGTAGGCGCGGGCGATGGGGAACATCTGCGCTGGTGGGGTGTGTGGGAAGGCGCTGGCCATGCCGACGACGACGAGTTCGAGGTGGTCGAGGGTTCGGGGGCCGAGGTCGCTGGCCTCGGCCCGCCTGGTGAACTCCATGGCCTCGGCGGCTGCCTGGCCGAAGGTGCTGGCGAGTCCGATGCCCACGGTGGTGCCCGCGAAGGCTCGTAGGGCGGTGCGTCGGTCCGTATGATCACCTGCTTCGCTCTCGCGTCCACAGCCGGTGGACGACCAGATCTGCTCGGCCCCCGCCGTGGCCTGCTGCTGCGGGCCGATCTCGTCCTCGCGGTCGCCGGTCGCCTCGGGTGGTCCGGTCAGGATGTCGAAGGGATGCCCCCAGTACCGCTCGGCAACCCGCTGCGCGACAGGCCGGGCGTGGGCGGTCTCTCCGCTCATCCAGCGCCACAGTTGACGGGGTGACAACGTGGCCTGCTCGCGCATCTGGCGGGCGGTCTTCTCGTATTCCCGGCAGGTTTCATCGATCGTCCAGCGGCTATGTTGGAAGATCTGTTCCAGCAGCGTGCGGGGTTCTGGCGGGTCCACATATCGACGATAGGACCACCTGCCAGATCATCGCGAGGGTGAATGCCGCCGTGTTGGGAAATGGCACACGGATGTCATTCCGATGGCACGTGAATGGCATGAGTAGGGCATCGAGATGGCCCGCCGACCGGCGGCAATCTGGCCACGGTTGTTGAACACGCGATGCCGGCCAGCGCCGAACACGGCGGGGTGGCCGGCGGGAGAAGGCCACGATGACCACCTACCAGACCCGAATGCCCCCTGCATCCCTGCGGATGACGGCCGCTGAGGCGATGGCCGGTTGGCTGCGCGAATCGGCGCTCTTCCGGCTGTCCGTGGACCTCTACCGAAGTCACCGCGCGGCGGAACCGGGGCCGTGTCCCCGGTGCGGCGTTCCGATGCCCTGCGCCGTGCGCAGGCGTGCGATCACCGTCATCACAGCGGCTGACATCGACTCCCGCACCTGCGACCAAGACGGTCAGGACAACGCCGCGCCGGCCGCCGAACCTCCGAGCCAGCCGCTGGAGGCAGGGGTCCCGCCGGGAGTTCGTGCTGGCGGCCGTGAGATCTGCGGTTTCGCCGTCGGTGGGCTTGGACGCCGCGCGAACGTACCGGAATTCCCCTACGAGCGCTGACCTGGCTTGTTGGGCGTCAGCAATCACGACTCCCCGGCGGTTCGTGAACGTGATCTCCGTGCCGCTGGGTGACCGGGTGGGTCTGCCGCTCTCGGCGACCGGCCAGGCATCGACCCTGGTCGGAGCCTCGTGTTGGGCAGGCCCACCGCGAACTGGACTCGTCGGAACCTTGGAGCACTCGGAGACCACCATGCGACAGCGCAACGACCGACTCCGCCAGGCACGACTTTCCCGGCCCTCACCCGCGGCTCCAGATCACACGATGAGCCGGCAGGAGTTGGCGGAGGCGGTCAACGCCTACCTGCACGCGGCCACCGGCGAGGTCTACGCCATGGACGCCAACCACGTCGCGAAGATCGAGCTTGGCGAATACCGCTGGCCGAGGGAGTACTACCGGGAGGCATTTCGGGCCGTCCTCGTTGCCGAGCGCGACAGCGACCTCGGGTTTACCCCTGTCCGGCGCGCAGTGGACGGTGCCGATGAGGCTGATCCGCCCGGCGAGCCGCCGGTGGACGAAGAGGACGATGGCTCGGCCGACGCCGAGCCGGTGACGCCGGTCCCGAAATCCGCTCCGGCGACGTCGATGCCGGTGCAGGTCACGATCAGTCCGGGCACGTCCATCGTGATCGGCTGCCTCGGCGTGAACCCGTTCGCCCCGATTCGGGAGGAGAACACCACCCATCTCGTCGTCGAGCCGGGGATCTCGGTGTTCGTAGACACCCGCTGATCTTGACGGTGGCGGTTTGCCGCAAGTTGCGGCATCCGGCAAAACCATGGTCCGCCCGGCCGGGAGGACCATCCGGTACTGGACGCGACGGATGCGGACCGGTCGGGACTGATGCCAGCGGCTGACAGGCTCTGTCAGGTCCGGCCAGATTCGATCACGCCGTCAAGCCTTGACTTCAGTCGATGGTCGAGGCTCACTGGATGGGTATCCCGTGTGGCTGGTCGACACATCCGCAGGGGTCCGTGCCTACGCAGCCGCCGACGTGCAAGCCGGTTCACGGGCCTGAGGATCCAGCGACCAGTTGGCATCGGGCGGCTCCGGTGAGAGGGCGGACCCACAACCAGGTACCCCCATCGGTGAGTTGAGCCCCGGTGTCCGGCACCCGGACGGTACGCGCACATCAGTACGTCGCGTCGAGCTACGGGCGTGACGCCATCCGGTGCTGCGCGTCGGCGGCCTGGACGCCGGCACCCTTGCTCCTCACGCCAGCAGCGCGAGCACGTCC
>JABDRL010000063.1 GCA_013041765.1 Dactylosporangium sp. | reverse complement strand
ACCGCAACCCCACCAACCAGCGACGCCGCGCTCGCATCGCCACCCTCCGCTCGAAACGACGATCACAAACCGTCACGCCAGGGCAACCCCGGAGAGTAGCCGGGCCACAACCCGTCCCCGGTTAACTGCGGAGACCCGCCATAGCGTGTGCCGCCGATAGCCAACCGTGACAGCTGTTACCCGAGCGGCACGGCCTACGAGGATGAGCACGTGGTCGCGTTCATGGGTCAACAACCTCGTGAGGATCTGGCACACCGCGAGCCGTTCGTTGGGGTCGGGGTACCTGCCGCTCGGCCGGCGGGGGCCACGGAAATCCACCCTGCCGCCCGGTGGGTATTGGCGGGAAATCCGACATCATCCGGTTCGAACTCGTTGGGACGCATGAGACGTTGAATATATTTGAATTTGGCGATAGTGAACATTGAAGATCATCGCGATATGTACGTGAGGGTGAATCCCGGGCCATGATTGTGCCCTGGTATATATGTTGTGATGATTTTCAATGGAGTTCGCCGACCGGGACCACCTCCAGCCCTCACCGCCGACCAGCACCATCGTGCCGGTCTTGGCGGCCCTTCGCCGCACGGGGCGAGGGAATACGGGGCGTCTGGCCCAGGGGGTCAGGTCGGGCTCCCCCGGTCCCTGGCCAGGGGGACGAGGAGAAACCCGGCCACGGCGAGATGCAGGTGGGGCGCGAACGGGAAGTAGCCCTGCTGGTTGAGGTGCAGCCAGTCGTCCCTGAGCACCATCGACATCACCATTCCGGCTCCGACCCGGACCGGCGGCGGGTTCACGAAGTAAGGGCCATCGACCACGTTCACCAGGCAGATCCCCGCGGGCAGGGACAGGGCGGCAACGACAGCCGAGCAGAGCACCACGGCCGCCACGGCCACCGGCTGCCGCCCGCAGCTCAGACGGCGGAAGGGAACGACGCTGAGCAGGAGCGTCGACACGACCAGGACCAGGGAGCCAGCCAGCGCCGTGACCACGGGAAGCCGGGCAAGCGGCAGGGGGTAGACGGCCGCGATCCCGGCGCTGAGCGCCCCCAAGCCGACCCCGTGCCAGAGCACCCCGAGGCAGCGGCTCCCCACTCGCTGGCGGTTCTGGTACCACCATCCCAGCCAGGCTGCCTCGCCCACCGCGGCGAGCGCGGCGATCTGGGTGAGTACCCAGACCGGCAGCTGCGCCCGCTCGTAGCCAGCCAGCAGGGTGAGGGCGGGGCCGACGACAACCACGATGACGGTGAGGTTGACCGCCAGCAGGCCGGCCAGGCCGAACGGCGCCAGCAGCCCCGCAATGGTCTGTCCGACCGCCGAGCGGCGCCAGAAACCGGGCCTGCCGATCGTGTTCCCGATAGGGGCGGTCAATCAGACCACGTCCTCAGCCTGCCGGCACACTCGCGGCGCATGGACTCGCCCCAGAATCCCCGGTAGACCTTGCAGGAGTTGTAGATGACGGTCTGCCCGACGAAGACGTAGGTGCTGATGCTGATGGCCCCGTCGTCGAGGGTCTCCGCGATTTCCACCGCCGGATGACCGCCGAGCGTTCGATGCACCGGCTCCTCCACCGCGCTGCCCCACCCGCCGACGTACTGGTCGATGTAGACGACGGCCAGTCTGTCCGCCGGGGTATCGGCCGGCAGCCCGGGGGACAGGGGAGCGACGACGGCATACGAATGTCCAGCGATTTTCTCGCTGCCGTAGTAGCAGTCGAAGAGCCCCTGGCCCTCGCTGTCCCACTCGCACACCCGGAGCCAGGGGTCCGCTTCGTCCAGCGGCTCCACCCCAACCAGGGTGTGCGGAGGCGGGAACAGCGGCCCGGTCGGGTGGGCGTAGCCGAGGGCGACGCTCGCCGGGACCAACACCGCCGCGACGATCAGAACGATGGCGGCGGCCCGGTGGGGGAGGGGAACCGCCGAGCGGAATCGGGTCCAAACGCTGGTCACGGATTCGCTCACCATCCTTGGATCAGCACTGTGCCACCGGACTGTGCGGGCTCCGAGGTACAGCCGCATCGGGGTTGTCCGGTGGGTACAAGCGGGCGGTCTCCGCGAAGCGCCGCAGGTCGTCGAACTGCGCGTGCGGGCTGTCGACGGCGAAGGAGAATTTGAGGACGAGGGGTCCATGGAACACGATGATGGATCCGGGACCGGTGACGGTGTCGGCGTTCCGAACGGGAAGCGCAAGATGGTTGTCGGTGGTTCGGAACTCGCGCACCGAGGAATTGAGGGCGTAGAACATCAGGGTCGTGTTTCGGTCCCCCAGGAGGGCCATGACTTCCTGCGGGGAGTGCGAGTCACGGTACTCGGCGCTGATGCCAGCGGGCATGCTTCGCAACTGCTGGTCGCTCCACCCGGTGGTGTCGCGATCAAGCTGAAGAACGGTGATCCGGACGGTGCTGGTCAGTGTGCGGGGCGAGTCCGTCGCGACGAACGACAGCCGGTATTTTCCGACCCGGGAGGCTCGGTGGGACTCCAGGAGATCGGCGGTGGCGTCCGGCACGATGGCGTAGCCGTCGGGACGCTCGACGGAGAAGCCCAGGCCCCGGCAGTCCACCGTCCGGCTCATGGCGATGCTGCCCAGGCTCGGGGGATCGAAACCGCCGGGGCGGGAAACCAGGCCGCTTCCCACGATGATGGTGCCGAGGCCGAAACTGGCCGCGGCGACCACCGTGGTGGCGACCCGCAGCCATAGATGCCATCGTGCCCGAGACGCCCGTGGGGCGCATCCGGCGGCTTGATCCGCCATGCCGTCATGGTAGGTGGTGGCGGATGCGATAGTTACATTGGTATTTCCCGATTCCGATGCCCGTGAGCGGGCAGGACAAGGCCATGACCGCGCACCGGCTGTCACCGGAACCGCCTTCGCTGGCCCGATGTGACCTGTGGAGGACCTGGCCGGCCACGACAGCGGTGGTCGGGGCGAGTTTGCTGAACAGGTACGCCGCGGCGGATCACCAAACAAGATCAAGAAAAGTGCGAGACCCGAGGATGCTGTCGAGGCATCGTGGGTCGCACCAGTCCCGCGTTGAAGGCGGCGATCACCAGCTGCGCCCGATCCCGCGCCCCGAGCTTCGCCAGCAGGTGCGAGATGTGGGTCTTCACCGTTTTCACCGAGATGGCGAGCCCGGTCGCGATCTCGCTGTTGGCCAGACCTCGGCCGATCAGCGTCAGCACCTCCACCTCGCGGGCGGTCAGTCGCCGGATCGATGGGGCCGGGCGTTCCGGGCGCGGCGTGGCCACGTAGTGCGCGACGAGTCGGGTGAGGATCGACGGCGCGAACAGCGACTCGCCGCGGTGCGTGCGGCGGAGAGCGTCGAGCAGGACCTCCGGCCGGGTGTCCTTGAGCAGGAAGCCCGAGGCTCCCGCCCGAAGCGCCTCGTAGACATACTCGTCAAGCTCGAACATGCTCAGCACCAGGATCCGGGTTCCGGCGAACGCCGGGTCCGCGCAGATCCGCCGGGTGGCCGCCAGGCCGTCGAGACGAGGCATCCGCACATCCATCAGGATGATATCCGGAACGCTGGCCCGCGCGACGGTGATCGCCTCCGCGCCATCGCCCGCCTCGCCGATCACCGTCAGATCCGGCTCGTTGTCGACAATGGTGGCGAGGCTGTGCCGGAGCAGCGGCTGGTCGTCGACCAGCAGTACCCGCACACTGCTCGCGCTCACGCCGCCCCCTCGTCCGGGATCCGGGCGGTGACCTGGAACCCGGTCGCGACCGGCTCGGCCCGGAGCGTGCCCCCCAGGCTGGTGACCCGTTCGCGAAGACCGGTCAGGCCGTGCCCGGCGCCCGGCGTGGCCCGCCACCCCGCTACCGGACCACCGTCACTGACCATGACCACCACGACGGGGCCATCGCGGTGGACGTGGATGCGAACGTCGGCCGGGCCGGCGTGCCGGGCCACGTTGCTGAGCGCCTCCCGGATCGTCCTGCACACCGCGACCTGCGCCCCCCGCGACACCTCGCCCAGCTCGTCCACGATCAGTCGGGTCCGGAGTCCGGCCGCCTCGGCCCCTCGGACGATCTCCGGGAGTTCGGCCAGGCCTTCCACCGGCGCCAGAAGGCTGCCGGTGTCCCTGCGGGGTTCCAAAATGTCGTTACCGGGGTTGCGCCGCGTCCTCGACGACTACGCCCGCCACTACAACGGCTGGCGACCTCATCGATCCCTGGAGCTGCGACCACCCCGGTCCCAGCGGCCTGTGGCCGACTTGACCCGGGAACGGATCAAGCGCCGGCCGGTCCTCGGCGGCCTCATCAGCGAGTACGAGCGCGCCGCGTAAACCTGCAGGTCAGACCCCGTGACGGCATTGTGGAACCCCGCAGGGCGTCACCAGGATGATCAGGAAGCCTTCTGGATCGCCGCCACGGTCCGGGTACGCAAGTCGTCGAAGTCGTACCCCTGTTCGGCGAGGATCCTCGCGGCCAGCCCTCCCCTTTCCCGCAGCAGCCCGAGCAGGAGGTGTTCGGTGCCGATGTAGTTGTGTTTGAGGTGTAATGCCTCGCGTAGCGACAACTCCAGCGCCTTCCTGGCCCGAGGCGTGAACGGCCGGTGCCTGGCCAGACGGCGGCCGAACGGCCAGCGTCGGCGTGGCTGTGCCTGGACCTCGAACACATTCGGACCGAACGTCTCCTCCACCTTCGCCCGCACCGCGTCCAGGTCGATGCCGATTGACCGCAGCGCCTCCGCGTCAGCGGCACCAAGCACGTCGAACCCGGTCCGAAGGTGCCGCTTGACGTCGTCGCGTACCCGTTCCGTGTCGACTCCGGCCTCGGTGAGTACCGTCCTCGCCACATCGCCGGTGATGAGCAGTGCGAGCAGCAGGTGCTCGGTACCGATGTGGCGATGGTGCAACCTGGCGGCCTGGTCTTGCGCGCTGACAATGACCGACCTCGCCTGATCCGTGAACCGCTCGAACATCACGCCTCCCGTATATCCGGCGCCGGCATTCGACCGGCGTGCTTCTTGTGGACCGCCTGTCTGCTGACTTCGAGCACTTCCGCGATCTCCTGCCAGGACCATCCCTGGCGGCGGGCATTGGCGACCTGGAGTGTTTCCAGGGTCTCCGCCAGTCGCCGCAGCGCGAGGACGGCGCGCAGGCCCGTGCGGGCGTCGGGGCTTCCCGCCGCCGCGGCCAGCTCAGTCACTTCTGCCATGTCTGTCAACTTACATTGACAAGGCTTTCGCTGTCAACCTCAGTTGACAAACGGCGACGCGATGGCGGAGGCGGCTCAGAAATGCGTGGGCGCGATGACCCGGTCAAAATTTGCGGTCGCCACACCCGGCGCGTGAAACGAACCATGCGAGGAATGCTGCGAATGCCGTAAACCCCATCCATGCGGCTCGGGCAGCAGGGATGTATTCGTGGGGGACGCCGCCAAGTCGATCGTGGCGGTTGATGGGTAGATGTGTGATCTTTGCCGGATTGGTGATCGGTTCGTAGCGGGCAAGGCCATCTTGGTTGCCAGAGCGGATCGATAATGTCCCTGGTCATCGCATGTGCCGAGTCGTGGCACGCTGCGGGGTGTTCCGCACCGGGTTTGATGGAGACATCGAAACCTGGGAGGAACACCAGCGATGCCCGCACCGAAAAAGTACTCCGACGATCTGCGTGAGCGCGCGACCCGGTTGGCGGTCGAGGCCCGCCGTGATCCGGCCAGTGCGGTCGGAGCGATCCGGCGGATCGCCGGTCAACTCGGCGTGCACCCCGAGGCGTTGCGGACGTGGGTGAAGCTGGCCGAGACCGATGCGGGTGCCCGGCCGGGCACCGCCAGCGACGACGCCGACCGCATCGCCGCCCTGGAGCGGGAGAATCGTGAGCCGCGCCGGGCGAACCAGATCCTGAGATCAGCGGCGACTTTCTTCGCCGCGGAGCTGGACCGTCCGTCGCGATGAGGGTCGAGTTCGTCGACTCCCGGAAGGCCGAACACGGTGTCCAGCCGGTCCTGCGGGCGCTCGAAGCACGCCGGCACAGATCGCACCGTCGACCTACTACGCCGCCAGGACCCGCCCCGTCTCGGCCCGCTCCCGGCGCGACGATGCCCTGACCGCGATGATCGAGCAGATCCACCGGGAGAACTGCGGCGTCTACGGCGCTCGGAAGATCTGGCACGAGCCGCACCGGCGTGACGTACCGGTGGCGCGGTGCACGGTCGAACGGTTGATGCGCGAGTCCGGGCTGCGCGGGCTGCTGCGCGACAGGTCACCGCGCACCACCCGGCCCGCGCCCGAGACCGGACGCCCCGGTGACCTGGTCAAACGTGACTTCACCGCAGTGCGCCCGAACCAGCTGTGGGCGGTGGACCTGAAATGCCGACGTGGGCATTTGAAGTCACCGACCCAGGTGCGGTTGGGTGCGCTCGGTGACCAGTTTCGGGAGACCAGATCGGCCAGGCGGGGGTCGAATCGGTCGGGGGTCGAACCGGTCGGGGGTCGTGGTGCGTTTGTACGGTCGTGGGTGACGACTGCGCAGGCCCGCGGCCCTCATGAGCCGGTGGACGCGCTTGTGGAAGCAGACGACGCCGGCGTGGGCGAGTTCGACACGTACCCGCCGGACCCCGAGACGTCCGCTGTGGGCGGCGGCGATCTGTTTGATCCGGGAGGTCAGGGTGATGTCGTCGCGGTCATGCTGGGATGTGGGTCGTTTGCTCCACTGGTAGAAGCCCTGCGTCGAGACGTGCAACATTCGGCACATGAA
>JABDRL010000051.1 GCA_013041765.1 Dactylosporangium sp. | reverse complement strand
GGCCTGGGGGCCCTGCTGTCCGGCGTCCGCGGGAGGCCCCGGACCACGGAATCCCGGGTGGCCGAGAGCGCGGCGCAGGCCACGGCCGTCGTCGCGCTGCTGCTGGCCGCCGGGTCGGCCGCGCACGCTGCTGGGATCTGCACGTTCTGGGCACTGGTGCTCGGGCTCAGTGCCCTGCGGCCACGGCTGACTTCGGTGTCGCGTCGGGTGCGGGTCGGGGCCGCCCTGGGATGCATGCTGCTCGGGTACTGGCTGCTACTGGTCAATGGGGGCGTCGCGGTCACGGAGGCGTACACGGTGCCGGCGGCGCTGGTGGTGGTCGGCTGCGGGTGGCTGGCCCGGCGGCGTGGGCTTGTGGTGTCCAGCTGGATCGGGTATGGCCCGGCGCTGCTCGTCGGTCTGCTGCCGACGCTGCTGCGGGTGCTGGGCGACGGCGACGCCGCGCCGCTGCGCCGGCTCGCGCTGGGGACCGCCGGCGTGGTCCTGGTGCTGATCGGCGCGGCCGTGCGACAGCAGGCCCAGGTCGTCACGGGCGCGGTGACGACCGTGGTGGTCGCGCTGCACGAGACCCTGCTGCTGCTCGACCGGATTCCCCGGTGGATCCCGCTGGCGGTGGCTGGCGTGTTGCTGGTCGGGATCGCCACGACGTACGAGCGTCGTCGGCGTGACCTCGCGCGGCTGCGCGACGCCGTCGTCAGTCTGCGCTAGCCGGTTGCGGTCGGGGCAGTGCCGGGGGCGCGGTGCTGTCCCGCACCACCAGCTCCGTCGCCAGCTCCAGCTTGGGGGTTTCGAGTTCGTCGCCCCGGGCCAGGCGCAGGATGGTCTTCGCGGCGAGCAGACCCATCTCCGCGAGGGGCTGCCGGACGGTGGTCAGCGGCGGGGAGGCCCACCGGGCTTCCGGCAGGTCGTCGAATCCGACGACGCTGATGTCCTCGGGAATCCGCAGCCCCTTGCGGCGGACGGCCTCGTAGACGCCGCAGGCCATCTGATCGCTGGAGGCGAAGATCGCCGTTGGGGGGTCCGCCAGGTTGAGCAGCGCCCGGCCCCCCTCGTAGCCGGACTCGTGGTAGAAGTCCCCCTGACACATGAGTTCCGCGTCAAACGGGAGGTCTGCGGCTTCCAGCCCCGCCCGGTAGCCATCGAAGCGGGCGCGGCTGCACAGCAGCCGCTTCGGCCCGACGATGAAGCCGATCCGGCGGTGACCGAGGCCGGCGAGGTGCTCGGTGGCGCTGAGCCCCCCGGCCCAGTTGGTCGCGCCGATCGTCGGCACGTCGTAGCTGGGCACCCCGGCGGGGTCGACCACGACGGCCGGGGCATCCAGCCGCCGCAGCTCGGCCTGGACCTGGGGGGCCAGGTCCGACGTCACGAGGATGACGCCGTCGGTGGCGCGGGCCCGGATGTTCTGGAGCCACTGCCGCGCGGACACCGGCCGCTGGTGGACGGCGGAGACGACGGTGCCGACGCCGGCGGCGTGGGTGACGTCCTCGACCCCACGGATGATCTCCACGGCCCAGGGGCTGTCAAGATCGTTGAAAACCAGGTCGATGAGATTGGCCCGCTCGCTCGACCGGACGGCTCGACGCCGGTAGCCGTGCAGACGCAGCAGTTCCTCGACCCGTTCGCGCGTCTGCGGAGACACGTCGGACCGCCCGTTGACCACGCGGGAGACCGTTGGCACGGAAACCCCGGCCTCCCGCGCGATAGCGGTGATGGTGATCTTGCGGCCCTCGTCGACGGTCACGGGTGTCTCCTCACATCCAGTGAATCCAACCGAAACATTGCGGCTGGCGCTGATAGCCGAACCCGCGTGGTGTTCATTATGTTCCATGAGCTTTCGGGGTTGACGACCAGGAACCATACCTCTAACCTGCGAGCAAATTTACGAAGGTCTTCCGGAAATTTTCGGCTTCCTCTTTCGATGATCCGATGTCCGGAAGCACCTTCTTTGTCCTTGATGCTCGGAGGAGATCCGGAGGCGGGCGAGGGGGCACGTGTCGCCGCCATCGGCGCGATGGCCTCCATGGTCCGCTGCTGTTTCAACCCGCTGATCGCCTGGGCGGCCGGTGGTCAGGCGCGGGGTGCGGCGTGAGGCCGGCCAGTGGCGGCGGACGAGTGCTCGCCGGTCACCGCTGAAAGCGCCATGAAATGGGAAGTGACAGAGCCGGAACGCGGGGTGTCCGGCTGGTCCGCCGCGCGTGATCCCGCGTGCGCCCACCATCACCGGTGGAACGATTCCAGCTCGGGTCCTCCCCGTCACCGCAGTGCTCGGCCGGCTCCCGGCCGAGCGGCGCCTGGTGTCCAAAATGCCAGAAAAGTCGTGCCGGCCGAGAAACGACCATCCGCCTCTCGACCGGCACGGTGCGGGTCGGCCCCTTCAGCCCCGGTGGGTGTACTCGTCGTGCTCGGCATCGGCCGGCAGGTTGCCCTCCGCGGTCAGGGCGTCCAGGTCCCGGGTGGAATCGGGGATCTGGATACTACGGGGCAGCGCGGCCGGGACGTCGGACTGCTCGGGCACCCAACCGAGAGCCGCGGGCACCTGGGCCGCGCGTTCGGCCGAGAGGTAGGCGCAGTCGAGGGCGTCTTGGAGTAGCCGGCGCAACTGCCGCAACCGCCGGACGCTGGCATCGATGTCCATGAGCTTGGTCCGGGCCAGTCCGTGCCAGATCGGGGGATCGGCCGGGATCGAGTCCGGATCGGTGTCCAGGGCGTCGAGGATCCGGATGATCTCGTCAAGATTGAAGCCGGCGCTCTTGGCGAGCTCGATGACGGCGAGGCGATCGAGGGCATCGCGGCCGTACCGCTGCCAGCCGCCCTCGGCGGTTCTGGTCGGGAGCAGCCCGCGGCGCTGGTAGAAGCGGATCGCTGAGGCAGAGAGACCGGTGATGTTGGAAAGCTCGCCGATGGTCATGGTCGGGGTGGCCGGGGACGCGGCGGGGTGGTGCTGGCCGTCTGGGGTGGGGGTGTTCGGCATCGCCGGCTCCTTTCTCTTGTGCGCTGGTGTAGGAAATCTAAACGTGAAGTCAGCTTAACATCCATGACATCATCTGGCACCCCTGATGGCGGGGAGATTTCCGGCAGGTTTCGCGGAGCCGGGGAGCACCGGCCGGAGAGCGCGTTTGGTGCCGGTGCGGTGGTATTCCTGAGATTCCTGTGGCCGCGGCATGGTTGACAGCGCCCGCATCCTGAGGGGCATGGCTGTTATGGAGACCCGGATCAAGCCGGGGCGTGGTTGGTATGTCGTCGGAGCGCTCAGCATTGTGCTGGGCTTGGTGATCGGGGTGGGGTTGATCGTGAATTCGTTCTCCGCGCTGCCATCGTTCGACGCGAAGATGGATGAGGGCGTCACGACGTCTGTGGAGATCGAAAGTGCGGGCGAGTGGTCGGTGTATGCCGGCCGCCCGACCGGCCTTGGCCCGGACGGCGCGGGCTCCTGCCGGATCCGTCCGCCGGAGGGGGCCGGCAAGCCCGAAACCGCCGAACCGAGTTCGACCATGAATTTCACTCGGGATTCCTACCAGTGGTACTGGCTGTTCACGATCACGGTGGACACCGCCGGAACCTACGAGTTCACCTGCGACGGTGTCGGGGGTGTGGACCAGTTCGCCTTCGGCGAGAGCCCGGATACGGGGGGATTCGCCGCGTGGCTGGTCGGCGGAATCATTGCCCTCCTGCTGGGACTGCTCGCCGGGGTCGTGATCATCGTTGTGACCCTCGTCCGTCGGGTCTCAGCCAAGCGCCAGTTGCGCCTGGGCGCGGGTGGATACCCCGGACCGGGTGGATACCCCGGACCGCAGGGCTCGCCGGGGTTCCCCGGGCAGGCGCCGCCGGCACAGCCCGGGGCGCCAGGGTTCCCCGGCCAGTAGCGAGCAGCCAGGGGAGCGCCACGGGGGTGGTCTTGACCTTGCTCAAAGTTCGGTGTTGATACCGACGAATCCCCCCCATTCCCTCGGTCAGACCGAAGTCAGACCGAAGTCAGACCGAGGGAACGTGGGCTGTTAGATGCCGAAATTTCCGGTCACTTATTTGGCAGTTTCGATGGCGATCCGCCTGCCGTGATTCCGCGCCTTCCTGGATGCCCCTGTATCAAAGTATCGAGAGGCGTTACTGTGACGTGATCCATGTCCGCTCGACGGAACCAGGAATGTTCCGTAAACATCTCGGAAGTTGCCGGAACGTCCGGCGCCCCCCGGCGACGGCTTCCTCGGGGGATCGTGGTGGGGACTCACACTGTGCAGGAATCCGCTCGGCCAATCGCAACCGGAGAACGGCTGCCGTGGCAAGATCCAACCCAGCCCGCCGAATCCAGGGTCACCGACCTGCTAGCGCGCATGACGATCGAAGAGAAGATCGCCCAACTCTCGGGAGCGTGGGTCGGAGCGGCGGACGGTGAGGAGGACGTCGCGCCCCACCAGCACGATCTCTCCGACGCCCAGCTGGACTGGGACAGCCTGATCCGCGACGGCCTCGGACAGCTGACCAGGCCGTTCGGGACGGCCCCGATCGACCCCGCCGAGGGCATGCGGGCGCTGGCCAGGATGCAGCTGGAAGTGATGGGCGCCAACCGGTTCGGCATTCCGGCGCAGGTCCACGAGGAGTGCCTCGCGGGCTTCACGACCTGGCACGCGACGATCTTCCCGACCCCGCTGGCCTGGGGTGCGAGCTTCGACGCGCAGCTGGTGGAACGGGCCGCCCGCTGGATCGGGACCTCGATGCGGTCCGTCGGAGTCCATCAGGGACTATCGCCCGTGCTCGACGTCGTCCGCGACCCGCGGTGGGGCCGCACGGAGGAGAGCATCGGCGAGGACCCCTACCTGGTCGCGACGATCGGGGCCGGCTACGTCCGAGGTCTGGAATCGGCGGGCGTCGTCGCGACACCCAAACACTTCGTCGGATACTCGGCCTCCCGCGCCGGCCGCAACCAGGCCCCGGTGGCAGCCGGGCCGAGAGAACTCGCCGACGTGCTGATCCCGCCGTTCGAGGCCGCGCTGCGGCACGGTGGTGCCCGCTCCCTGATGCACTCGTACGCCGAGGTCGACGGCATGCCGCCGGCCGCGAACGAAGCACTGCTCACCGGGTTACTCCGAGACGAGTGGGGCTTCGCCGGGGTCGTGGTCGCCGACTACTTCGGCGTCTCCTTCCTGGAACTGTCCCACCAGGTCGCGGGTGACCAGACCACCGCGGCCGCGCTGGCGCTGGCGGCGGGAGTCGACGTCGAGCTGCCGACGGTCCGCTGCTACGGCCAACCGCTGACGGCCGCCGTCCGCGCGGGCACGGTCTCCGAAGCCCTGATCGACCGGGCGGTCCGGCGGGTGCTGCTGCAGAAGTGCCAGCTGGGCCTGCTGGATGCCGGCTGGCGGCCGGAGCCGGTCCCGGCGGAACCCGTCGACCTCGACCCGCCCGCGGCCCGGGCACTGGCTCGCGAACTCGCGGAAGCCTCGGTCGTCCTGCTGGCCAACGACGGGACGCTGCCGCTGCGGCCGGCCACCCGGGTGGCGGTCGTCGGTCCGCTCGCCGACGATCAGGACGCGATGCTCGGGTGCTACTCCTTCCCCCGGCACATCGGAAGCCAGTTCCCCGAGTTGCCCCTGGGCGTAGAACTATCGACGGTCGTCGAAGCGCTTCGTGGCGAGCCGACCGAGATGGTGATCGAGCACGTCGAGGGCTGCGCCGTCACCGGGCAGGACACTTCGGGCTTCGCGGAGGCCGTCGCCGCCGCGCGGCGGGCCGACGTCTGCATCGCCGTGCTGGGCGACCGGTCCGGCCTGTTCGGGCGGGGCACCTCCGGCGAGGGATGCGACGTCGAGGACCTCAGCCTTCCCGGCGTGCAGGGGGCGCTGCTGGATGCCCTGCTGGCCACGTCCACCCCGGTGGTGCTGACCGCGGTGACCGGCCGTCCCTATGCCCTCGGCGGTTACGCCGGCCGGCTCGCCGCCACGGTGCAGGCGTTCTTCCCGGGGGAGGAGGGCGGGCCGGCCATCGCCGGGGTACTGACCGGACGCGTCTGCCCCTCCGGGCGCCTGCCGGTCAGCGTGCCCAGGACTCCGGGCGGCCAGCCCGCGACCTACCTCGCCCCGGCGCTCGGCCGGCAGACCAAGGCCAGCAGCATCGATCCGAGTCCGCTGTACCCGTTCGGCCACGGCCTGAGCTACACCACGTTCGAGTGGAGCGCGGTGCGGGTCGACGGCCGGCCCGTCGGGGCGGCGGCGACCTGCTCGACCGACGGCGCCCTGACGATTGCTCTGACCGTGCGCAACACCGGCGACCGGGCCGGCACCGAGGTGGTCCAGCTCTACCTGCACGATCCGGTCGCGCAGGTCACCCGTCCGGTCGTCCGGCTCATCGGGTACGCGCGGGTGCCGCTGGCCGCCGGCCAGATCGGTGAGGTGGTGTTCAGCGTGCACGCCGAACTCACCTCGTTCACCGGGCGGAGCGGCGCTCGGATCGTCGAGCCCGGCGCGATCGAGCTGCGCCTGTCGACGTCCAGCGAGCAGGTCCAGGCGGTTGTTCCAGCGGTACTCGTCGGTGCCGAGCGGGTGGTCGGCCATGATCGCCATATGGTGGCGGCAGCGACCGTCTTGACTTCGCCCATTGCCGGCCGATAGCGAGAGTGTGGCGAAGACTGGAGCACATCAGGGACGCCTGGCTCGGCGGCGGACCGATCCCCGGGACACCGGGGAGGTAGCGCTTGCCGCATTGGCATCGCTCGAGCTGGTCACGAGGCTGCGCTCGGGTGGCGACGCGGTCGCGGTGGCCGCCTCGCGGTCCAGGCAGGCTGCGGATCGGGCGGCCGAGCTGGCCCGCGAGGCGGCCGAGCTGGCCCGGAGATTCGCCGCTGCCGGCAGCGAGATCGGAGACGCCGCGGCGTTCGTCGGCGGAGTCGCCGGCGTCACCGATCTGGTGGCGCTCAACGCCGACATCGACGCCGTGGCCGGGCGGGAGCGCGCGGCGGATACCGGCGTGGGGGTCACCGCCGCGACCGGAGCGGAACAGGCCCTGGCGGCCAGGAGACTCGTCCGGGAGACGGGGCAGGCGACCCAGGCCATCGCCGGGTGGGCGCACACCATGCGGCAGGAGGCCTCAGCCATGCTGCCGACCCTCGATTCCATCGCATCCGAGGTCAGCGCGATCGCGCGGGACCAGGCCGCGCTCGCCGACCTCACCGCAACGCAGATCGAGATGACCGAGGACCTGGCCCACCGGATCCAGACGGCCTGCCAGACCCAGCTCGACTTCACCGCGGGACGGCTCAGCGCTGCGGCTGAGGCCCATCGGCACTGACCGTTCGCGCCCGCCCCGCACGCTTGGCGGCCTCCAGGGCGGCCGAGGACCGCCGGACGAGATGGTCTTGCGTCTCGGCGCCGTTCCAGCTCGCCACACCGGAAGAGAACGTCTGCCCGAGTGGCGTGACCGTCCGCATGCGTTCCAGCACGGCCGAGGCCTGCTCTGTGGTGGCACCGGGCAGAACCAGGGCGAACTCCTCGCCGCCGTACCGGCACAGCAGGTCGGTCGGGCGCAGGATGCCCGTCCACGCGGCGACGACGCTCTTGAGGAACCGGTCGCCCGCCTGATAACCATGATCGTCGTTGAATTGCTGGAAATGATCAAGGTCGATCATGGCGACCGTCAGGGGCTCGCCGTCCCGCCGGGTGCGCTCAACGGCCGCCGGTAGCTCGGCATCCCAGGTGTATCGGTCGGGTGCTCCAGTGAGCGGATCACGCTGCGTTGACATGGCGCGCTCCTTCGGCGGTAGCTGCGTCCGTGGACCAGGCCGGGCCACGCGCCGAGAGCGAACAGCCGTGCCGTCTTGCCCTACCAGTCGGCCACACCCGCCCGGGGTTGATGGTTTTTGCCCGCCGGTGGGAGGCCGGGGCCCGGCGATATCGGCAGAGAAGCTGCGAAGAACCGCTTAGATCCTGGCGGCGACATCCGATAGCCATTTCAGGATGAACTTCCCGACGGCACCCGGGGAACCGAGGGGACGATGGCCACCAAGCCGAAGCTGAGCGTGTACTGGGCGGCATCGTGCGGCGGATGCGAGATCGCCGTGGCAAACCTGCACGAGCGCCTGCTCGACGTCGAGGCGGCGTTCGACTTCGTGTTCTGTCCCTGCCTGCTCGACACCAAGAAGCAGGACGTCGAGGCCATGGCCGATGGCAGCATCGCGGTGACGCTGTTCAACGGGGCGATCCGGACCGAGGAGAACCTGGAGATGGCGCGCCTGCTGCGCCGCAAGTCCCAGGTCCTCATCGCGTTCGGCGCCTGCGCGGCCCAGGGAGGTATCCCCGGGCTGTCCAACGTCTCGACCGCCGCGGACCACCTGCGCACGATCTACCTCCAGGGGCCGACCCTGGACAACCCCGAGGGCACGATCCCGCGGCGCCAGACCGTCGTCGACGAGGGCGTGCTGGCTCTCCCGGGTCTCCTCGATCAGGTCAGCCCGCTGGCGGACGTGGTCGAGGTGGACTACACCATTCCGGGCTGCCCGCCGGAGTCCCACCAGATCTGGGCGGTCGTCGACGCCGTCATCCGGGGGGTGGCGCTGCCCCCGCCCGGAAGCGTGCTCGGGGCCGGCGCGTCCACCGTCTGTGACGAATGCCCGAGAACCCGCGGGGACAAGCGCATCGACCAGCTTCGACGTACCTGGGAAATCGATCCAGATCCCGACCGCTGCCTGCTGGAGCAGGGGGTCGTCTGCGTCGGCCTGGCCACCCGCGGCGGTTGCGGGGCACTGTGCCCGCAGGTGCAGGCGCCCTGCATCGGCTGCTACGGACCGCCGGAGGGGGTGACGGACCAGGGCGGCAAGATGGTGTCCGCGCTGGGCTCGATGATCGATATCGAACCGCTGAAGGGGCTACCCGAGGCGGAGATCGTCGCTCGGATCGACGCCATCTTCGACGCCATCCCCGACTACGCCGGCTGCTTCTACAAGTTCGGTCTTCCCGGCTCGTCGCTGAAGGCCGCCGTGGCCGCGCGGGTGGGCGTGAGCGCCCAAGACGACCAGTGAGGACAACGACGGTGAACAGAATCAAGATCGATCCCATCACCCGGCTGGAAGGGCACGGTCGGATCGAGATCTTCCTGGACGAGCGGGGCGACGTGGCCAACGCCTACTTCCAGGTGCCGGAACTGCGAGGCTTCGAGCAGTTCTGCGTCGGCCGCCTCGCGGAGGACATGCCCGCGCTGACCAGCAGGATCTGCGGGGTGTGTCCAGAGGCGCACCTGCTGGCCGCCAGCAAGGCGCTCGATGACCTGTTCCTGGTCACCCCGCCGCCGACCGGGCGAAAGCTGCGGGAGTTGCTGTACTCGGCGTTCTTCGTCACCGATCACACCACCCACTTCTACGCCCTCGGCGGCCCGGACTTCATCGTCGGCCCGGACGCTCCACCGGCGGACCGCAACCTGTTCGGCGTCATCCGCGCGGTCGGTCTGGACACCGGCAAGCAGGTGATCGCGTGCCGGGCCCGCAACGCCGAAGTGATCAAGATCCTCGGCGGCCGGGCGGTCCATCCCACCGGCGGCCTGCCCGGCGGGTGGAGCAAGGCCATCACCGCCGACGAGCGGGCGAAGATCGAGGAGATCGCGCGGGCGAACATTGACTTCGCGCTGCTGAGCCTGCAGCTCTTTGACCAGCTGGTGCTGCGGAGCCCCGAACTCGCGGCCCTCGTGGTGTCCGATGTCTACTGCCACGAGACGTACTCGATGGGAACCGTCGACGCCGACAACCAGGTCAACTTCTACGACGGCGCCATCCGGGTGGTCGACCCCGACGGCGCCGACCACCTGCGGTACCAGCCCCGGGAGTACACCACCCACCTGGCCGAGCGCGTCGAGCCGTGGAGCTACCTCAAGTTCCCGTACCTGCGCGGGGTCGGCTGGAAGGGCTTCGTCGACGGTGCGGACAGCGGCGTGTACGTCGCCAGCCCGCTGTCGCGGCTGAACGTCGCCGACGGCATGGCGACGCCCCGGGCCAACGAGCACTTCCAGCGGTTCTACGCGTTCTTTGGCCGGACCACGGCCAACGGGCGCAACCGGCCGGTGCACCACCGGCTGGCGACGCACTGGGCCAGGCTGATCGAGCTGCTCTACGCCGCGGAGCGGATGCTGGAACTGGCCACGGACCCGGAGATCACCTCGCCGCACGTGCGCACCATCCCCACCGGCGAGATCAACCCCGAGGGGGGCATCGGGTCCGTCGAGGCGCCCCGCGGCACCCTGACCCACCACTTCGAGGCCGACGAGCGGGGCGTGCTGCGCCGGGTCAACCTGGTGGTCGGCACGACCAACAACCACGCGGCCATGGCGATGTCCATCAAGCGGGCGGCACAGCATCTCATCACGGGCGGCAACGTCGCGGACGGGCTGCTCAACCGCATCGAGATGGCGTTCCGTCTCTACGATCCCTGCCTGTCCTGCGCGACACACTCGCTTCCCGGCCAGATGCCGATGATCGTCACCCTGCGGGATCTTGCTGGCGACGTCGTGGATGAACTGCGACGGGACGGCTGAAGCGGCATGCGAAGCGTGGTGATCGGCGTTGGCAACCCGACGCTCAGCGATGACGGGGTCGGGTTGCGCGCCGCGCAGGCCGTGGCGACGCGGCTTGCCGAGCGCGCGGACGTCGACGTGCGCCTGCTGTGCGCCGGGGGGCTGCGGCTGATGGAGACGATGGTCGGCTACGACCGGGCGGTCGTGCTCGACGCCCTCACGGCGGGCGATGCCTTCCCCGGCACGATCGTCGAGCTGACCGAGGGAGACCTCAGCTCCACCCGCAACCTGGCCTCGGTCCACGATCTCAGCCTGCCGTACGCGCTGGACCTCGGCCGTCTCATGGGGATGGCCCTGCCGGCGACAATCGTCGTGCTGGGGGTGCGGGCCGCCGACGTGACCACGTTCAGCGAGGAGCTTTCGCCCCCGGTGGCTGCCGCGATCGGCCCCCTGGCCGACCGCGTTTTCGAACTGCTGGCCCCCGTTGCCGTCGGCAACAGACGAAGGTGAGGTGGACGATGCGGGTCGGGGTCTACTTCTGCCGGTGCGGGCCGGGACTGGACGGCCAGGTGTCCGGAAAGATCGATCCAGGGGCGGTCCGGGGGGCGGTGGAGTCCCTGCCCGATGTCGCCTATTTCGAGGTCGTCGACTTCGCCTGTGCCGACGGCGGCCAGGCGCGGATCCTGGAGCACCTGGCCGCCCACCGGCCCGACCGGGTGGTCATCGCGGCCTGCTCCCCGAGACAGCACGAGGACACCTTCCGCCGGGTCTGCGCCCAGGCGGGAATCAACCCGTATCTCATGCAACTGGTCAACATCCGCGAACACGTCGCCTGGGTCATCGAGGACCCCGAGCGGGCCGTCGACAAGGCGATCGATCAGATCAGGGCCGGCACCGCCCGGGTGCTCCACCAGGAACCGCTGGAGGCAGCGGAACTGGACATCTGTCCCGATGCCCTGGTCATCGGGGCCGGTCCGGCCGGGCTCAAGGCCGCGATGACCCTGGCGGCGGCCGGCCGCGGCGTCACGCTCGTCGAGCGGGGTCCGATCCTCGGCGGGCTGCCGGTGCGCTTCGAAGAGATCTTTCCGACCATGGAATGCGCACCCTGCCTGCTGGAACCCGTCCTCGGGGAGATCCTGCACGGCGAACTGCCTGGTCCGATCGACATCCGGCTCACCTCGACGGTGACCGCCATCAAGGGCTTCCTGGGCAACTTCGACGTCACGATCGCGACGTCCCCCCGCCACATCTCGGTGGACGCCTGCGTCGGTTGCGGGATGTGCATCGAGGAGTGCCCGACCTCGGTGCCCAATGCCCTGAACCTCAACCGGACGACGCGCAAGGCCGTCGATTTCGAGCTGTTCGGCGGGCTGCCGAACGTTCCCGTGCTGGACGAGGCCGCGTGTACCCGGTTCACCGAGGGGAGCGACTGCACGGCGTGCCTGGACTGCTGCCCCGTCCCGGGTGCCGTGCTGTTCGACGAGGTCGCGACGGCCACCGAGAAGAAGGTCGGTGCCATCGTCGTCGCCATCGGGGCGACCATCTACGACCTGTCACAGGTGACCCGCCTCGGCTACGGCCGCCACCCGGACATCGTGTCCAGCTGGGACGTCGAGCGGCTGCTCGCCGCGAACGGCCCGACCGGGGGCGAGCTGCTGACGGCGGACGGCCGCAAACCCCGGACGATCGCCATCGTCCACTGCGCCGGGAGCCTCGACGCCGACCACGTGCCCTACTGCTCGGCGATCTGCTGCCAGACCGCCTTCAAGGACGCCCACCTGGTGGAGAGCAAGGCGCCCGGGACCCAGATCGTGTCGTTCACCAGGACGGTCGTCGCTCCGGGCAAGGAAGCGGTCGACCTGTACCGGCACGCGTTCGACGGTCCGCACGCCGTCGAGCGTCGCTACCACCACCCCGGGGACGTCGAGGTCCGGGTTGACGCGGCCGGCGGGCTGGCCGTCAGCCATGCCACGGGGGCCGGGGAGCCCGAGGTGACCGAGGTGGACATGGTGCTCCTGCTCGCGCCGATGGTCGCCGGCCCGGGGCCGCGTGAGCTGGCGGGTGTGCTCGACGTGCCGACCGACGCGACCGGGTTCTTCGCGGAGCACAATGCCCGCTCCGACGCGACCCGGAGCCCCGTGCGGGGGATCTTCATCGCGGGGACGTGCCAGTCGCCGATGGATATCCAGGGCGCGATGACGCAGGGTACCGCCGCCGCCGGGCATGCGCTGTCGGAACTGGTCGCCGGACGAACGCTGCGGGTCGACCCGGCAACGGCCACGGTGGCACCCGACCGGTGCTCCGGGTGCCGCACCTGTGTGCCGGTCTGCCCGTACCAGGCGATCGACGTTGACGGGTGGACGCTGAAGGCCTCGGTCAACAGCGTGCTGTGTGCCGGCTGCGGAACCTGCGTGGCGGCCTGCCCGTCCGGGGCGATCGCCGGACACCACTTCACGGATGACGCCATGCACGCGGAGATCGAGGCGGTGCTGCACGCATGACCGGCACGTTCGAACCCACCATCGTCGGCTTTCTCTGCAACTGGTGCTCGTATGCGGGGGCGGACAAGGCCGGTGCGGCCGGCATGCCCTACCCGCCGAATCTCCGAACGATCCGGGTGATGTGCACCGGCCGGATCGACGCCCAGTTCGTGCTGAAGGCCTTCGCCGAGGGCGCCGACGGCGTGCTCATCCTGGGGTGCCATCCCGGTGACTGCCACTACAAGGAGCAGAACTACCGGGCGCTGGGCCGTCATCGGCTGCTGCTGCGGGTCCTGGAGCAGCACGGTATCGAGCGGCAACGGTGCCGGTTCGATTTTGTCTCCGCGGCGGAAGCCGCGGAATTCGCGGCCGTCGTCGGCGAGATGACCGCGGACATTCGCCAGTTGGGGCCGGTGAACCTGCGGGCGGTCGGCGCCGACGCCCAATGAGTCGGTACCCGGAGAGGTAGCGCGACAAGGCATTCCGACAGTGAAAGGAAGGCAAATCAACATGGCCAAGATACAGCTGGACTATCGCGGTCTGAAATGCCCTCTTCCAACCCTCAAGATTAATCAGTTCGCCCTGTCGAATCAGGCCAAACCCGGTGATATCGTCGAGATCGTGGCCGATTGCCCGACCTTTGAGGCCGATATCAAGAAATGGTGCTCGACTACCAAGAAAATGCTCATCAAGTGCTATAACGACGGCAAGAACAAGACCGCTCAGATCCAATTCTGAACAGCCGGCGTCTCGCCGCGAGCGCGGATCTGCCGGCGGAGGGCCCCGCCGACCCGGCCAGCGGTGCCCTGACCTCGGCCGGGGTGAAACGTTCCGGTCGGCGCCGGAGCGGGGCGAGACGCCGGCATTCCCGCGTCGGCGGTCCGTCATGCGGTCCCGCCCGCGCGGCCGGGGCCCCGCGGGACGGGGAGCCTCGGCGGTGCGCCCGGTTCGTATCGTCACGGGCGACGATCTCGCGCGATTCCGGTATGGTGCGACGTGCACGCACTGTTCATGGATGGGTGCAACCGGTGTGTCGCGGATGTCGAACGTCGAGGGCGGCGAGACCGGTTCGCGCAGCGGCAATCGGGGAGTGACGCATGGCGGGTCAGGATACCGGGCCTGCGACGGTGACCCTTGCTGATGTCGCGCGACGGGCGCGGGTGTCTCCAGCGACCGCGTCCCGCGTCATCAATGGCAGCGCGAAGCGGGTGACGAGCGACCTCAAGGAACGCGTGCTGCGCGCCGTGCAGGACCTGCGGTACGTGCCGAACGCCCACGCGCAGCACCTGGCCCGATCGCAGCGGTCCGCGGTCGGCGTGATCGTGCATGACGTCTCGGATCCCTACTTCGCCGAGATCACCAGAGGGCTACAGCGGGTGGCCACGGACAGCGGCAGGCTGCTGCTGATCTGCAACAGCTACGGCGAGCCCGACCGTGAGTTGGCCTATGTGGAGCTACTGCGCTCCCAGCAGGTGCACGCTCTGGTTCTGGCCGGCTCCGGGTACCACGACGTGGGTTTCACGCGCAAGATCAATGGCCAGCTGGAGGCGTACGCCAAGTCGGGTGGGCACATCAGCGTTATCGGACGGCACGATCATGTCGGCAGCGCCGTGGTTCCCGACAACGAGCACGGCGGGTTTCTCGCCTGCGACAAACTCTACGAGTTGGGCCATACCAGGATCGGAGTGGTCGCCGGTCCGCGGGTGCTGACGACGACGACCGATCGGCTGGCCGGCATCCGCAGAGCCGCCAGGCAACGGGGTACGACGTTTCCGGCCCAGCGGATCGTGCACACCGACTTCAGCCGGGACGGCGGGGCCTCGGCGACGCGGCAGTTGCTGGAGACCTTTCCGGACCTGACAGCCCTCATCGCGTTGAACGATTCCATGGCCGTCGGCGCGCTCGCGGCCCTGCGGGCCTCCGGGCAGCGGGTTCCGGACGGTATCTCGGTCATCGGGTTCGACGACATGCCGGTCGCGGAGGACGTCACGCCGACGTTGACGACGGTCCGGCTGCCGCTCATCGAGATGGGGGCCCGGGCGATGGCGATAGCCCTCGACGAGGGGCCGAGTGATCGACGGGAAGCGGTTGAGGTCAGCCTGGTCTGGCGGGAAAGCTGCGGCGCCTGCCGCTGAGGGCGGGGCGGTCGATGCCGGACACTCCGTGACGAACCGGAGGAACGGCGGTCGTGTCTTGCTCCGTGTCTTCGGAGCGGGGTAGCCTTTCGTCGGAAAGCGCTTTCCTGATGTTGGTTCGATGCAAGGGAGGACCGATGGCTCGTCGGCCGGTCGGTATCGTCATCAATGGAGTGACCGGGCGGATGGGATATCGCCAGCATCTGGTCCGATCCCTGCTCGCTATCAGACAGGACGGCGGCGTGCTCGCCGCCGACGGCAGCCGGATCTGGCCAGAGCTGGTGCTGGTCGGTCGCAACGAGACCAAGCTCGCCGAGCTCGCCGACCGGCACGGGCTGACGGACTGGACCACCGATCTCGACGGCGCCCTCGCCCGCGCGGACGTCGACGTCTATTTCGATGCGCAGCTGACCAGGCAGCGGGAGAAGGCCATCCGCAAGGCCGTCGCCGCGGGAAAGCACATCTACACCGAAAAGCCGCTGGCCGAGGACACCTCGGCCGCGCTGGACCTCGCGGCGACGGCCGCGGCGGCGGGGCTGAAGAACGGCGTCGTGCAGGACAAGCTGTTCCTGCCCGGTCTGCGCAAACTCAAGCGGCTGGTGGACGGCGGGTTCTTCGGCCGGGTTCTCTCGGTCCGCGGGGAATTCGGCTACTGGGTCTTCGAGGGCGACTGGCAACCGGCCCAGCGTCCCTCGTGGAACTACCGGGCCGAGGACGGTGGGGGGATCGTCATGGACATGTTCCCGCACTGGAACTACGTCATCGAGCAGACCTTCGGCCGGATCCGCTCGGTGCAGTGCACCGTTGCCACGCACCTTCCCCAGCGGGTCGACGAGCACGGCAACGCCTACGCCGCGACGGCCGACGACGCCGCGTACGCCATCCTCGAACTCGACAACGGCGTCATCGTCCAGATCAATTCCTCCTGGTGCGTCCGGGTCAACCGGGACGAACTCGTCGAATTCCAGGTCGACGGCACCCACGGCAGTGCCGTCGCCGGGCTGCGCGACTGTCGCCTCCAGCACCGGGCGCAGACGCCGATGCCCGTATGGAACCCGGATCTCCCCGCGACGGAGCCGTTCCGGTCCCAGTGGGGCGAGGTACCGGACAACGCCGGAATGGGCAACGGCTTCCGGATGCAGTGGGAGGCGTTCCTGCGCCACGTCGCCGACGACGAGCCCTTCCCGTGGGACTTCGCCTCGGGGGCCAGGGGGGTACGCCTGGCCGAGCTGGCGCTCCAATCAGCCCAGCAAGGCCGCCGGATCGAGGTGCCAGCATGAGCGAGCGAGTTGGCGCGGCGGCGTCCCTGCGGTCGCGGTTCGCCTTCAACCAGGCCACGGCCAAGTACTGGCCGCTGCCGGACGCGGTCGCCGGTTGCGTCGCGGCGGGGGTCACCAACATCGGCCTCTGGCGGGAACCCGTCGCCGAGTACGGTCTGGACGCGACCAATGCGCTGCTCCGGGAGACCGGCCTGAGTGTGACATCGCTGTGCCGTGGGGGGTTCTTCACCACTGACGGCTGGTACGACGACAACCGCCGGGCCATCGATGAGGCCGCGGCCCTGGGCACACCGGTGCTGGTGCTGGTCTCCGGCGGGCTGCCGGCCGGCAGCCGGGACATCGACGGTGCGCGCGAGCGGGTGGCCGACGCGATCGGGCAGCTGGCCCCGCACGCCGCCGCGTGCGGGGTGACGCTGGCCATCGAACCGCTGCATCCGATGTTCGCCTCGGACCGGTGCGTGATCGTCACCCTTGGCCAGGCGCTCGACATCGCCGAGCGCTTTGACGCCGGGACCGTCGGGGTGACCGTTGACACCTACCACCTCTGGTGGGACGACCAGGCCCTGACCCAGATCGGCCGGGCCGGGGAGCGGGTCGCCATCTTCCAGATCGCCGACTGGGCGACGCCGCTGCCCGCCGGGGTGCTCACCGGGCGGGTCATGCCCGGCGACGGGTGCGTTCAGCAGCGTCGCTACCTCGACGCGGTGACGGCGGCCGGCTACGCCGGTCCCATCGAGGTGGAGATTTTCAACGAGGAGATCTGGGCCAGACCGGGCGCGGAGACCCTCCAGCGAGCCATTGACGGATATCTGGAGACGCTCCGCTGACCCGGCCCGCGTCGGCGGGTCTTCCCCGAAACCGTGATCGCGTTATCTGGGAAAGACCTGCCCCCCGGAGCCAGCACGAGTTTCCCAGATCTTTCGGCATCGGTGCCGTCGGGCGGGACCCGCCCTGCCGGGTACGGGCGACGGGGCCGGCCGGCCCCGTGCCGACCTAGGAGACCGCGGACTGGGTGAGGTCGTAGACGGTCTGGCCCCCGACGGTCGTCGACTGGAAGGTCTCCTGCACCCAGCTGGTGATCTCGCTGGTCGCCGAGGTGCCTCCGCCGGAGCCGCCGGAGCCGCCGGGACCGCCGCCCCGGCCGTCGCCGCCGGTGACGAAGTAGCGGATCTGACCGTCGTTGACGTACCGCTGGAACTCGGCCAGCGTCGGCGACGGGTCGCCGCCGTTCCACCCGCCGAGGGCGATGACGGCCTTGCCGCTGCTGAGTTCGAGGTCGGCCGCTGATGTTGCGCCGCTGATGGCCGCGGCCCACCGCGTGGTCGTCGCCGCGAGCAACTCGGCCAGTTCACCAGCGGAGTCCTCCGACTGGGAACCGCCGGGCTGGCCGCCGGCCGGCATACCGGTCCCGCCGGCGGAGCCCGGTCCACCGGCCCGGGACCCGGACCCGCCGGAGACCGGTCCGGACGCCGGCAGCGAGCCGGCATGGGTGGTCGCGGCGGTGGCCACGGCGTAGGCCGCCGGCCCGGCCAGCCCCGCGAGCACCAGGCCGACCGCGACCGGGCCACCGGCGCGCCGGAGCACGCCACCCCCCAGGAAAACGATGATCGTGGCCACGCCGCTGCCGACGAGGACCGCCCACCGCAGCCCCGGCAGCCACTCCGGGGTGCGGGCGAGCAGCAGGAAGCTCCACATCCCGGTGACGGCGACCATGCCGGCCAGCGCCGCCCGCGGCGCGTGGACCGTGCGGGCCCGCCACAGCTCGCCGCCGCCGATCGCCACCAGCGCCGCGATGGCCGGGGCCAGGGCGACGGTGTAGTACGGGTGGAACGTGCCGCTCATGAAGCTGAACACGACGCCGGTCACCACGAGCCAGCCACCCCACAGCAGCAGGGCCGCGCGGGTCGGATCGGTGCGGGGTGCGTCGCGGGTGAACCACAAGCCGGCCAGCAGGGCGATGAGCGCCGCCGGCAGCAGCCACGAGACCTCGGCCCCCAGGGCGTCGCCGAACAGCCGGGTGACGCCCGTCGGGCCGCCGAACGAGGTGTTGGTGTTGCCGCCCTGCCCGCCCCCGCCGCCGCCCCCGCCGAACAACCGACCGAGGCCGTTGTATCCCAGGGCCAACTCCAGCAGGCTGTTGTCGCTCGACCCGCCGATGTACGGCCGGGACGAGACCGGCCAGACGGCGACCAGCGCGACGTACCACCCGGCCGAGACGACCATGGCCGCGGTCGCCGCCAGCAGATGCCACAGCCGGCGCAGCAGGGGCGCCGGAGCGGCGACCAGGTAGACCAGGCCGAAGGCCGGCAGGACCAGGAACCCCTGGAGCATCTTGGTGAGGAACGCGAACCCTAGCGCCGTGCCCGCCAGCGCCAGCCAGCCGGCACTGGCCCGCTCGGTCGCCCGCAGCACGCAGTAGCCGCCGGCCACCAGCAGCAGCACCAGCAGAGCGTCCGGATGGTCGTACCGGAACATCAGCACGGAGACCGGGGTCAGCGCCAGCCCCGCGCCGGCCAGCAGCCCCGCTCCGGGGCCGAACCGGCGGCGGACGGCGGCGTACAGCAGCGCGACGGTCGCGACGCCCTCGACGGCCTGCGGGGCCAGCACCGACCAGCTGGAGAACCCGAAGATCCGCGCGGACAGACCCATGACCCACAGCGAGGCCGGGGGCTTGTCCACGGTGATCGCGTTTCCGGCGTCCAGCGAGCCGAACAGCAACGCCGTCCAGCTTCGCGACCCGGCCTGGGCCGCGGCGGCGTAGTAGCTGTTGGCGTAGCCGGAGGCGCTCAGCTCCCACAGGTACAGCACGGCCGTGGTCGCGAGCAGCACCAGCAGCCCCGGTCTCGCCCAGCCCGGCTGCCCCGGCGGGCCGGACAGCAGGCGGCGGAGCCGGTCGCCGCGGGCC
>JABDRL010000009.1 GCA_013041765.1 Dactylosporangium sp. | reverse complement strand
CGCCCGGACCCCCGAGGGCTCAGACGACGACGCTGACCAGCCGCCCGGGAACGACAATGACCTTGCGGGGCTCCCGCCCGGCCACCTGGGCCGCGACCGCCGCCAGCGCCGCCGAGCGCACGGTGCTCTCCGCGGCGTCGGCGGGCACCTCGATCCGGGCCCGCACCTTCCCGTTGACCTGCACCGGGTAGGTGATGCTCGCCGCGACCAGCAGGGCCGGGTCCGCGACGGGGAAGTCGACGTAGGCCAGCGAGCCGCGGTGGCCCAGCCGCTGCCACAGTTCCTCCGCCAGGTGCGGCGCGAACGGCGCGAGCATCAGCACCAGGGGCTCGACGACCTCGCGGCACCCGCCGCCGTCGCGGACGGCGGTGGCCCGGTTGGTCAGCTCGATGAGCTTGGCGACGGCGGTGTTCAGCCGCAGGTCGTCCAGGTCCTCCCGGACCCCGGCGATGACCTGGTGCAGCAGCTTCCTCGTCGCGGCGTCGGTGGGGGTGTCGACCACCTCGGTCGCCCCGGTGTGCTCGTTGACCACCAACCGCCAGACCCGTTGCAGGAAGCGCTGCGCCCCGACGACCGCCCTGGTCTCCCAGGGGCGGGACACGTCCAGTGGCCCCATGGACATCTCGTACACCCGGAAGGTGTCGGCTCCGTAGGCCTCGCACATCTCGTCGGGCGTCACGACGTTGCGAAGGGATTTGCCCATCTTGCCGTACTCGCGGGTCACCTCCGCGTCGCCGTGGAACCAGCGGCCGTCCCGCTCCACGACCTCGTCGGCCTGCACGTACCGGCCCCGCTGGTCCTTGTAGGCGTAGGCCTGGATGTACCCCTGGTTGTACAGCCGGCGGAACGGCTCGGAACTGGACAGGTGTCCGAGGTCGTAGAGCACCTTGTGCCAGAACCGGGCGTAGAGCAGGTGCAGCACGGCGTGCTCGACCCCGCCGACGTACAGGTCGACCCCGCCGGAGTCGGGCCGGACACCGCCGCCGGTCTCCCTCGGCCCCATCCAGTACTGCTCGTTGGCGGCCCCGACCGCGGTGGTGTCGTTGGTCGGGTCGAGATACCGCAGCTCGTACCAGCAGGAGCCGGCCCACTGGGGCATCGTGTTGGTCTCGCGCCGATAGGTCCGGGGCCCGTCCCCGAGATCGAGGGTGACCTCCATCCAGTCCTTGGCCCGGGACAGCGGGGTCTCCGGAGAGCTGCCGGCGTCGTCCGAGTCGAAGGTACGGGGGGAGAAATCGTCGATGTCCGGCAGCTCGACGGGCAGCATCGTCTCCGGCAGCGCGATCGGCAGCCCCGCGTCGTCATAGACGATCGGGAACGGTTCCCCCCAGTAGCGCTGGCGGGAGAACAGCCAGTCCCGCAGCCGGTAGGTCACCGCACCGGCACCGGCACCGCGGGACTCCAGCCAGGTGATCGCCTTGGCCTTGGACTCGGCGATGTGCAGGCCGTCCAGGTCCAGGCCCGTCTCGGAGCTGGAGGAGTTGATCGACGGGCCGTCGCCGGTGTAGGCCGTGCCGTCGAAATCCGCCGGTGGCTGGACCGTTCTGATGATCGGCAGGTCGAGGGCCTCCGCGAACGCCCAGTCCCGCTCGTCCTCCGCCGGCACGGCCATGATGGCACCGGTGCCGTACCCGGCGAGCACGTAGTCGGCGATGAAGATCGGAATCTGCGCGCCGTTGACCGGGTTCGTGGCGTAGGCCCCGGTGAAGACTCCGGTCTTCTCTCTGGTCTCGGCCTGGCGCTCGGTCTCGGTCCGTCCGGCGGCGAAACGCCGGTAGGCCGCGACGGCCTCCCCCGGCGTCGCGTGCTCCCCCCGCCACGCCGGCCGCGTGCCCTCGGGCCAGGCCTGCGGCGTCAGCCGCTCGACCAGCGCGTGCTCCGGAGCCAGCACCATGTAGGTCGCCCCGAACAGCGTGTCCGGCCGGGTGGTGAACACGCTGATGCGGACCTCGCCCGCGAGACCGGAGTCAGTGGCTGAGCTCAGAAAGTCGACGTGCGCTCCGGTGGACCGGCCGATCCAGTTGCGCTGCATCGCCTTGACCTGCTCCGGCCAGTCCAGCCCTTCGAGGTCGTCCAGCAGGCGGTCGCCGTAGGCCGTGATCCGCATCATCCACTGGCGGAGGTTACGCTTGAACACCGGGAAGTTGCCGCGCTCGCTGCGGCCGTCCGCGGTGACCTCCTCGTTGGCCAGCACGGTGCCCAGGCCGGGGCACCAGTTGACCGGGGCCTCGGAGATGTAGGCCAGGCGATGATCGTTGATGACCGCCCGCCGCTCGACGTCGGACAGGTCGGCCCAGGCCCGTCCGTCCGGGGTCGGCCGCCGGCCGCCGGCGAACTCCGCGGAGAGCTCGGCGATGGGCCTGGCGGCGCCCCGGCGGTCGTCAAACCACGCGTTGAAGACCCGCAGAAAGATCCACTGGGTCCACCGGTAGTAGTCGACATCGGTCGTGGCGAAACTGCGCCGCTCGTCGTGGGCCAGCCCCAGCCGCCGCAGCTGGGTCCGGTAGCGCTCGACGTTGGCCTCGGTCGTCACCCGGGGGTGCGTACCCGTCTGCACCGCGTACTGCTCCGCCGGCAGGCCGAAGGCGTCGAAGCTCATCGGGTGCAGCACGTTGAAGCCGGCCATCCGCTGGTAGCGGCTGTAGCAGTCGGTGCCGATGTAGCCGAGGGGGTGTCCGACGTGCAGGCCGGCGCCGGAGGGATACGGGAACATGTCCAGCACGTAGAGCTTCGGCGCGTCGGCCCGAGGATGGTCGGGATCGGCGAGCGGGCCGTCCGGGTTCGGCGTGTGGGCCGTCCCCTGCTCGGCCCAGGAGTTCTGCCACCGGGCCTCGATCGTGCCGGCCATGGCCGCCGTGTACCGGTGCGGCGGGATGTCCGCCCCGCCACCGGCGTCAACGCCAGCCCTTGCCGCGGCTACCTCACTCATGATCGCCGTCACCCTCGTTTCATCGGTGTCCCGTGGGATGCTCTGGGCAGAAAAAAACCCCTCACTCGGGAGGGGTCGCCGTGCGGTCACATGAGACGTGTCAACACGGCCCACCAAGAAGTCGAAACGCCCGGGTCATCGATTCATCGTACCCGAGCCCAACGACCGCTATGCAGGCACCACCCGTCATCGACATCAACCCATCGGATAGTCGATGATGGACCACCAGCCAACAGATCGCGTCCGATGAAGCGTACAAAATCGGCACCAATGGCGGAACTCCGGCGCCGGAGAATCGCCGAATCGGCGATGATGCACAAGGAGACTAGCCTGTGATGCAGCCGGCGGCTGGAGCGCGTCGAGAATGGGGAGGTCCGGTGACCGAGTACCACACGTTCGACGATCCCCCCCTCCAGTTGGCCTCCGACGAGTTCCGCGCGGCCACCACGGCGATCGTCGCCAACGTCGAGCGGGTCATCGAGGGCAAGACGGCCACCGTCCGGCTGGCGCTCGCGGTGCTGCTCGCCGAGGGACATCTGCTCATCGAGGATGTTCCAGGGGTGGGAAAGACCATGCTGGCCAAGGCCCTGGCCCGCTCCATCGACTGCTCGGTCCGCCGGATCCAGTTCACCCCGGACCTGTTGCCGAGTGATGTCACCGGCGTCAGCGTCTACAACCGCGACCGGCGGGAATTCGAGTTCAAACCGGGCGCGGTCTTCGCCAACATCGTCGTCGGAGACGAGATCAACCGGGCCTCCCCCAAAACCCAGTCCGCGCTGCTGGAGTGCATGGAGGAGCATCAGGTCACCGTCGACGGGGTCAGCTACCCGCTGCGTGCACCGTTCATGGTCATCGCGACCCAGAACCCCATCGAGATGGAGGGCACCTACCCGCTGCCGGAGGCCCAGCGCGACCGGTTCACCGCCCGCATCGCCATGGGGTATCCCGACCCCGCCGCCGAGCTGGCGATGCTCGACGCGCACGGGGCCAGCGACCCGCTCGCCGGGCTCGTTCCCGCCACCGACGCGGCGATGGTGCGCCGGCTGGTCGCGACCGTGCACAACGTCCACGTCGCGGAGCCCCTCAAGTACTACGCCATCAGCCTGATCAACGCGACCCGGGAGGCGCCGGATCTCCGGCTGGGAGCGTCGCCCCGGGCGACGCTCCAGCTGCTGCGCACCGCTCGGGCCGTCGCGGCGCTGGAGGGGCGGGACTTCGTCCTTCCCGACGACCTCCAGGCCCTGGCCGTCCCGGTGCTCGCCCACCGGGTCATCCCCACCGCCGACGCCCATCTGACCCGCCGCACGACAGACGCCATCCTCGCCGATCTGGTCAGGCGACTCCCGCTGCCGCCGGAACGGCACGTCCAGCCGGCCGGCACCCCGCCCCCCGGCCGCTACAACGCCAGAGGCCACTGATCCCGGTGCGGACGCACCATGAGCCAGAGTGACGAGCCATGCGGAACGCCCTGCGCGGGTTGACCACCCGAGGACGCTGCTTTCTCGCCGCGGCCGGAGCCGCGGCTCTGGCGGCGCTTCTGCTGGGAGAGAAGGATCTCCTGCGGGTGGCGGTGCTCCTCGCCGCACTACCGCTGATGGCGGCCTGGTACGTCGGCCGCACCCGCTACCGGCTGGCGTGCGTGCGCAGCCTGGAACCTCGGCGAGTGCCCGTCGGCGTCAGTGCCCGGGTGGTGCTGCGGCTGACGAACCTCTCCTGGATCCCGACCGGCACGATGCTGCTGGAGGACCGGCTGCCGTACGCGCTGGGCAGCAAACCCCGGCTGGTCCTGGAGCGCCTGGAGGCCCAGCGCTCCAGTTCCGTGGGCTACACGGTGCTGGCCGATCTGCGCGGACGGTACACCGCGGGACCGCTGGTGGTCCGGCTGACGGATCCCTTCGGGCTGTGCGAGATGATCCGCAGTTTCCCCTCCGTTGACCGGCTGACCGTCATCCCGCGGGTGCTCGCTCTGCCCTCCATCCCGCTGACCGGGGAGTACGGCGGGTCGGGCGACAGCCGGTCCAGGGCCGCAGCGGTGCATGGGGAGGACGACGCCGCACCCAGGGAGTACCGCGAGGGCGACGATCTGCGGCGGGTCCACTGGCGTTCCACCGCCCGGGTCGGCGAGCTGATGGTGCGGCGGGAGGAGCAGCCCTGGGAGGCCCTGGCGACCGTCGCCCTGGACACCAGGACGCTGGCCCATCGGGGCGAGGGCCCGGCCTCCAGCTTCGAGTGGGCCGTGACGGCGGCGGCCAGCATCGCCGTGCATCTCCGCCGGGACCGCTACCGCCTGCGACTGGTGACCGCGTGCGGCGTCGATGCCGACGCCCGTCCCGAGCTGGGCGGCGAGGGGCTGGTGCTCGACCATCTCGCCGAGGTCCGGCTGACCCGCAGGGCGACGGTGACCGGGCTGGTCGACCTGACCCGGAAACGCTCGCGGGCCGGGCTGGTCGTCGGGGTGTTCGGCACGCTGACCCCGCCGGAGGCGGCGCAGCTGGCCGCCCTCCGGTCCAGCGGCACGACGTACATCGCCTTTCTGCTCAACACCACCAGCTGGCTGGGTCTCACCGGGACGGAACGCCAGGAGGCCGAGGCCGCCCATGCCGCGACGGCACTGGCCCTGGTGCGGGGCGGGTGGCGGGTGGTCCCGGTCAGCCACGGGGCCAAGCTGCCCGAGGTCTGGCCGCAGGCGACCCGGGGCTCCCAGGGGTTCACCTGGCGGGCCGCGATGGCCGAGACGGTCGCGGGAGTGGGCCGGTGATGCGGCAGCTGGCCGCTTCGACGTTGCGGCAGCGCCGGCTGACCGTTGGGGCCGCGGCGACGACGCTCCTGGCGGCGCTGCCACTGGCCACCATCTTCTCCCAGTGGACGTGGATGCTCGACGCCCTGCTCACGGTGGCCGCCCTGGGCGTGCTCGGCGTCCTGCTCCGGGGCCTGCGGGCACCGGTCTGGGTACCCACCGTGGCGATGGTTGCCGCGCTTCCCGTCCTCCTGGCCAGGCTGTTTCCCAGCCATGCCGAGGTGGCCGGGATCGTGCCGACGGCGGAGACCCTCCGCCACTTCACGGACCTGCTGACGACCGCGGCGATCGATCTGCGGCAGTACAGCACGCCAGTGCCCGACCGGCCGGGGTTCCTGTTCCTGTCGACCCTCGGCATCGCCAGCGTCGCGATCATGATCGATCTGTTCGTCGTGCCGCTGCGCCAGCCGGCGATCGCCGGACTGCCGATGCTGGCGATGTACTCCGTCCCGGTCGCGATCCAGGCCGACAGCGTGCATCTGGCCCCGTTCGTCGCCGGCGCCGCCGGGTTCCTGTGGCTGCTGGCGGCCGACAACATCGACCGGGTCCGGCGCTTCGGCCGACGGTTCAGCGCCGACGGGCGGAAAGTGGACGTCTGGGAGTCCTCGCCGCTGGCCTCGGCCGGCCGCAGGCTCGGCCTGGTGGGGATCGTGCTGGCCACCGCGTTGCCCCTGGCCGTGCCCGGGCTGACCAGTGGCCTGTTCGACCGCCTCGCGGCGGGCAGTGGCGGATCCGGTGGCGGATCCGGCGCGGGGATCAGCCTCTACGCCCTGCTGTCGGGCAGCCTCAACCGGGACGAGGCATTCGACATGGTCCGGGTGCGCACCGACGACCCCGACCCGTACTATCTCCGCTTCGCCGTGGCCGATCAGCTCACCGAATCCGGGTTCCGGCACCGATCGGTCAGTGGCGGCCAACCGGTGACCGAAGGATTGCCAACCGTGACGATACCGTCGGACGGGGTGATGCATTCCACCCACAGCGCCACGATCGAGATCGTGAATCTCGACGGCCGGTTCCTCCCGATCTACCAGCGGCCGGTCCAGATCCAGCGGCTCGACTCGTCCTGGTTGTACGAGTCGAAGTCCTCGGTCGTCTACTCGAAGAAGCAGAGCACGCGCAAGAAGCGCTACACCGTCGACTACGTCCGCTCGGAGTACGCGCCGGACGCGCTGCGGTCGGCCTCCAGCGGGATCGAAAACGAGGACATCACGCCCGGGGAACGGTACGTACCACCGACCGACGAGGTGCGTACCCTGGTCGATCGGCTCGTCGAGGGCCAGCGGACCCAGTACGACCGGGTCATGGCCATCTTCGACTACTTCTCCCCGGACAACGGCTTCACCTACGGGCTGAAGGCCGAGCCCGGCACGGACGGCGCGGAGATCGTCAGTTTTCTCAGCAACCGGCGTGGCTTCTGCGTGCAGTACTCGGCGGCCATGGCGTGGCTGGTACGTCAGGCCGGCTACCCCTCGCGGGTCGCGTTCGGATTCTCCCGAGGGTCTGGTCGGGCGGATTCGACGATCACCCTGACGAACTTCAACCTGCATGCCTGGACCGAGGTGCACTTCCCTGGATTCGGCTGGGTTCCGTTCGATCCGACCCCGGCCTCGGGCGTGCCGGGATCGGTCAGCCCGGGTTGGGCGCCCAACCCCAGCCTGCCGGACGAACCGGACCCGGCCACCCCCGGGGTGAACGCGACGGCCTCCGGCGGCCCGCAGGTTTCCGCCAGTGCCGCCCCCGGCGCCGACCAGCCGCAGGACCATCCGGACTTCGCCGCCGGCATCGACGCGCGGCCAGCCGGGTTCCCCCGCTGGCAGGGCTGGACGGGGCTGGGGATCCTGCTGGCGGTCGGGGGGCTCGCCGTTCCCGGATGGCGGCGGCGGGTTCGACGACGCCGGCGCCTGCGGCGGCACAGCCT
>JABDRL010000432.1 GCA_013041765.1 Dactylosporangium sp. | reverse complement strand
GGGTTGTTCCTGGGTTCCAGGAACAACCCCACCAACCCGTTTTTGCGTGCCTTGTGACGATTTGTGGGTCCAGGGCCGTGTCGGGATGGTCACGACGACGTACGACAATTTGTTCGGGGCCACACGGTCGCCAGCCCCGATGCCCGTCCCGGCGACCCGTTGGGAAGGATGTACATCGTGAATGCTGCAACGCCAGGCGACGGCGAAGATCGCAGGGGTTTCCGGAGCGACCGAGACTCGGAAGGCCCTCGGGGCGGTCCCGCCGGCGGCCGGCCGCGTCGGGACGACTCAAGCGGCCAAGAACGTGGGCACGGCCATTCGGGTCGCGGTGATCGGCCGGGGTCTGGTGATCGGCGTCGTGATGGTGATGGCGGTGGCCGCTCGTTCCGGCGGGATGGTGATCAGGATCGTCGGCCGTTCCGGCGGGATGATGATCGTGGTGGTCGGCCCGCGCGGTTCGACCGGGATGATGATCGTGGTGGGTCGCGGTCGGGTGGCTGGCGTGGTGATTCGGGTCGCGGCGATCGGCCGGGGTTCGGCGATCGGAGCCGCGAGTCAGGGCGGCCAGAGCACTCTGACCGCAGGGACCGGGACCGGTCCAGGCCGGAGCGCGGGGCCAGGGACGACCGCCCCGGCCGAGGCTCCTACCGGGATCAGACCGAGCGCCCCCGGCCCGATCGCAGCGAGCGTGTCGAGGCCGTGGCGTCGCAGGACCCGCCCCTCGCGGAAGACGTCGATGCCAGGGAACTGGCCCGGGAGATTCGTGCCGAGCTGCGTTCGCTGAGCCGCCCGGTCGCTGAGACGGTGGCCCGAAGGCTGGTTGCCGCTGGACAGCTGATTGACATTGAGCCGAAGCAGGCTCTCGGCCACGCCTTGGCGGCCCGGAGGCTCGCCGCGCGCATTCCCACGGTCCGGGAGGCTGTGGGCCTCACCGCATACCAGGCCGGGCAGTGGCAGGCCGCGATCAGCGAGCTGCGGGCGTACCACAGGATGGCCGGCAACCAGACCCACGTGGCGATTCTGGCTGACTGTGAGCGGGCACTGGACCGTCCCGAGCGGGCGATCGATCTGTACCGGGCTGTTGACCTGGACAAGCTGGACCAGGCCGAGCGGATTGAGCTGCTCATCGTGGCGGCGGGTGCCCGGGTCGACCTGAAACAGGCCGAGGCCGCAGTGGCGATGCTGCAAATCCCCGAGCTGCGCAGCACGACTATCACCGGCTGGCTTGCTCGCCTGCGCTACGCCTTCGCCGACGGGCTGTTCGCCGTCGGGCGCGCGGACGAGGCGCGGGAGTGGTTCGCCCTAGCCGCCGAGGTCGACGACGAGGTAACAACCGACGCGGCCGAGCGGTTACTGGAGTTGGACGGCGTGATCATCGATGACCTCAATGACGAGGACGATGACCCGGAAGAGGTTGTTCTCGAGGCGGTCGACGAGGGGAATGCTTCGGTCGCGGCAGATCCCGCCGAGGTCGAGGACGACGAGGTCGAGGACGACGGCGAGGACGAGGACGAGGTCGGCGAGGACGACGAGGTCGAGGTCGACGAGGACGACGGCGAGGACGGCGAGGTCGAGGTCGACGAGGACGACGGCGAGGTCGACGAGGTCGACGAGGTCGAGGACGACGAGGACGACGAGAAAGTCCGAGACGAGCCGCACGCATCATGACGGACACCGGCGGGCTGGTCTCCGGCTATGATCTCGTCATTTTTGATCTTGACGGTGTGCTGTATGTCGGCGACCAGCCGGTGCCTCGGGCCGCTGCCGCGGTGGCGAGGCTGCGTGACCGGTCGTGCCAGGTCATCTTCGCCACGAACAACGCTTCGCGGAGACCCGGGGCTGTGGCGGAGCTGCTGGGGTCCGTGGGTATCCCGGCATCAGCCGGGGAGGTTCTCACCGCCGCGGCCGCGGCGGCGGCCTGGCTGGCCCGGCACCATCCGGCCGGGAGCCCGATCCTGGTCGTCGGGGCACCGGCCCTGACGGAGGAGGTCCGCCAGGCTGGGCTGCGGCCGGTGACGGACGCGGGGGATGCTCCCGTCGCCGTCGTCCAGGGATACGGTCCCGAGGTGGGCTGGGCGTCCCTGGCGGAGGCGACCGTCGCGATCCGTGCGGGGGCGAGGTGGGTGGCGACCAACGCCGACCGGACCCTTCCCTCACCGCGGGGGCCGCTGCCCGGCAACGGAGCCCTCGTGGCGGCGCTGGCGACCGCCCTGAACCGCCAGCCTGACACGATCGTTGGCAAACCGGACCCTGGCCTGTTCCACCAGGCGGCCGGTGACGTCTCGGCGTTGCGGCCGCTGGCCGTCGGCGACCGACTCGATACGGATATCGAGGGGGCGCACCGGGCCGGAGTCGCCAGTCTGCTGGTCCTGACCGGCGTGAACCGGCCGATCGAGGTGCTGCTGGCGCCGCCGACCAGGCGACCGACCTACGTTGCCTGGACCCTGGATGGGCTGTTTGACGAGGCCCGCCCGATCGCGGAGACCTGTCCCGCCGCGGCGGAACCGGCAGCCGCCGAGGCCCGGCTGGCCGGTTGGCAGGTGCGGGTCGAGGGCCCGGCGCTGGTCCTGGACGGGGACGGGCCGTCCATCGACGCGCTGCGGCTGCTCTGCGGGTGCTGGTGGCGCACTGCCGGCGATCATGCCGGCCGGGCACCTGACGTCCGTGGGGCCGGCCCAGCGGCCAAGGCCGCGTTGTCCCGACTGGGCCTGGCATAGCGCCAGCCGTCGCCCGTATCGGGAGCGCCTCGCAGCCGGCGCCGCCAACCGGCGAAAATCGGGGTGACAATCCGATCAAGGGCCAGGAACACTCGGGACCATGGTGTCGCAAGCTCGTCTGGCAACGCTGGAGGACGCCGATGAGGTCGTGCGTCTGGCCAAGGTGATGTTCACGTCGATGGGTATCGCCACGGATGACCACTGGCGAGAGGCCGCGGCCGAGGCGTTCGCCGCCAGACTCGCCGACGATGTCGTCGGGTTCGTCGTTGACCAGCCGGACGCCCCGGGGCATCTGGTCTCGGGCGGGATGGGCGTGCTGCACCGTCGGTTGCCCAGCCCGACAAATCCCACCGGACTGGTCGGATATGTGCAATGGGTGGCGACAGACCCGCGGTGGCGTGGACGCGGGTACGCCCGTGCTGTGCTGACCGAGGTGCTTGCCTGGTTCGACACCAGAGATGTGTTCAAGGCGGAGCTTCACGCGACACCGGCCGGTGAGCCGCTGTACCGCTCGTTGGGATTTGCCGTCGGGGACAACCCCGGGCTGCGCCGGGTGCGAAGGGCCGGGGTGGACCATTCCTGTGCTGACCGGGGCGTGTGCGGCTACAGCCGTTCAGAGCAGTTTGCGCAGCTTGATGAGATCGAGGACGCCGGCTTCGATCTTGATGCGGCCACTGGCCCAGGCCGACGCCGCGTTCAACGTTCCATTGACGAGGGCGACGAGGTCGTCGCTGGAGGCCGTCAGGCAGATCTTGGCGGTGGGGTTGTCGCCGTCGGTGATATCGACGATCTGCCCGTCGAGCAGCCGGCCATGGAAGGCGACATCCAGGTCGGGAACGCGGCAGGCGAGCGTGCGGTCCATTGACAGCCGCTGCCGCGCCGTTGCGCCGTTGCCGGCCAGGGCCGCGGTGAGCTGTCGTAACGCATCGCGGCATTCGTCGATTGTCGCCATGAGATTCCATCCCGTTGGGGTTGTCAGCGTCGGAGCACAGCGGACTGCGCGAGTCCATGCCAGGCGCAGCGCACGCAGGCTAACGTAGTCCCCCGGAAGGCGTGAAACCGTTGGGGTTTGTCACGCGACGGAGCTGCGAAGGAGACACGCACGATGAGGCAAGAAGCTTGGCGGGCGTACCTCGAGCTAGCACTCGGTATGACCGAAGCCTCCCGGAAGAAGGCTAGGAAAGCAGTCAGGCGGCTGGTCGGCAAGGGCGGGGCGACAGCGGAACAGCTCCAGGCCATGGCGGAAGACCTGGTCAACATGGGCTTGGAGAACCGGGAGGCGCTGACCCGCCTGGTTCGGGCCGAGCTGGACCGGGCGCTGACCCATGTCGGACTGGCCAACAGCGATGAGGTCGCCGATCTCGAAGCGCGGATTCGCGATCTGGAGGAGCGGCTGCGGCAGGCGGAGAGCGCCAGCGCGGCGACGCCGTCGGCGGCGGAGACCGGAGGAGAGCCGGCCACGGCGGCCAAGGCCACGGCGGCGAAGAAGGTCGCCACCAAGGCCACGGCGACCAAGGCCACGGCGACCAAGGCCACGGCGGCGAAGAAGGTCGCCACGAAGGCCACCGCGACCAAGGCCACCGCGACCAAGGCCACCGCCACCAAGGCCACCGCCACCAAGAAGGCCACCGGAACGAGGACCGTCACCAAGCGGACGGTGGCGAAGAAGACGACCGCCAGGAAGGCCGCTCCCACCGGTTCTGCCGCTGAGCAGCCCACTGCGGAGCGGCCCGCAGTGGAACAGCCCACAGCAGAGCAGCCGCCCACGACCGGGTCATGACCGGGCCGGTACGTCCGCTGGACGCTTCCGATGCGGAATCCGGTCCGGTGTCCTGCGGCAGCCCCGAGGTCGACGCCGTGCTGCACACGCTGGCGGTGATCGATTCGTTGCCGCTCGGCGAGCAGGTCGGTCAGTACACCCAGGCGCACCGGGCCCTGGCTGACACCCTGCGGGCGATCGACGAGACCTGAGCGGACACACTGGCACCGACCCCCCGATGGCCGGTCCCGTCCTGACCGGGACGAAGCCGGTCGGGATGAGGCTGACGGGGATGAGGCTGACAGGGAGGCGACGACTCGCATGGCCCGCCGTAACCGGCTGGACGCCGAATTGGTGCGCCGTGGGCTGGCGCGATCCCGGGATCATGCCGCCGCACTGGTGGCCGCCGGGCAGGTGGAGATCCGGGGCATCGCCGCGCGCAAACCAGCGGCGCTGGTCGATCCGGCAGACCCCGTTCGCCTGGTTGGTGAGAAACCCGGGGAGACCTATGTCTCGCGGGGTGCCAGCAAGCTGGCTGGCGCGCTGGCGGAGTTCGGGCCGCGCGGGTTGGCCGTGCCGGGGCGCCGATGCCTGGACGCCGGTGCCTCGACCGGTGGGTTCACCGAGGTCCTGCTGCGCGCGGGCGCGGCCAGCGTCGCCGCCGTCGACGTCGGGTACGGCCAGCTGGCCTGGTCCCTGCGGACCGATACCCGGGTGCTGGTGCTGGAACGGCAGAACGTCAGGGGCCTGACCCCGGCCATGATCGGCGGACCGGTCGAGCTGACCGTCGCGGATCTGTCGTTCATCTCCCTGCGACTCGTGCTGCCGGCGCTCATCGCGTGCACCGTGCCGGACGGCGACCTCGTGCCGATGGTGAAGCCCCAGTTCGAGGTGGGCAAGGACCGGGTCGGCGCCGGCGGGGTCGTCCGTGACCCCGCCCTGCGGGCCGACGCCGTGCTGTCGGTCGCCGCGGCCGCCGGTTCCCTGGGATTCGGCGTCGCCGGGGTGGCGGTGAGTCCGCTGCCGGGACCGGCCGGGAACGTCGAGTTCTTTCTGTGGCTGCGGCGTGGCGCGCCGCCGGTCGACGAGGCCGAGGTGTGCCGCGTCACCGGAGGAGAATCGTGAACGCGGACGTTGACGCCGACAGCAAGCGGGCGGCCCTGCTGGTGACCCATATCCAACGCCAGCGATCGGCCGACCTCGCGAGAACCGTCGCCGCCGATCTGGTGGCGGCCGGCTTCACCGTGCACGTGCTCGCCGCGGAGATGGCGGCGCTCGAGGTGCCGGAGGCCGTCGCGGTCGACGGTCCGGCCGCGGCCGAGGGCGTGGACATCGTCCTCTCGTTCGGTGGAGACGGGACCTTTCTCCGGGCCGCGGAACTGGCCAGACCGTACGGGGCGCCGCTGCTCGGCATCAATCTCGGCAAGGTCGGGTTTCTCGCCGAGGCCGAAATCGACGATCTTGATCAGGTGGTGGCGGACATCGTCGCCGGCACATACACCGTCGACGAGCGGATGACCCTGGACGTCGTCGCCGAGCGGGACGGCCAGCTGATCGCCAGGTCGTGGGCGCTTAACGAGATCACCGTCGAGCGGGGCGCCCGGGTACGCATGCTGGAACTGCGGGTGGACGTCGACGGCCGTCCGCTGTCGCGGTACGGCTGCGACGGGGTGGTGTGCGCGACCCCGACCGGCTCGACGGCCTACGCCTTCTCCGCCGGTGGTCCCGTGGTGTGGCCGCAGGTCGAGGCGATCCTGCTGGTGCCGATCAGCGCGCATGCCCTGTTCAGCCGGGCGCTGGTGACCGCACCGACATCGACCATCACGATCACGATCACGATGGATCCGAGTCCCGTCTCGGCGCTGCTGTCCTGCGACGGCCGGCGGGTGTTCGACGCCCTGCCGGGCACCACAGTGACCGTCCGGCGAGGAACCTGGCCCGTGCGGGTGGTGCGGGTCCGTCCCCAGACCTTCACCGAGCGGCTGGTGGCCAAGTTCGCGCTGCCCGTGGACGGCTGGCGCCGTGGCGGGCAACCGTGAGCGCCGGATCCGGCGTCAGCGAGTCCCCGGGGGACACGGAGTGGAAGCATCCGCCCGGTCAAGGCTAGGGTCTGGGGTTGTGCTGGAGGAACTCCGCATCACCGGACTCGGCGTCATCGAAGACGCGACGCTGCCGCTCGGCCAAGGCCTGACCGTGCTTACCGGCGAGACCGGAGCGGGCAAGACCATGGTGGTCGTGGGCCTTGGGCTGCTGTTCGGCGGCCGGGCCGACGCTGGCCGGGTGCGGGCCGACCCGGGACGGGCGATCGTCGAGGGGCGGCTCCGGCTGCGCGGGCGACCGGCCTCGGCGGTTCACGGGCGGCTGACCGACGTCGGCGCCGAACCGGACGACGACGGCAGCCTGCTGCTGGCCAGGACCGTGACCGCCGAGGGACGCTCGCGGGCGCACGTCGGGGGGCGCGCGGTGCCGGCGGCGGTGCTGGCCGAGATCGGTGAGCACATGCTGGCCCTGCACGGCCAGTCCGATCAGCTGCGCCTGCTGCGGCCCGCCGAGCAACGGAGCGCGCTCGACCGGTTCGCCGGGCCGGAGCATGAGAAGGCGCTGGGGCGCTTCGCCGAGCGGTACGCCCAGTGGCGCACCGCCGCCGACGACCTCGCCGACCGGCGGGCGCATGCCAGGCAGCGTGGCCAGGAGGCCGAGCTGCTGCGACTGGGCCTCGATGAGATCGGCAGAGTCGACCCCCAGCCCGGAGAAGACGACCTGCTGCGGGCCGAGGCCCAGCGGCTGGAGCACGTCGAGGGTCTGCGAACCGCCGCGGAGCTGGCCCATCGGGTGCTGCTCGGCGCCGCCGAGGCGACCGACGACGCCCCCGATGCCGCCAGCCTGCTGAGTACCGCCGGCCGGGCGCTGGCGGCCCAGTCGAGTGTGGACCAGGTACTGGGAGACCTCGCGGGCCGGGTGAGCGAGATCACGACGCTGGTGGTCGATGTCGCCGGGGAGGTCGGCGGCTACCTGGGCGCCCTGGATGTCGACCCGGGACGGCTGGCCGACGTCTACGAGCGCCGGGCGGTCCTGCGGGGACTGACCCGCAAGTACGCCGAGGACATCAACGGCGTGCTTGCCTGGGCCGAGCGGGCCCGGCAGCGACTGGCGGTCCTGGACGTCTCGGACGAGGCGATGGAGGAACTCGACCGGGAACGCCAGCGACTCGCCGCCGAGACCGCAGAGCTGGCCGGGATGGTAACCGCCGGCAGGCGGCAGGCGGCCGACCGGTTCGCCGAGGCCGTGACCGTCGAACTCACCGGCCTGGCCATGCCCCACGCCCGGATCGAGGTGCTCGTCACGCCGAAGACTCCCGGCCGGGGGGAACCGGTCCTCGACCTCGACGGGGTGGCCGTCGGGATCGGCCCCGACGGGGTGGACGAGGTCGACCTGCGGCTGATGCCACACCCCGGCGCCCCGGCGCAGCCGCTGCAGCGGGGTGCGTCGGGCGGCGAGCTGTCCCGGGTCATGCTCGCCATCGAGGTTGTCTTCGCGGGGGCCGGCGGTCCGCATACGCTGGTGTTCGACGAGGTGGACGCCGGGGTCGGCGGACGTGCGGCAGTGGAGATCGGTCGACGCCTGGCCCGCTTGGCCCGCGGTCACCAGGTGCTGGTGGTCACCCACCTGCCGCAGGTCGCGGCCTTCGCCGACCACCACCTGGTGGTGGCGAAGGACACCGGCGGTGCCGTGACCACGAGCGGGGTCCGGCTGGTGCGCGACACCGAACGCGCCCGTGAACTTGCCCGGATGCTGGCGGGTTTGCCAGACTCAGACCTGGGGATCGCCCACGCCGAGGAGTTGCTGGCGGTCGCCAGCAGGGACAAGGCCGGCCGATAGTGGCCCACCGGTGGTCGCGGCGCGGCCACGTACAGCGGTCGTCGCGATACTCGTGCGTTGGCGACCCCCGGCGCGGGGGCGGCGTGCATGTCGCGCCCGACAAATCTGGTCGAGACATGCCAGGATGAGGCACGATGCGTCTACCAACCTTGCGCCGTACCCGGTCAGCTGAGCCGGGTGTCCTCGCTGGCCTTGTTCGGCTCGACCGGCGGACCAAACGCCTGGTCGGGCGGCTGCGTCCCGGTGAGATCGCCGTTATCGACCATGTCGACCTGGACCGGGTCGCCGCCGACTCGCTGGTGGCCAGCAACGTGGCCGCCGTGCTGAACGCCAAGCCGTCGGTGTCCGGGCGGTATCCGAACCTGGGGCCGGAGGTGCTGGTCAAGGCCGGGGTGCCGCTGCTGGACGGTCTGGGGGAGGAGCTGTTCGACCGGTTGCGGGAGGGCGACTCCGTGCGGGTCGAGGGGGACTCGGTCTATTCCGGCGAGAACCTGGTCGCCACCGGTCACCGCCAGGACCTGGAATCGGTCGCGAAGTCCATGACCGATGCGCGTGGCGGACTGTCGGTGCAGCTGGAGGCGTTTGCCGCCAACACCATGGAGTACCTCAAGCAGGAGCGGGATCTGCTGCTCGACGGGGTCGGCGTGCCGGAGGTCAGCACGTCGGTCGCCGGCCGGCACTGCCTGATCGTGGTGCGCGGCTACGACTACAAAGAAGACCTCGATGTGCTCCGGCCGTACATCCGCGAGTTCCGCCCGGTGCTGATCGGTGTGGACGGTGGCGCGGACGCCCTGATCGAGGCCGGCTACACCCCAGATATGATCATCGGCGATATGGATTCGGTCTCGGACGACGTGCTGCGGTGCGGTGCCGAGATCGTCGTCCACGCGTACCGCGACGGGCGGGCGCCCGGCATGGCACGGGTGCAGCGCCTGGGCGTTCCGGCGATCGCCTTCCCTGCCGCGGCGACCAGCGAGGACATCGCCATGCTGCTGTGCGACGAGAAGGGCGCATCGCTGATCGTCGCGGTCGGTACCCACACCACGCTGGTGGAGTTCCTGGACAAGGGCCGGGGCGGGATGGCGTCGACCTTTCTGACCCAGTTGAAGGTCGGTGGCAAACTGGTTGACGCGAAGGGCGTCAGCCGGTTGTACCGGCAGAGCCTTTCGACGTCGTCGCTGGTGATGCTGATTATGGCGGCGATGGCGGCGATGGCGGCGGCGGTCACCGTCACGACCGTCGGCAAGGCGTATCTCGGCGTGATCGCCGAGTGGTGGGACAACCTGCTGTTCACCCTGTTCTCGTAGGCAAGAGGCTGGTTCGTGATCAATTTCCGGTACCACGTGGTGTCGCTCACCGCGGTCTTCCTCGCCCTGGCCATCGGGCTGGTTGTCGGCACCGCCGCGGGCAACGGCCCGGTCGCCGACTCGCTCAGTGGGCAGGTCAACAACATCCACAAGCAGAATCGCCAGTTGCGGGATCAGGTCGACGACCTGAACGCGGAGGTCAACAACCAGGAGCAGGCCTGGACGTCGGTCGCGGCGCTGGCCCTGCCCGGCCGGTTGTCCGGCCAGCGGGTGCTGCTGGTGTCGATCCCCTCGGCGAACAAGTACGTCGACAACGTCGTGCAGCTGCTGTCCACCGCCGGGGCCAAGGTCAGCGCGCGGATGCTGGTCGACGACAAGTTCATGGAGCCCACAAGCAACGATCAGCTGCTCGACCTGGCGCTGAACGCCGCCCCGCCCGGCGTGCGGGGGGCGCTGCCCAGTCACAGCAACGGGGTGGAGACCTCCACCGCGCTGCTGGCCGCGGTCCTGGTCGGCCACGGGGCGACACCGGAGGATCTGCGAACGGTCATCACCGCCTACGAGTCGCAGGGATTCCTGACGGTGGGCGCGGACCCGACCTCGGCGGACGCGGTGCTGTTCCTGGCCGGTGGCCCGTACACCGAGGATGACGCCGCCAAGCGCAACGCCGCCGTTCTGAAGATCGCCGAGCGGTTCGACCAGGCCGGGCGGGTCGTCGTGACGACCCCGACCGCTGCGGGGGAGGACAACGTGGTGCGGGCGATCAGGGACGATCCCGATCTGGTCAAGACCGCGTCCACCGTGGACAACCTGTCGACGGAGCTGGGCCGGCTGGCGACGGTGCTGGCACTCGCCGACCAGATCGGTGGCCACGCCGGTCACTACGGCTTTGGCTCCGGCGCGACCGGGCCGATGCCCCAGCCGACGGGAAGCGCGTGATGGCCGGGGGCCGGGGACCGGGCCGGTCCGGCCGGGGCGGGGCCGTCCGGCTG
>JABDRL010000427.1 GCA_013041765.1 Dactylosporangium sp. | reverse complement strand
CGCGCCTTGGCAGGCACCTCCGGATCCGGAACCCCAGGAATCGAGCCCACAGCAACACGCTCCTCGCTCGCCCTCAACTCAAGGCTTCAGAACACTCCAATGCCTCTCAAGAGCCTGGCACCGAGGGGAACGTCGTGGCCACCCAGATGGTGCCCTGCCTGCCGACCGGCTCGTCCACCATCCGTCGTGTCTGTGGCCTGGGTGATCGTCGTGGTCCGAAGCCGACCACTCACCATCACGCCACGCGCCGCTTCGTCCGGCTCGCTGCAGGCGCCGGTTCATCTCCGTCCAACGTGTGCCCTTCACCGCTTCCGCAGCGACAGTCGTGACGTGTGTTCCGCTCATCGCGGACAGGGGTGTCGACCTGGGTGAAGCGACGTGATCATTCGAGGTGCTCGCCACGGTCCCGCAGACCACGGTACGGCCTGCGGGTGCCCGGGTGACGTGGCTACGGGGTCGGCCAGTGCTGGTGCAGGATCGCGGCCAGCTCGGCCGGGCGGCTGAGCATGGGCCAGTGCCAGGTGGGCAGCTCTTCGAAGCGCCAGGTGTCGCCGGCCAGGTGCTGGCACAGCGGTACCGTGGCGGCCATGCCGGCGGCCTGGGCTGCGGTGAAGGACGACAGCACGCCGAGCCTGGGCAGCGGCTGCCACGCTCCGGTCAGCCGGACCGGGCTGGTAGCGGTAGCCCACGGCTGCGCCACCGACAGGTCACACAACCGGGTCACCGTCGCGTCATCCACACCAGCTACCCCGCCGGCCAGCTGCGCCCAGGGCGGGGGCGGCAGCCGCCAGCCGTCGCCGTGCTCGGCAACCAGCGCCGCGTTGCGCTCGCGCTCGTCGGGTGGGGTGAACTCGACCTGGGCCACCCCGTCGGGCAGCGGGCCGGTGTCGACGTAGGCGAGCCCCGCGACGCGGTCGGGCATCCGGTCGGCGGCGGCGGTGGCGACGAGACCGGCGTAGCTGTGCCCGACCAGGACCACGTCGTGAAGGTCTTCGTAGCGCAGCAGGTTGACCACGTCGGTGACGTGCACGTCAAGGTCGGTGTCGGGGCGGGCCAGGTGGGCCCGCTCACCCAGGCCGGTCAGGCTCATCGGATACACGTCGTGGCCGTCGCTACGCAGCCGGGCGGTGACCGGCTGCCAGGCCCAGGCGCCGAGCCAGAACCCGGGCACCAGTACGAAAGTCGTCATGGCCGGCACGCTACAGTCAATACTGGCCAGTTTCCGCCCGGTTACGGAGGTGCCCTTGGCGAAACCCACCGGTCGGGTGCTGGCCCTGCTGGAGATCTTGCAGCAGGGGGGGTGGATGACCGTCGCGGACCTGGCCGGCCGGGTCGGGGTGGATCAGCGCACCCTGCGCCGCTACGCCGCCCACCTGTCCGACATCGGCATCCCGGTCGAGTCCCGCCGTGGTCGCTACGGCGGCTACCGGCTGGCACCCGGCTACAAGCTGCCGCCGCTGGTGCTCACCGACGACGAGGCCGTCGCCGTCGTTCTCAGCCTGGCCGCCGGCCGTCGTGCCGGGCTGTGCCCCGCCGACGACGCCGCCGCCGAGAGCGCCGCCGCCAAGCTACGCCGGGTACTGCCGGCGGCGCTCGCCCGGCGTACCGACGCCCTGCTGTCCACCATCGACTTCACCAGCCCGGCCCGGCAAACCACACCACCCGGTGCCCAGGTGCTGCTGGTCCTGGCCGAGGCCGCCCGGGACCGGCACCCAGTCCGTTTGACTTACACCAGCTGGCACGGCCGTACCAGCGAACGCGGTCTCGACCCGTACGGGCTGGTCGTCCACGCCGGCCGCTGGTACGTCACCGGCCGCGACCACACCCGCCACGACGTGCGGACATTCCGCCTCGACCGCATCGGCGTCGCCCACGCGGCCGACGGGACGTTCGAGGTCCCCGCGGGCTTCGACCCCACCGGACACGTCATCGCCGGCCTGGCCTCGGTGCCGTACACCCACGACATCTCAGTCCGGCTCCACACCGACCTCGTCCAGGCACAACGGCGGATCCCCCCAACCGTCGGCACCCTCGTCGAAGTCCACGACGGGGTGCGCCTGACGACCCGGGTCGAACGCCTCGACGGCGCCGCGCAGATGCTCGCCGGCCTCGGCTGGCCGTTCACCATCGAACGACCCGACGAACTCCGAGACCAGGTACGCCTGCTCGCCGGCCGCCTCCTCATCCACATCGACGGCGACAACCACGCTGACCGCCAACCCGCGCCAGCCACCGAGCCCGCTGGTCGCCACCAGGACGGGCAGCACAGCCGGTAGCAGAGCGCTCCCACCCGCCGCGGGGCATCGCGTCACGAGCGCCGGCCACCCGCCCGATACCCATCACGCCTGATCTTGGCGTGACGGGGTTTCACAGCCACCTCCACCCCGCTGACCAGCAGGTTCAGGTTCGACCCAGGTGCAGTTGGGGGCACACTGAAGAACTGTGCAGGGCCAGCGGACGTGTTGATGATCGACATGGCCTGTCCGCTGGCCCCGGCCCGGAACGGCGACCAGCGCAATCAGCCGTGACCGCACGAGGCAAGTCCCCCGAGACCGCCAGATGATCCCGGTCGCCCAGCACATGCCGCACCAGCCAGTCACCCGTTCGGTCCGAAGATCTATGGCCGCCTTCACGAACGCCAGTCCGCGAGCAGTGGCGTTCCCCGGGCAACAAGACCATCGCCCTCACCAGCGGCGACAAGGCGGCAGAGTGTGGCGTGTCGTCTACTCGCTGGCGCGTTCTGTGCTGATGTGGCCAGGGTGGCCTCAGTCCTCCGGCTGCGTACCGGTACGCACGGGTTCCATCCGCCTGAGAATCCCGCCAGGGGGGACAGAACCTACGCCCCAGAACCAGGCAGCATGTCCGGATCGGCCGGCGGTGGAGCGAGGTGATCCTGAATGCTCGCATGCCGAAACTGCCATACGGCGCCAACCTGGCGAAGCACGCCACGACGGTGTGCGTCCGCAAAGAAGGCATCCGACCGCCACGGCGGTTGGCCCCGCACGGCGAACCAGCATCGAGTAATCAGGTAATCGAGCCAGCTGTTGAGCATGGCGACGCTTGTGGCTGCCGCTGTCGCTCCGACCGCAATGCCGGCGGCGATGCCCCGACCGGTGCCACTGATCTCGACCGCGATGCCAGCCCCGACGCCAAAGACCATCGCCGTCCCCAGCACGCCGCCGACGGTGGTCACTCGACCGGCTCGAAGTGCGAGTAGCGGATCCACCGGTCTTGCTGGCCGGTCCCGGGCGGCAAACCAGATCAGCGCACCGGCTACCAGCCCGATCAGCGGTGCTGACACAAGACCGGCGGCCACGCCTGTGGGTGAGTCGAACCCACGCCAGCCTGCGATTCCTACCCCCGCCCCACCGCAGATGCCCGGCTCGGTCCAACGCGATGACGCAGCTTCGCCCCAACCACGCCGCCAGCACCGCGACGACCCCGAGTAGCGGACCGATCACCAACCGGGTTCCGGGGTTCAGCCCATCAACGGCGACGGCGGCGACCACCCCGCTCAGCAGCCCGGCACCAATCCATAGCAACAGCAGGCGGCGTACCGGCACCGGCTGCGGGTTACGCCATCCGACGAGCAGTTGACCAATGAGCAAGACCAATATCGAGGTCTTCCCCGCCCCCGGAGACCCGATGATCACCAGTTGGCGAGCTGGCAGCCCCCGCCATGCCGCAGCGATCCCCGTAATGTCCCCAGTACGTGACCGCAGCGTCGTTGACCGGTGGCGGTTCGGGGTCGGAGTCACCGGCCGACCGGTGGTGGACCACCGGACACGCGATGGCTCCGGCCGACGCAGGCCCCGTACGAACGCCTCGTGCTCCCGCTGACGGGCGACCACCCGGGCCGGTTCCCCGCAAGCACGGTCGAGCACTGCGATCGGATCTTCCGCACCCGTCCGCAACGTTGCCCGCAGTGACCAGATCGCAATCACCAACCCGGCAAGGCCGATGACCGCACCAAGGACGCTGGCAAGCTTGTCGCCCTGGTCCAGCCAGCGTCCGGACTTCCCGAGTAGCGCGAGGGCCCCGCCGCCGGAAACCATGACGAGCGCGGCACAGCCGCCGATCAGAATCCGCTGCCGGGAACCGAAAGCCACCCCCGCATCATCGCCGATCAGTACCGGCGGTCCTGCTGGATCACTCTTGCGGGTGACCATGGCTGCAGGGCTGCGGTGCGGCATCAGTCAGCCCAGGGTCCTCTCCACGACGCAGCGCCGCTTGACCACGCGGAAGCCTCTGCTCTCGGTGTTCCGCGGCACGACCTCAGCGTCGACACCGAGCGTGGCGGCATGTTCGACGAACTGGTTCTTGAAGCCGGCGTCCACCCAGGTCTTGACGACGGTCGGGTATGTGGCTTTGACCCGTTCCAACACCTGGATTCCCGCGCGATTCTCGGTCACGGACGCGGCCATGACGATGGCCGCCAGGAGCAGCCCCAGGGTGTCCGTGACCACGCTGCGTTTACGGGGTCTCCGCAGTTACGCGGGAATGTGGTGCGGGTCGGCTACTGTGCGTTTCCGGTTTGGTGTGACGTTGTGTGATCGTTGCCTGGAGCGGAGGGTGGCGATGCGGGCTCGGCGTTGTTGGTTGGTGGGGTTGAGGTAGCCGAACGCGGCTCGGCTGTCGAGCTTCTGGATCCGGTTCTGTCGCCGCCTCGGCCGATGCGCTCACGATCCGATCCTGACCGGGCGGCAGGACAGCCGGCACGCATCCGGTGGTCACGCCGGGCCACACCGGCTCGCGCGGAAGGACCTCAGCAGTTCGGGCAGGTCGGGACCGGCCATCGGCGTGCCGTGGCCACTTGCCAACACGGAGGGTTCCAGGTCGGCCAGCACGGCCACGGAGGATCTTGCTTCGGGCTGGCGCCAGGTGGAGATCCGGGGCGGGCCGGCCAGCTGGGTCCTACCGAGCAGGAGGCCGGGCAGGGAGGTCAGGTCCACGGTCAGGATGGCGTCTCCGGTGATCAGTACCCGATCGCGCTCTCGGAAGAACGCGACGTGTCCGGGGGTGTGTCCGGGGGTCGGAACACCCCGCCACCGCGCCAGCCCAGGGACGTCGCCAGCGGCCGGCAGGACTTCGGCCACGTGTTCGAGGCTGCCGCGAGCGCGCAGGGCCTCGACCCGGCTCCGGGGCATCAGCCGCAGGATCGGTGCGATCAACCAGCGGTCCAGGGGATTGGCGTATTCGTCGATGATCCCGCCGGGTGTCAGGGGCATTTCGGCGGGGTGCACCGTCACCGGCCGGTTCCACGTCCTGGCCAGTTCGAGGGCGGAGCCGCAGTGGTCGGGGTGGACGTGGGTCAGCAGGATCGACGCGGGCACCGCGCCGACGCCGAACAGGTGGCTTGCGGCGGCCCGGATTACCGGGGCGCTGGAGGCCCACGCGGTGTCGATCAGGGACCAGGAGTCCCCCGACCGTACGAGGTAGACGTTGACCCGCCTGATTCCGCGGCCGATCTCCAGGCGGAACACATCCTCCGCGATCTCCTGCGGGCCACGTTCCGATGTCGTTGCCACGGCATCCCCCTGCTGCCCCAGAGGGGCAGTGACTCGACACATCATCATGACCGCAGTATCGGGCCGTGCGCCATCGGCCGTCCCAGGGTGCCTGGCCGGCGACGCCGGGGGCGGTGTGCCGGGGAGGAACTCGACCTGTTCGTGTCGGTGGTGCGCTCCGGTCTGACGCTGGCATGATCACGAAGTGCTGGACCGCTGCCGGGCGGGTACCTCACCAGCCTGATCCTCTCGGAGTTCCACGGCTACCTGACCGGCCCGCCGGCCTGCTACCGCGGTCGCCGGGCGGCCTGGCGGGGGGTCAGTGGGTGTCGATGTCGACCACCTCGCGGCCCAGCGGCCAGAAGGCGGCCGGAACGAGCTTGAAGTTCGCGATCCCGAAGGGGATGCCGATGATCGTCACGCACTGGGCTATCCCGGCGATCAGGTGGGAGAGGGCCAGCCACCAGCCGGCGAGGACCACCCAAATGATGTTGGCGGTCCCGGAGGCCAGGCCGGCGCTGGGTTTTGTGACCAGGGTGCGGCCGAAGGGCCACAGCGAGTACGAGGCCAGGCGCAGGGCCGCGATCCCGAACGGGATCGTGACGATCAGCGCGAAGCAGATCAGTGCCGCCACGCCGTAGCCGATGGCCAGCACGAGTCCGCTGCCGAAAATGAACCAGAGCACGTTGAGGACGAGGCGGATCATGGTCCCATCATGCCGTGCCGATGCCAGGCCGGCACCGTCCGCCGGTAGCCGCACGATCGGGCTCGCCAGTTCTCCGCCAAGGCGGTGTGGTCGGTCGGCGGTGTGGTCGGTCGGCGCTGTTGGTCTGGTCGTGCTGCACGTGGTCGTGACCCACCTGGTACCCCGGCGCGGTGGCCATTCTTGCGGTCGGCGACACCGCCCACCGCCGCCGCGGCAAACACGTCCACGGGGCGCCGTGGATCGTGGCGTGTCCAACTCGACCTTGACAGAGAGGGCAACGGCATGATCAACGAGTATCCCAGAGCCGCCTGACACGATCACCAAAATGCCTGGTCACAGCCCAGAACGAGGTTTTGACACGTTACACCCGTGGTTGCTCCAGCGGTTCCTCACCGCTGGGCTTGCCAGCTGTGGTACCCGTACAGCCAGATGGTGTCGCGGAACGCGACGACCGGGATGAGCCGATCGACGTGGACGTGCGCGGGGACGGTGCCGGGGCGGAAGAAGACCCCAGCGCACCGGCCGCAGTACCACGCCTGGGAGTAGACCTCCGCGACGTACGGATCCACCCGGCGGCGGATCCGGTCGCGGCGGGTCGCCCGCACCAGACCCGCGACGACCAGCGCCAGCGCGATGATCCCCGGGGCGGCGCACGCCAGCGGCGCGAGCACACCGGTGACCGGGGAGACACCGCTCGCCTGGTCTGCCGCGTCCGGCCACGCGACCACGCCCATCCCAGCCCAGCACCCGACGTACACCAGCAGCACGACGGTCCAGATGTACCACGCGTCCCGGGGACGCGGCAGTGGCGGCGGGGACAGCAGCTCGGCGAGGTCCGTCGCCGAGCGCCCCGATTGGCTGATCACACCGCCGGATGGCGCCAGCCCGACCACGCCGGCGTAGCCACCGCTGAGGTGCACGCTGGCCTGCCCGTCCATGACCACGGCCGGCACGCAGCGCACCAGGTCACCGGCATCGCAGCTCGGGCAACGAATCGATCCACCGCGCACCCATCCACGACTATCACAGTGCGGCAACCCCTGGTAACCCGACGCCCCTCAGCGGCGGCAACGCCGAGCTGTCCAACCGCCCGGTCAGCCGGAAGCAGGACATCCTCGCCAGCAGCGCGCTCGGGCGTCGGGGTTCGAACAGGGTGCTCAGCCGCAGGCGACGCCGTTGAGGACGAATCCGCTCGGCGCGGCGCTGTCGCCGCTATGGCTGGCTTGGAAGCCGATGGCAACCGAGCCTCCCGCTGGAATGGCAGCGTTGTAGCTGACATTCGTTGCGGTCACCTGACCACTGGTTGGCGAGTACGTGGCGTTCCAGCCGGAAACAATGGTCTGCCCGGATCCGAGCGTGAATTGCAGCGACCAGCCGTCGATGGCGCTCGTGCCGGTGTTGGTGATGGTGAGGTTGTCGGTCAGCCCGGAGTTCCACGCGTTCACGTCGTTGGTGACCCGGCAGGTGCCGGTACCGCTCTGCGACGGGGAACTCGAACTGGACGGCGAGGCACTGGACGGCGAACTGGACGGCGAGGCACTGGACGAGGCGCTGGACGAGGCAGCGCTGCTGCTGGTGCCAGGGGTCACCGTGATGGTGGAGATGCTGCGGGCGGGGACGTTGACGGTCACCTGCCCGCCGCTGACGCTCGCCGGCTGCGACCCGGCGCTGAGGGTCTGCGAGGTGACGGAGTACTCGGCCTCCGAGATGTTCTGCGGCACCTGCACGACGGTGTCGTTGACCGCGCTGCTCGAGCGGTTGAGGATCACCAGCTCGATCTTTCCCCTCCCCTGGTAGGCCGTGACCTCCAGGCCGGAGGCCTTGGAACTCTTGGTGAGAGCGACGCGCTGGTCGCCGGGCCGGACGTACTTGGCGTACTGCGAGAACGCGTAGCCGCGCTTGAGGGGCTGGCCCAGGGTGGTGCCGTACTGCGCTTCGCCGTCACCGATGAAGGAGTAGAAGCGGCGGCCGTACCACCAGATGTACGCGCTCCAACCCACCTCCATCGACTTGTGTACGGTCCGCATGATGTCGTCGAGCGTCTCGTTCCAGACGGCCGCGTTGCTGGGGTCGCCCCAGATGTTCGAACCGCTGCCGTCGGCCGCGTGCAGGTTCCACTCGGTCATCCACTGGTTCTTGCCGTACTGGTCCGCGAGCGGGTAGGCGGACAGGTTTCCGCTGTTCTCGGTGTCGTACAGGTGGCCGCCGACGTAACCGATGGTGTTGCGCGCGGTGGCGTCCTGCAACGTGGGGTCGGTGTACTGGCGGTCGAATCGCAGCGATTCGGCCACCAGGAGCTTGGTGTCCTTGACCTTGGCGCCCTGGTCGCGGACGAAGTTCCGCAGTTCGTCACCGGTCCAGTCCATGGAATCGTAGTCGGGGTGCCAGTCCGGCTCGTTCTGGACCGAGGTCACGTCGATCGTGACGCCCTGACCCTTCATGTACTGGACATAGTTGTTCAGGTGCTCGGCATAGTCGTCGTAGTAATCGATCTTGAGTTTGCCGCCGTTGATCCTGCTGTTGTTCGTCTTGAACTCTGCGGGGGCCGTCCAGGGCGACGCCAGGATCTTGACATCGGAGCCATGGGACTTCGCCGTCTTCAGGCTGTTCACCGCCTGGCTCCACTCGCTCGACACGGGCGACAGCCCGGTTCGAACGATCGACAGGCCGAGTTCTCCCGCGCCCGTACCGACGAGCGTCTCGGTCTCGCTGGTCGTCCAGGAACCTCCCCAGATCGGGGTCGCGGCGCCGAAGCCGTCAACCGTCTGGTACGTCGTGGCGGTATCGACGGTGATGTCAGGCGCTGCGGCCCACAATGGCGGGGCGACCAGGAATCCCGCCGCGGTGGCCAACGAGGCCGTCGCGGCTACCAACAGAAACGAACGGGATCGTCTCATGCTTCACTCCATCAGTCTGCGCAGAAACAACCTTGAGAAATCGATGGCAGAGGTGCTCGCGATTCGGCGGAATGCGACGCTGGATATGCCCGGCGTACGGTGCGGCCAGGATCCGTGACGGCGCGGTTGCGGCGGGCGGGAGTCCACGTCGGGCACTGCCGGTGTTCACCGTGGTCAATCACCGCCGAGTGTCCGAGATTTGTCGCGAAAGTTTTGCAGGATCGTACGTCCGCTGCTCAGAGCGCGGTAAGAGTCGGCCGGAGCGAGCTGCCAGGCGGGAGCCGGGCGCCCCGTCCCGTGACCACCGCGGCCCCGGGTCCGCGTCGCCGCCATCCGGCTGGTCCAGCCAACGTCAGCCCTGCTGGCGACGGGTTCGGCGGCCCCGGCGGAGGATGCGCGGCAGCACGCGGTCAGCAGCCACGGCCGAGGCTCCGACCGCGAACGCAAACATTCATACCCATGAAATATCCATCGTCTCTCGTCAGTGCCGTTGCGTGTTCAGGGTTGCCGTAGGCCAGGTAGGCGAAAACGTCCCGGCGGGCCGCTTGCCGGGTCGGCCAGACCTTCGTTCCGCAGATGTCGGCCGTGGGACCTATCGTTTCGGTGCGCTCAGGCGTCGCCACTCATCGGTCGCGGCCGGGGACCACCGCGCGTGTTGTCGGTGGAAGAGTTCTGCGGCGCGGATGCCGCTCCATTGCGGGGGCAGGAGTTCCCTGGGCAGCGCTGGGTCGGACAGCAGCAGGCGGCGCCAGGCGTGCACGAGTCGAGTCACCTGGACCAGCGAGTCGCTGGCGGACCGGCCCTCGAATGCCGCAAGGAATGCTTCGTATTCCCGCTCGACCTCGTCGAGATCCCATGCCTGACGGACCAGGGTCGACAGTTCGCTGCCGGCGAGGAACTCGGAGATGAATATCTGGGCGTCCTCGAACACCCCGGCTTCCCCGAGTATGAACTCGACCTCGCTGGCCCGGTCGATGTGTGTGCTCATCGCCGATACGACGCAGAATGTGATCTACCCCGGGGCATTCAGCCTCCACAGCGATGAGGTTGCCGATGGCTGCCACGCCAACACAGCAGGCCAGCAATCGCTCGGCCGGCAGGCCCTGGCGTTCTGGGGATAATCCGTGGCGGCGAACCGGGCAGTGATCGACCAGAATCACGGTCATGGCACCGGGGCCGGGCCGTCGACCTGTACCAGTCCACGCCCGGTGCCACGCCCCAAGGACATCGCCGTCGGGTCCGCACGCCGATCACGTGGGTTCGACGCGCACAGTCTCCGATAGCATGGGCGGATCCCACGAACGGTTACTGAGACGAGACGACATGCGGTGGGTTCGCCTTGGGCTGGGTCGGCGTCGGGTCCACCGCGATCCGGCCCGGCAGCAGACCCTGTTGCACGAGGCCCGGAACCGGTTCGGACCGCAGTGGCGGGTCCCGTTCTCCGATCAGAACGATGCGGTGGTCCGGCTGCTGGACGGTGACGACGGTCTGCTGGTGGCCGTTGACATCGTCCGCGAGTTCGCGGACGCGGCCCATGCGGAACTCGTCGCCCAAGCCACTGATCTGCGACGGCGGACCGGGCAGGATCTCGCCGTCCATCGTAGGAACTATCGGCCGCTGTGGCGGGCGGCCGAGGGGCGGTTGCGGTGGACCCTGTTCACACTGCCGCCTGGTTTCTTCCCGTATGTGCATGTCACAGCGGCTGTCACGGTCATCGGCTCCCGGGCTCGCCGGGCTGTCCAGGTGACCGGCCCGGAACCACTCCTGGCCCACCTGTTCGAGATCCTCGATCTGATTATCGCCGGCTGGGAGTACGGCCGCGTCCGGGTGGACACCGACGCCGTTGCCCTGGCCCATCGGTTGATCTCGACCGCCCAGCAGCTCCGCGCGGCCATGGCGACGCCTCCGCCGCTGCCGCCTCCCGTGCGAGAACTGATGCGACGCAACAGCAGCATCGACGTGCACGACTCCGCTGGCGACCGGGTTGTCGGCGCCTTCGATCCGGGACAGCAGATGCGGGAGTCTCTCCTGGTCTGAGGCCCGAGGCGGGCCACGGCTCCAGGGATCTGCTGGCGGCATTGTTTGGCAGGTCAACTGGTGCCGTGCCCGAGGACGAGGGCCAGGGCAAGGGCAAGGAAGACGACGCTCTGCGCGCTGTGCACGGCGATGCCGATCAGCGCGCTGCGGTAGCGCTTCGTGGGGTACCCGAGGATGAACGGGTCGAGCAGCGTGCCCGGGATCGCCCAGGGCACGTGCAGGTGGTACGCGGCGAAGAGCAGGCCGTTGGCCAGCCAGTCCCGCTTGCCGAACGCACCGTTCATCCGGGGTAGCAGCAGCCCGCGGAACAGCAGCTCCTCACCGAGCACGGTGTTGCACACGAACATCACGGCGATCAGCGCGAACCAGCCCCAGGCACCGTTGAGGAACTCGTGGCCGGCCGCGGAGTCGAGGAACGCGCCGAGGTCGCGCGTTGCCGGGGAATCGATGTGCGGCAGGAGCTCCTTGGCGGCGAAGGCGGCGATGAGCGGGATCACGACAAGCCACAGGCGCCGGGAGGTGCGTCCGGTGCCGGGGCTGATCGGTGCCCGCAGCCACAGCGCCTGGCGTACCCGTGACCAGCGCAGCGTGCGCTGCTCGCGGGCGACCAGGGTGGCCACGAGCACGAACTGCCAGACCAGGCCGGCGGTGAGGCACAGCAGAAGCGCCTTGGGGAGTTGGCTCGGGGCGTCGAGCCGGTCGGCGAGCCACGGGGCGACCACCCAGGCGAGCAGGCCCATGGGCAGTGCGGCCGCGGCCCAGACGGTCGCGATCGTACGGCGCGAGTACTGCGGGAGTTCGGGGGTGTCGATCGGTGTCGCCGCGGTCCGGTCTCCGGTCGGCTGCGGCGTTGTGGTGGTCATGTCATCTGCCGTCCTGTCATGGAAGATCAGTGCGATGCCCCGACGCTATGGTGATAGCGAGGAGCCGTCGTCGCCCGCAGGCCGGATCCGCGCTCTGACCTCGTGCCGATCCCGTCTCTGACATTCGTCGGAGGCGGCGACGCGGGCGGCCGCAGTATGTTGATCGCGTGAGCCGGCTCTGGTCATTCGCGCGCCGCCGCGGTTTCGACGGGCTCGTCGTGATCGCGGCGATCGAGGCCGCGCTCGAAGTCGGCTTCCGCCAGGACCCGGCACGAGCACCGCGCTTGGCACTGTGGTTGGCCGCGCCGGTCGCCGCGCTTCTCGTGCTGCCGCTGCTCGGCCGCCACCGCTGGCGTTTCGGGGCGCCGGTGGCGGTCTGGCTGGCAGCCGCCGCGTTCTCCTTCGTTGACGGGCGGCTGGTCGAGCTCGCCGCCGGTCTCACCGCCGCCGGAATGGCCGCGTCGTTCCTGATCGGCCAGCTCGCCGACGTCGTCGCCGGGCGGCTGGGGCTGGCGGTCCTGCTGAGCAGCGCGGCGATCATCGTCTACAACGACCCCAGACACTCGCCCGGCGACTTCGTCTTCATCCCGGCGCTGTTCGCCAGTGCCTGGCTGGCCGGCTTCGCGCTGCGCGAGCGCACCGTACAGGCCGAGGCGGCCGAGCAGCGCGCGACCGCGGCCGAGCGCGAGCGCGAGGCGGCCGCCCGGATCGCCGTCGCCGAGGAGCGCGCCCGGATCGCCCGCGAGCTGCACGACATCGTCGCCCACGCGGTCAGCGTGATCGTGCTGCAGGCCGGCGCGGTCCGCCACCACTTGCCAGAAAGCGAGGACAAGGACGCGCTGCGTGCCGTCGAGCGGACCGGCCGCACCGCGCTCGCGGACATGCGGCGCCTGCTGGGCGCGATGCGCCATGAGGGCGAAGACGTCGACCTGGTACCTCAGCCCGGCCTCGGCAGCCTCGACCGGTTGCTGGACGAGGTCCGCCGCGCTGGCCTGCCCGTGCGGCTACAGGTCGACGGCGGGCCCGTCCCGCTGCCGCGCGCGCTGGATCTCTCGGCCTACCGGGTCGTCCAGGAGGGCCTGACCAACACTCTCAGACACGCCCAGGCACGGCACGCGGACGTCGCCGTCCGCTACCGGTCCGACCGGCTTCAGCTCGACGTACGAGACGACGGGCGCGGTAGCTCGGCCAGCGACGGCCTCGGCCGCGGCCTGCTTGGCATCCGCGAGCGCGTGCACATCTACGGCGGCGAG
>JABDRL010000421.1 GCA_013041765.1 Dactylosporangium sp. | reverse complement strand
TGGTAGGTCTGCCGCGCGATGATCTGATCTGAGGAGAAGACGAGCCCCCGGAACTGCTTGTTGGATCGGAACGTGGCAAGGTCGGTTCCGGCATCGGAGACGATGTGGACGATGGTGCCGGGCGGCTGCACCGCGCCGAACGTGGCGTCGAGGAAACCCTGTACCGACGATGCCGCCGGCTCGCGCGTTGACCCGAGGATTCCGGCGGCCAGCACCGTGCCCCCGGAGAACGTGATGGCCCCGTTGGCGTCGAGCGCCGCCTCGTCCGTCGTGCCAGTCACCGGTCCGTTGACGACCGTCACCCCGCCGGAGAACTCGATCGAGCCGTTGGAGTCGAACCCATCGGTTCCGGCATTGACGACGACCGTTCCGCCGCTGACCTCAGCGAGTGCCCGGATCGACACGGCGCCCTCCACCAGCCCGTCCTCGACGGTGTTGATGCCGTCGTCGGTCGAGGTCACCGTGACGGTGCCACCGCTGAGAAGCACCTGGAGAGCCTCAAGGCCCTCCGCCGACCTGGTGATGTCGACGGTGCCGGCGGAGACGCTCACCGTGGAGCCGCCGTGCACGGCGTCATCGCCGCAGGACAGCGTCTGGGACCCGCCGGCGACGGTGATGTCGGTGACCGCGTGCAGGCAGTCCGCCCCGGCCGTGACGTCGACGGTGCCGCCGTCGATGGAGATGTAGCCGAGGGCCGGATCGGACTTGTTCGTGGACGTGAGGCCGTGCGAGCTGGCCGTCACGGTGATCGAACCACCGGTGAGGTGCAGATAGTCCTTACCTCTGATGCCGTCGTCACTGGCGATGACATCGATTGTTCCGGATTCGATAGTCAGGGTGTCCTTGCCGGCGATGCCGTCGCGGTAGTTGCCCCTGACGCTCAGCGAGCCGGTGCCCGTGATCGTCATGTCCTCGGTGCTGAACAGGGCCGCGTTGGCGTTCTCCGCCGCGGGATAGGACTCGGCGTCGGAGAGGGTGTTGTCGGTCCCCGCCGGGAGCGTCACCGTGACGGTCCGGGCAATCGTGATGCTGATCGCGGGTCCGGTGGAGTTGGCGATGCTGATGCCGTTGAAGATCAGGTTCACATCATCGGCCTCTGTGGCTTGAACCAGGATCCGGCCGTCGGCGAGCGTTCCGGACAGCTGGTAGTCGCCGGGAGCGGTGATGGTGACGGTGCTTCCGTCGATGGAGACGCCGGAAGTCGCACTGCTCGTCGCCCCGGAGCCGGTCAGCGTGATGACCACGACGGGATCGGCCCGAGCTTCGGTGGCAATCCCGGTCGAGGCCGCGATCAGTGCCAGCGCGGCGACTGCCGTGACCATGATCCTTATCATCGAACGGCGCATGTGTCGACCCTCCCCGAAATGAGTAAGATATTTATCGTCATCATATGGTTTATTTGATAGATATTAAAGAATGTGAATGTAAGGTTCGCCTGGTCGGGCGCGGCCGGCCGGTGTGCTCTCGGTCCAGAGCGAGGGTCACCGGCTGGTCCTGCCGCTGCGGTCGCTGATCGCGGCGCTGACCGGCGCGCCGCTCAGGGTGACGGGATTCTCGGCAGCGGCGCGGGAACCGTACGCATACGGTCGGCCTACCCCGGACGCCGGTCCAGCCGGTGCCGATCCATCATCGGGATACTGAGACCTCGCCCAGCACGGGGGCTGTCGAGCGTTCCCGCCACCGGGGGCCATGCGTCGCCCATGATCGGGCCGGGGGCGCTGCCGTCCGGCGGGCGTCCTGCCGTCCGGCGGGCGTCCTGCCGTCCAGAGGCTGCCGAGCTGCCCGTTCCCCGATCGGTGGGGGGCAATTCATCGTTATTGTTGCAGTTTCTAGAGTTTCGTCCATTCAGATGCGTTCGGTGGCGCTTCCGGTGCGGTGGGTATCTTTTGGCCATCGTTACATTCGCTCCGCCGAGCTACAGACCCGAGCGCTGCCGGCCGGAGGCCAGTAGTATGTGTTGGAGATCTTGAGATAGATCGATGAGTCGATCTTTAGCATGAGTGGAGTCGTGACGGCCGAGGACCTTGCGTTCTGGAATGCTGATCTTCAGACGCTAGCTGACGGATTGGGCTGGTTGTCCCACCGTCCGGAGCCTCAGGTGACGTTCGGGTTGTTTGTGCGGGCGTCGCTGGCCGCCGTGCCGAAGCAGACGGTGCCGCTCTCCGTGGCCGGACCGTGCCGGAGAGTCGATGACGACCACGCTGGTGCGAGCGGCCCGGTCGGCCGGGGAAGAGGGCCTCCGCCCCGCGAGAGCGAGGCGGCCCTGCGATCGTCGAATTCACGGTGCGTCATGGCTTTGTGGCGGTCCGTGGCCTGCTTCTCGCTACCGTGCTGGCCCGCGACGGCACCGACCGAAATGTGGCCAGCGCCGAGGTCTCTGCCGGTGTCAAGCGCAGACCAGGGCATTTGACCAGCCATGACCGCCGATGCAGAGACCCTCTGTCCCCCAGGAACCCGGAACTGTAGTACCCCGTTAGGTGAGTGATCATGCCAGACATCGAATCGAATGACGATCGCGCGGGAAAGTCCAACTTTGAGTCGATATATCATGCCCCGGACCCGCGTGAATACTTCAGGGTACTCGTCGGACTGGACTACATCATTCCGAATCTGGCCAAGGTCATATTTCGTTCGCTAGTCGAACACCGGCAGAACCAGCGGGGTGCCCCGCTCAAGGTGGTCGACATCGGCTCGTCATACGGAATTAACAGCGCGGTGGTCAATCATCCCCTGGATATCGAAAGGCTGGCGCGACGCTACCAGGAATCCGAAATATACGCCCTTCCTTCGGAAGAACTCGCGGATCTTGACCGGAATTACTTCGCGTCGTGGCCGAAGCTGAGCGACGCAACGTTTGTCGGCGTGGACACATCCGTTCCAGCGGCCTCCTACGCACAGTCAGTCGGCCTGCTCGACCACACCGTGACCAGCGACCTGGAGCGGTCCGATCCGTCCGCGGACGAGCAGCGACTGCTGTCCGACACGGATTTGATTATTTCGACCGGCTGCGTCGGCTACGTCACGGAGAAGACGTTCGGGCGCGTGCTCAACTGCCATCAGGGCCCCATACCACCGATCGTCGCCTCATTCGTTCTACGCATGTACCCCTATACGGATATTGAATCTCGCCTTTCTCAGTTTGGTCTGGTCACCGAGAAGATGGAAGGCATAACGTTCGTGCAGCGCCGCTTCGCATCGCAGCAGGAGTGCACATTCACCGTCGATACCCTGAACTCCATGGGGATCGATTCTCGAGGCAAGGAGGCGGACGGGCTGCTGCACGCGGAACTGTTCGTGTCCCGCACGAAGGAAGCCATCGACGATCTTCCACTGGGTGAACTGGTCTCCATCACCCTTGGCGAGAACTCCACCCGCGGCAGGCGCTTCAAGCGGACCGAATGCAGTCATACCGAGTTTGTTCAGTGAGTCTCTTCGGGTAGCGGCTCGTAGCGTTCGATGCAACACCCGGTACCCCGGCGGTGCGGGTACACCCTTGGCCGCGTCGGTGCGTTGGGTGTGGAACGGCTGGAGGTCCCCCCAGCCACCGACGCGGGTCGGGCTCCGCATCGCTGGCCCTCCCCGGGGTACTCGGTCCCAACGCCGCGAGGAGCCGTGACGATTGGTGGGCAGATCGACCTGGTGCTCCGGTCCCGCACCCCTGGCGGGCCGAGCTCAGGCGATCTGCACCTGGTTGCGGCCCCCCTGCTTGGCCAGGTAGAGGCCCTGGTCAGCTCGAGCCAGCAGCGGGGCGATGCCTTCAGTGCCTGGCTGAAGCGCGGCGAGGCCGATGCTGATCGTTACCGACAGCGACCCGGCCCGGGTGTCAATCGGGTGGTCGCCGACGGTGGCGCGCAGCCGCTGCGCCAGGACCCCTCCCGCTTCGACATCGGTGTCGAACAGGAGGATCGCGAACTCCTCACCGCCATAGCGGCAAAGCCTGTCGGCGGTGCGGACCTCGGTGGCGAGCCGGCGGGCGACGGCTTGGATGACGTCGTCGCCGGCAAGGTGCCCGTAGGTGTCATTGACGCGCTTGAAGTTGTCGATGTCCGCCATGATCGCGACGACCGGCTGCTCGTGCCGGCGGGCCGTTGCCATGTTCTGCTCGGCCAACGCGAAGAACTGCCGGCGGTTGGGAATGCCGGTCAGCTCATCGATGACCGCGAGCGCTTGAACCTGCGCGAACAGGGCGGCGTTGTCGTGGGCCGTCATGGCCTGGGCGACGAGTGCCGCGACCACGTTGACCTCGGTCTCCTGGTGCGCGTCTGCGGTCGGCGACGTGAGCAGCAGTACCCCCAGCGACGCGTTCCGGGCGGCCAGCGGGACGGCGAGCCACGACCCGACCGGGCCGAGCGCGCCCGCGAGCGGGGCTGGCACCAGCTCACCGGCCATCGTGGTCACCCGTTCCACCGTGAACAGGTGGGTGAGGGAGGCCTCAGCGGCGATGTCCAGGACCCGAACGGGGTCTCCGTCGCGGGCCAGCAGCCGCGCCGTCACCTCGGAGCCGGTGCGGATCAGCAGGCAGGCGCCCTGCCCCTCGGCGAGCCGCGCGGTCCGCCGCAACAGGCAGTCGAGCACGTCGTCCGGGTCGAGTAGCGCCGACATTTCGGTCAGCGCGTCGTGCAACATCTCCGCCAGGTCGCGTTGCCGCCGCGCCACCTGTACCGACACCTCCAGCTGCGCCGCCCTGGCCGTTTCCAGCGACGTGGCGATGTGGTCGGTCATCGCCGTGAGGATGTCGACGTCCTCTGTCGTGAAGATGCCCTTGGCCACCTGGCTGTCGAGGTATACGACGCCGAGGATCCGGTCGTCCAGGCGCAGCGGAGCCACCAGGATGCTGCGCAGCCCGTGCAGGACGGCGCTCTGCGCGCCCAGGGCCGCACCCTCCTCTGTGCCGGTGACCACGATCGGTTCTCCGGTGGCGGACACCCGCTCCACCAGCGTGGTGGTGTATCCGGTGATCTCCTCGATGTCGTTCCCCTCGGCGTCCCTGCCGAGGTGCGCGACCAGCCGCTGGTCTGCGGTCAGGAAGAGAAACGCCCGGTCTGCCGAGAGGACGCGGATCGTCTCGTCCAGGGCGATGCGGGCGACCGCGTCCGGGTCGACCACCCGAGCCGCGGCCTTGCTGACCGCTGCCAGCGCCAGCAGCCGCTGCCGCTCGCCTCCGCCCGGAGTCGTCGAGGTGCTTCCGTGGACCCGGGAGTTGCCCACACCGGATGTCGGGATCTCGAACTCGCCCCGGATCCAGCGCACCCGATGTGGCCAGCCCTCCGCGACCGCGACCGCGTGCGCGAACGTCGCCTGCCGGATCGCCTCGGCCTCATGGCCGAGTGCCCGGAGCGCCCTGGCCCTGGTCCGGAGTGCCTCGTACGCGAGCATCGGCGCGTCCGGTTCGAGCACGGTCATGGCCGCGAGGCTCCGCAGGCAACGCCGTGGTCGGCCATCGACGAGATGCAGCTGTGCCTGAGCCAGCCGCAGGGCGTTGTGGAGGAAGGCGTTGTTGGCCGTTGCCCGCAACTGCCGGAGTGCCTGCCCCGCGGCTTTGCGGCGGCGGCGGCGTAGCGCGTCGTCCCCGGGAAGGCCACACTGGGCGATCCGGCCGAGGGCGCCGTACACCCAGAGCACCCGGACCTGGCGTGGTGTGAACCTCGGTCTGAGTCCGAAGGCGAGGGAGTCCCGGACGGCCCGGTCAAAGGGCTCACCGAACTCGCCCTGCTCCATGCAGGCGAACAACTCGGCGAACACCAGTTTGAAGGTCAGCCCTCGGTTGCCGTATTTTTCGACCACCGCTTGGATGCGTCGTAGCTCTACCCCGGCCTCCGGGTGCCGGCCGGTCGCGGCGTTGACCACCGCATCGGCGGTGATCAGCGCGCCGATATCCTTGGCGTCCCGCACCCCGCGCCGGGTTCCCCGGTCGTACCAGCTGGCCGCCTGCCGGGTCCGCCCGGCCACCAGGTGGTCCAGGGCGATGCTGTCACATCCGTCGTCCCACAGCCCCGGATCGAGCCACCGGCCGTGCTCCTCCAGCGCCCGCGTCCAGGCGGCCCCGTCGTCGCCGCCGGACATGTACGTTGCCGCGCCGTGAATCCAGCGCGTCATCGCGACCAGCCCCGGGTCGCCGAGTTCCGTCGCGGCCCGGCCTGCTTTGCGGAAACACCGGTCGGCCAGGGATCGCAGCCCGAGCAGGCGCGTGACGGCTCCGACCCCGGCCTCTCCCCAGGCGTACACCGCGCCCCGCCCGAGCCGGTTCAGCGGGTACACCACCCGCATGCCGTGCAGGAGCAGCATGCCGTCGTTCATGTTCACCATGCTGGTGTATGCGGCGATGGTGTGAAATGCGGCGATGAGCTCGTACCGTGCGACCCGCTGGCTACCGGCGGTGCCGGCACCGATCCCGGTCGCGGAGACCAGGAAACCGGCGAAGCAGCTCGCGACCGTTGACAGCGCCGCGAGCAGCGCACGCTTCGGGACCGGCGCTCCCAGCTCCGCCAGTCCCTGGTCCACCGCGCGCAGGGCGGCGGGGACGTTCCAGGTCGCCAGGCGTACCTTGCCGAGTTCGAGCATGATGCCCGCCCGCCCGGCCGGCGTCGTTTCTGCGGCGAATGCCTGTTCCAGCCGTACCCGGGCCGGCGCGTAGCGGCCCTCGCGGTGCAGGGCGACGCCGAGGGCGTGGAGGAAGGCGGCGTCCAGGGGCCCGTCGGCCGCCTGTTCCCGGACCGCCGCCGCGTGTTCGAGGAAGGCCGTCGCCATCGCCGGGGCGTGGTCGGCCAGGGCGAGCCGCCCGGCCGCGAAGCAGGCGGAGAAGACCTGGTCGGTGGCATCCGTCGGGTCGGCGAGCAGGTAGTGCCGCGCGAGCGCGTATACCAGGTGGGGCTCGTCGACCGGCCCCTTGGCGAGCACATCGGCGATCCGCCGGTGCAGGGTGGAACGCCCGGATCCGTCGATCTCCTCCAGGAGCGCCTCCCGGATCTGGTCATGGAGGAAGGTGTACTCCCCGCCGTCGCGGGGTTCGACCAGATGGTGTCCCGCCGCCTCGACAACGGCGGCGAGCACCCGGCCGGGATCCACCCCGCATACCTGGGCGACCTGGGCCGGGCGGAAGCTGGGACCGACAGCGGCGGCCGTCGCCAGGATCCGGCGGCTGCCGGAGCCGAGCGCGTCGACCCGGGCGAGGACCAGGCCGAGCGCGTCCACGGGGAGTTCCAGCGTGCCGAGGCCCTTCTCGTTGAGCATCCAGCCATCCCAGGATGGGAGCAGCAACCCCGCGTCGATGATGGCGCGCAGGTACTCCAGCACGACGAACGGGTTGCCGGCGCCGCGCCCGGTCAGCAGCCGGGCCAGGGCCGAGCCGGTGTCCATGCCCGGCAGTTGCGAGGCGATCAGGCCCGCGATTCCCTGCTCGTCGAGCACACCGAGGGTAATTTCAAGATCGACAGCATGGCCGAGCGCGTCGCGGAAGTCCTCCGTTGCCGCGACGCTCGCCTCGTCATCGCGTGCGGTACACAGCACCAGCAACGGTACGTCTCGGACCACGGTGGCCAGCCGGGCGATGATCCGACGGGTGCCCGGATCGATCCATTGCACGTCGTCGAGGTGCAGCAGCAGGCCGCCGCAGGCGCGTGCCAGCTCGCTCATGACGTCGACGACCGCGACGGTGAACTGCTCCGAGCGTTCGCCATCGTCGAGGTTGCCGGTGCCGAGCCACTGCCGAAGGGCGGGGGTGATCATACCCAGCAGCGGTGCCGCCAGGCCCGCGGTCGAGCGCAGCAGATCACGCCACCGCTCCTGCTCCGCCCCCGGCAACAGGGTCAGGGCACGGAGGACCTCGTCAACGGCGAACCGCAGCGGCGCCAGCGGCATGGCGTTGTCCGCGGAGCTCTTGCCGGACAGGACCAGCGCGTGCTGGTCCCTGGCAATCGCCACGATTTCCGCGGCCAGCCGGCTCTTGCCGGAACCGCCGGGCCCCCGGATGATGCAGATGCCGCCCTCGCCGTCCCGCGCCCTCGCCCAGCGCCGCGTCAGCCGCTCCAGCTCATGATCCCGACCGGACAGCGGCTCGGTCCGGGCGGAGGCAGCGTGCCGGTGCTGCCCGGGGGCGAACGCCACGGTGGGCTCCGCGACCAGGCGGTGCAGGTCCGCTACCAGGTCGTCACTGCTCTGGTAGCGGTCGTCCGGGTCCTTTGTCAGCAGCATGGTCACGATCGCCCCGAGCGCCGGTGGTATCTGCGGGACCATCGACCTGGGATCGGGCGGTGCCACGGTGGCATGCATCCGGAGCAGCTCACCGAGGTCATCGACCGGGAACGGCGACGTCCCGGTGAGGCATTCGAACAGGACGACCCCGAGGGAGTACAGGTCGGAGCGACCGTCAACCGGCCGGTTGAGGAGGCCGGACTGCTCCGGTGGGGCGTAGGCGAGGGTACCGGCGGATGCCTTGCCCTCCGCGTTCTCCCGGGTCGCGAGGTCGAAGTCGATGAGCTTGGCGTGCTCCCCGCCGACCACCATGATGTTCTGCGGCTTGACGTCCCGGTGGACCAGTCCCTTGCGGTGCACGGGGACCAGCGCTCGGGCGATGTCCAGGGCAAGGCGTGCCCCGCGTGCTGGCGGTAGCCGGCCGCCTTCCAGCACGTCGGCCAGCGAGTCGCCGTTGATGAGTTCCATGACCAGGTACGGGCGGCCCCGGAGAAGACCGACGTCATAGATGCGGGGGAGTCCCGGATGGTCGATGCTCGCCATGATGGCCGCTTGGCGGCGGAATCCGATCAGCGCCGACCCGGGATCCGGATCGTCACCCACGACCGCGTTGAACACCTTCAGGGCGTATCCGGTGCCGTCCCGCCGCACCTGGTACACGATGGTGCTCGCACCGCGCCCGAGTTCCCGGAGGATCTGCATCCCGGGCAGGTCAGCGTCGAGGGGCCAGCATCCGGACGGTTCCCCGTCCAACGGCAAGGCGGCCTGGGCCGCAGGCGCCGTGCGGGTGTTCACGCTCTGGTCATCGGCGGGAGCGGCGCGTACTTGAGCTGGTCAACACGCCGATCACTTCGAGCCGCGATGGCTGCGTGGCCGGCCGGCGACCATCGCCGTCAACCGGGGGTTCCGGATCGAACGCCGCCAGCGCCTCCGGCTCGGCCTGATCGAGCGACTGGTCGCCCGCCACCCGGCGTAGCCCGCGGCACCGTCCCGGACCACCCGCGGGTCGTCACTGACCCGACCTGCCTCCGGCGGGCTTCCGCGCCCCGGAGGCCTACTCGGCGACGCAGCTCAGGGCGGGAGGCGCGGTTCCCCCGTCGATGACGTATCCGAAGGTCGTGGCTTCCCCGGCGGCGAGCGTGCCGTTCCAGGTCTCGTTGCGGACCGTCATGGCGCTACCGTCAGCGGTCAGCACGCCACCGAAGACGCTGCGCACACTCTGGTCGTCGCCGAGGACCCAGCTCACCCGCCAGCCGCGGATCTTCGTGTCGCCCGCGGTGACGGTGATCTCAGCCTGGTACCCGTCCGGCCAGGAGTCCTTGGCCTCGAACGACGCGGTGCAGGTCCCGGTCGCGGTCCCAGCGGAGGCCGAGGCGCCCGGGACTGGCGGGGCCTCCGAGGTGGTGTAGCTGATCTCCTGGTAGGGGTCCGTGCAGCGCGGATCGCAGTTCTCGGGCAGGTCGAACGTGTAGACCCGGCCGTCGTTGAGGTACTCGTCGTCAACGTCGCGGACGCGGACCGAGAACCGGGTGCCACCGGGGTCGTACGGCGTGAGGACGTAGGACTGGCCCATGTCATGGTTCATCTCGGACTCGACCCACTCGCCGCCAGACCAGGACTCGACCCCGTGGATGCCGTTGGCCAGGTGCGAGAAGGAAGCCGCAGCCCACCAGGTCTCGGCGCCCTGCATGAAGCCGATCTGGATGTCGCCAGAGTAGTTGGGCGCCGGGATGAACTGCCAGCTCATGTGGCGGTTGTTCCAGTGGTCGGGCAGCATGTTGCCCACCGGCTCGCCGTCCCTGACGAACTTGTCCAGCGACTGGTCATGCAGGTCGATGTGGTACGGGTCGTTGCGGCACCAGGCGTTGTCATCGCCGCAGCTGTCCTCGACGAGCATGTTCAGGGTGGCGCCGTTGAACTCGTCGGCGACCCACTCGCCGTTCCGGCAGAACGGCTCCTCCCGGTCGCCGTCGTTGATGCCGGTGCAGTAGTCGCCGACGGTCACCTGGACCCAGCGGCCGCAGTTGTGGCCGTTGTCGTACATGCCGATCTTCGGGTCGCCCTCCGGCAGCGGCCGCTCGTAGTACACCCAGTCGCCGGGGGTGTCGTAGACATTGAGCGCGATGTAATCAAGGGTCTCCAGCTGGTCCTCGGTGGTGCCGCAGCCGCCGTACGGCCCGCCCAGCCCGAAGAAGTGGGTGGCGTTGCCCGTGACCGGCTCGGCGGGGTCCGCCAACGCGTCGGCACTGTGCTCCCGGACGAGCGGGAGCAGCGCGACCGCGCATGCCACCGCCACCAGCGCGATCCGCAGCGGCGTGGAACGCGGCCCGAACCGGCCCCTGCGGGCACCGGGGTGCCGCCGGATCGGCTCGATCGGGGGCGACCCGGCCCGAGCCGGTACTGGCGCCGGTGTTTCGGTGCTCATGGGATGCTCCTTCCCCCGCCCCGCGGCCGGGTGGCGGTCCGCCTGGAGGCACCGGAAATGTAGTGGGCGGCATGAATCTCAGGTAGGGCCGATCGGCAAGCATCTCCGCCTTCGCTCGGAGGCGAACATTTTCGCAGCTCAATGCGGTTGCCGCGGAAGCGCAACCCGCACCGGTGCCAGTCTGTCGCGTAAGTTTCGGAGCCGGCCTTCCGCGGTGGAGAGGAGTCTCGCGCAGCGTTACCGGCGAGAACGCGACGGCGATTCGAGCGGCGGCCCGGCGGCCAGGGCGATCACCTCGGGAACACGGACCGAGTTCGAAACTTTCGATAACATTCGTGTAAATCTCGATCATTGGCTGCGGATCCTGTCGATGGATGCCTCGATCTCCGTCGGGCCGACAAGCCAAAAGTGCCAGGCCGGACACATGTTGAAGCAACCCGAGTCCGGATGAGGCTTTCACCGCCCTTCCGGAAATCGTTGACAACCCGATGCGGTCGACCAATACTGCCGCCATCGATGAACCTCGACCACTGTCGGCCCCGGGTCACCGCCACAACCTGGTTCCCCGGTCGTCGACCGGATGACGACCGGCATATCCGCGGCGTGACAGGACGCTGGCGGCGGGGGTCGCGCTCTGGCGACCCGCACCACCGTCGGGTCGTGTCACGCAGCCTGGCCCTCAGGCCGGCCTTCACGAGAAGGATGTACGCGCATGAACGACTCTCCCGCTCACCCGAAGCGCCGTGGACGCGGTCGCGTACGGCTGCTCATCGGTGGCGCCTGCGTCGCAGCGCTGGCCATGGCCGCGACAACCCTGCCCGGCATCGCCAACGCCGAGGCCGACCGGACCATCACCTCGAATGAGACCGGCACCCATAATGGCTTCTTCTACTCGTACTGGAAGGACAGCGGCAACGTCACCATGACCCTGGGCGCCGCTGGCCAGTACAGCTTCCAATGGAGCAGCATCAACAACTTCGTCGGTGGCAAGGGCTGGAACCCCGGCTCCAGCCACACGGTGAACTACTCGGGCACCTACAGCCCGAACGGCAACTCGTACCTGGCGCTCTATGGCTGGACGACCGATCCGCTCATCGAGTACTACGTCGTCGAGAACTTCGGCACCTACAACCCGAGCAGCGGCGCCACCCGGATGGGCTCCGTCACCACCGACGGCAGCACCTACGACATCTACCGCTCCCAGCGCGTCAACCAGCCCTCCATCATCGGCACCGCGACGTTCTACCAGTACTGGAGCGTTCGGCAGAGCAAGCGCACCGGCGGCACCATCACCACCGCCAACCACTTCAACGCCTGGGCCAGCGTCGGCCTGAACCTCGGCAGCCACAACTACCAGATCATGGCCACCGAGGGGTATCAGAGCAGCGGTAGCTCCAACATCACCGTGAGTGAGGGTGGCAGCGGCCCAACCACGACGACGACGGGTCCGACAACGACCCCGACGACGACGGGTCCGACGGGCGGCACCAGCACCTGCCGAGTGACCAACTCGGTCAGTGCGTGGAACACCGGCCTCACCGACAACATCACGATCGCCAACACTGGCACGGCCGCCATCGACGGCTGGTCGCTACAGTTCGCCCTTGCGGCCGGGCAGACCATCACCTCCGGCTGGAACGCGACGTACTCACCGACCAGCGGCCAGGTGACCGCAACCAACGCCAGCTACAACGGCGCCATACCACCGGGTGGTTCGACCACCATCGGCTTCCAGGCCAGTCATACCGGCGACAGCGCCGCGCCGACCGGGTTCGCCCTCAACGGCACCGCCTGTAGCTGAGCACCCCGCTGTGCC
>JABDRL010000418.1 GCA_013041765.1 Dactylosporangium sp. | reverse complement strand
TGCCCGGGACGACCTCGCCAGAGCCCGAACCGCCAGGGAAGCCGAACTCGCCGCCGACCGCGCCCGGGCCAAGCACCTGGCGGGCGAGCTGGAACGGCTGACCGGGCAGGTGCACCGGGACGAGGTCGCCCGCGCCGAGCAGCGGCTGCGGATCGAGCAGCTGGAGGCTCGGGCGGCAGAAGAGTTCGGCCTGGAGGCCGCGGCCCTGGTCGCGGAGTACGGTCCCGCCGTCGAGGCGCCGCCGACCGCGGCCGAGGTGGACGCCGCCCGCGCGGCGGGGCGGCCGGTACCCTCGGCCACGCCGTACGACCGGGCGGTTCAGGAGAAGCGGGCGGCGCGGGCCGAGCGCGATCTCCGGACCCTCGGGAAGGTCAACCCGCTGGCCCTGGAAGAGTTCGCCGCGCTGGAGGAACGCTACAAGTTCCTGTCGGAGCAGCTGGAGGACCTCAAGGCGACCCGCAGGGATCTGCTGACCGTCGTCAAGGACGTCGACGAGCGCATCATCGAGGTGTTCGCCACCGCCTTCCGCGACACCGCGTACGAGTTCGAGGCGGTCTTCCGGGTGCTCTTTCCCGGAGGCGAGGGGCGACTGGTCCTGACGGACCCAGATGATCTTCTGACCACGGGAATCGAGGTCGAGGCCCGCCCGCCCGGCAAGAAGATCAAGCGGCTGTCGCTGCTGTCCGGTGGGGAACGGTCGCTGACGGCGGTGGCCATGCTCTGCGCGATCTTCCGAGCCCGCCCGAGCCCGTTCTACATCATGGACGAGGTCGAGGCCGCGCTGGACGACGTCAACCTGGGCCGGCTCATCACGCTGTTCGAGCAGCTGAGCGAGCGCAGTCAGCTGATCATCATTACGCACCAGAAACGGACCATGGAGGTCGCCGACGCGCTGTACGGGGTGACGATGCGGGCCGGTATCACGGAAGTGATCAGCCAGCGCCTAGAGAAGACCCGGCCAGCCCCGGAACCGGAACCGGCGTAGCCAGACCCACCGGCGGTGCGGCCGGTGGGCGAAGATGAGCGGATGTCAGCATCGGGGTTCTTGCGCGCCAGGGTCGGGACGACGGGGACGTTCGGACTCGCCGGAGCGGTGTCAGCGCTGGGCACCGTGCGGCTGCCGGCCCTGTCGGACAAGCTGGCGCTGGACGCGGCCTCGCTGGGCTTCGCCCTGCTCGTCCTCGGCATCGGGGCGCTGGCCGCGACCCAGGGCGCACGGATCCTGCTGGGGCGCTTCGGCAGCCGGCGGGTGCTGATGCTGGCGTGTCCCGTGGCCTCGGCCCTGTCGGCCGCCTCGGGCATCGTCGACACCTACCCGCTGCTCCTCGCGGCCTTCCTGGCCTTCGGCCTGATGTTCGGCCTGCTCGACAGCTCGATGAACGCCCAGGCCGCGACGCTGGAACGGGTCGCGGGCCGGCACCTCATGAACGGTGCCCACGCCGGCTGGAGCGTCGGCGCCGTCTTCGGCGGGGCGATGGGGGCACTCACCGCGAGAATCGGTCTCGGGTACACCGAGACGGTCATCGGCGGGGCTGCGGTCGCGTTCCCGATCGCGGTGCTGCTGGCGACGACCTACATTCCCGACGCCCCGGCGGCATCCGGCGAGCGGGGACGCGGACGGATCCCCCCGGTCCTCTACCTCGTCGGGGTGGTGGCCTTCGCCTCGTTCGTGGTTGAGGGCAGCGTTTCCAACTGGAGCAGCCTGTATCTGCGCGACGAGCTGCATGCCAAGGAACACCTGGCGGCGCTGGGGTACCCGAGTCTGGAACTGGCGATGCTCCTCGGCCGCACCGTCGGTGACCGGATCCGTACCAGGATCGGCTCCAGAACGATGCTGACCGTGTCCGGGCTGATCGGGGTGGTCGGACTGGGACTGGTGGTCGGCGCGCCCAGCTGGCCGGTGGCGGCGAGCGGGTTCTTCGTGGTCGGACTGGCCGTCAGCACCGTGGTACCCCTCGCCTTCTCGATCGCCGGAGCGCTGGAGCCATCGGGAGCCGGCGTCGCCCAAGTCGCGGCGATGGGCTACGGGGGGATGCTGCTCGGTCCGGTGGTGCTGGGACTCATCGCGAATGCCAGCTCCCTACGGGTGACCTTCGCCGTGGTCGCGGGGCTTGCCGTGGCGACATCGGTCATCGGCCGCACGCTGCCCGATGGCCATGTCACCTCCGCCGGTTCGACGGGGAATGGGAAGTCGACCCTCGCCAGAGCGGGTCGGCCCGACCGCTGAGGGCGGCGCATGCCAGGATTTCAGGCATGGGTGGCATGGAGTACATGATCATTGCGGTGGCTCTGCTGGTCGTCGTGCTGGCAGGGACGCTGGCGTGGGTCCTTCCCCGGCGACGGGCCAGGGGCGGGCCGATCCCGCCGCCCCGGACGGCAGCGCCCGCCGAGCGGGATCCACGGGTCGCTGAAGTCGCTGAACGGGTTCCGGACGCGGGCGGGCCGGACGAGCGGCCCGCAGCGGAAGCCGCAACGGAACCCGCGGCGGAACCCGCGGCGGAACCCGGGGCGGGCGAGGTCGCCCCCTCCGGGACCGTGGAGATACCGGCGCCGACCGCCGGCCGGATGGTGCGGCTGCGGGTCCGGCTTGCCCGATCGCAGAACGCCCTCGGCAAGGGGCTGCTCGCGTTGCTGGCCCGCGAGCGGCTCGATGACGAGACCTGGGACGAGGTCGAGGAGACGCTGATCACTGCGGACGTCGGGCTCGCCGCGACCACCGATATCGTCGAGCGGCTGCGGGAGCGGGCGAAGGTGCTCGGGGCGTCCTCCGCGGAGCGGCTGCGCGAGCTGCTCGTCGAGGAGCTGGTCCAGGCGCTCGAACCGGCGGCCGACCGGACGATCGCGACGGCCTCCGGCGACGGGCTGCCCGCCATCCTGCTCGTGGTCGGGGTCAACGGCTCCGGCAAGACCACGACCTGTGGCAAGATCGCTCGAGTGCTGATCGCCGATGGCCACAGTGTGGTCCTGGGCGCGGCGGACACCTTCCGTGCCGCGGCGGCTGACCAGCTGGCGACCTGGGCCGGCAGAGTCGGCGCGGAGGTGGTCCGGGGTCGGGAGGGCGCCGATCCCGCCTCCGTGGCCTTCGACGCGGTCCGCCGGGGGGTCGAGGGAGGCACGGAGACCGTCCTGATCGACACGGCGGGACGGCTCCAGAACAAGGCCGGCCTGATGGATGAACTCGGCAAGGTGAAGCGGGTGGTCGAGAAGCAGTGCCCGGTGGGGGAGACCCTGCTCGTGCTGGACGCGACCACCGGGCAGAACGGGCTGGAACAGGCCAGAGTTTTCACCGAGGTGGTCAATGTGACGGGAGTGGTCCTGACGAAGCTGGACGGAACGGCCAAGGGTGGCATCGTCCTCGCGGTGCAACGCAGCCTGGGGATTCCGGTCAAACTGGTCGGGCTGGGCGAGGGGCCGGACGATCTCGCGCCTTTCGATCCCGTGGCGTTCGTCGACGCCCTTGTTGGCGCTGACGCGTAGCCTCGAAGCACGCCAGCCGTAGGAGCGAGTTCGGTGACACAGCAGGAGATCCCGCTACACGGCGGAAACACGTCCGTGGTGGTGCGGGCGGGAGACACGGTCCGTCGCAACGCCGGACCATGGACGCCGGCGGTGCACGCGCTGCTGCGCCACCTGGAGTACGTCGGCTTCACCGGCGCTCCCCGGGCACTGGGTATCGACGAGCGAGGGCGCGAGGTGCTGTCCTACCTCGAAGGTGAGTGCGGAGAGTATCCGCTTGCGCCGCACTGGGTCACCGACGAGGCGCTGGTCACCGTCGCGACGATGCTGCGCATGTTCCACGACGCGCAGTTCGGCTTTCATCCGCAGCCCGGGGCCGTGTGGCGGTCGTTCGGGCCGCCTCCGCCGGACACCGAGATCATCTGCCATCACGACGCGGCACCGCACAACGTGATCTGGCAACCTGACGGCACGCTCGGCCTCATCGACTTCGACCTGGCCTCCCCGGGGGCCCGGATCTACGACGTCGCCTACGCCGCCTGGACCTGGGTTCCGTTGTTCTCCGACCGCGATTCCTACACGCTGGGGTGGAAGCGCCCGAACCGCCCCCGACGGCTCAGAATGTTCGCGGACGCTTATGGTTTGACACCTCGCGACCGCCATCGACTCGTTCGGGTGCTTCGCAAGCGGATCGTTGACCACATCGAGGGCATCCGGCGCATGGCCGCCGCCGGAGATCCGGCGTTCGTCCGCATTGTTCATAAGGGACTCCTTCGGCGCCCCGTGCGTGATCTGCGCCTGCTGGATTATGAGCGCCACGTGCTGGAGTACGCCCTGAGGTAGATGATCTTTCGAGGGTTTTCACCTGTCCGAAACACAGTGTGATCTCACGGAAACGTGGAGACGTCGGTGTGTGAAACGGCATTCCCTCAGGGTTTCTACCAGCCGGCGTTCTGGCATTCCCGCCATCGTCGGAAGGACGGCAAACTGACGCAAGGAGGGGTGGCGTGTTCTACCTCGCTGATCCGCCCGTGGTTGATACCGGTAACACCGCCTGGTTACTGGTATCCAGCGCGCTGGTACTCCTAATGACACCCGGTCTCGCCATGTTTTATGGCGGTTTGAACCGTTCCAAGGGTGTCCTGAACATGATGATGATGAGCTTCTCCTCAATTGGGCTCATCTCGGTTCTTTGGCTCCTTTACGGTTTTTCGCTTTCATTTGGGTCCAACTCGAACGATTCAGCAAACAACATCATCGGCAGTTTCACGCAGTACCTCGGGAACAAGAACTTCATCGCTGAAGTGTGGGGTGCCAGCGAGACCTCCCCGGATGGCATCGGCGTTCCGACGTACGTGTTCCTCGCCTTCCAGATGATGTTTGCCATCATCACCGTCGCCCTGATCAGCGGCGCGCTTTCGGACCGGGCAAAGTTCGGGGGATGGCTGCTGTTCGCGGCCGGATGGTTCACCCTGGTGTATGTACCCGTCGCGCACTGGGTCTGGGGCGGGGGCTTCATCGGTGGCAAGATCCACGCTCTGGACTTCGCCGGTGGGACCGCGGTACACATCAACGCCGGAGCCGCGGCTCTGGCCGTGGCGCTGGTCCTGGGCAAACGCGCCGGCTGGCCGCGGGAGAGCTTCCGGCCGCACAACGTTCCGCTGGTGGCGCTCGGCGCCGGTCTGCTGTGGTTCGGATGGTTCGGATTCAACGCCGGATCCGAGCTGACCGTTGACAGCGTCGCTGGCATCGCCTTCATCAACACCCAGGTCGCAACGGCCGCGGCGGTGCTCGGCTGGATCATCGTCGAATGGCTGCGCGACGGCAAGCCCACCCTGGTCGGCGCCTCCTCAGGTGCCGTGGCCGGGCTGGTGGCCATCACCCCCGCCTGCGGGTTCATCGCCCCGTACGCGTCCGTACTGCTGGGCCTCGTCGCCGGTGCGGTGTGCGCCTACGCCGTGAGTCTGAAGTACAAGCTGGGCTACGACGACTCGCTGGACGTCGTCGGAGTGCACTTCGTCGGTGGGTGGATCGGATCGCTGTGGATCGGACTTTTCGCCACCATCGGCATCAACCCCGCACTCGCCGACGGCCTCGGGGCCGAGGAAGGGCTGCTGTACGGGGGCGGTGTGACGCAGTTGGGCCGGCAGGCGCTCGCAAGCATTATTGTTACGGTGTGTTCGTTTGGCATTGCGTACGGTCTGGCCTTCCTGATTGACAAGACCGTGGGCTTCCGCGCGACGCCGGAAGCGGAGAGCGACGGGATCGACCTTACGGAGCACGCCGAGGCTGGGTACGATCTTTCTCCGTCCGGTGGCGGCGGCGGCGGTGCCTTCACCCTTGCCGGTGTTGCGGCAACCGGCGGGACGTCGGCGCCGGCCAAGGCTGGGAAGCCTGCTGCGAAGTCAGTTTCCCCGAAGGCCACAGGCTAGCGTCGAGAGATGGAGGGAATGGCCATGAAACTGGTGACCGCGGTCATCAAGCCGTATCAGCTCGACGCCGTGAAAGAGGCGCTGCACGTGCTGGGCGTCGCTGGCATGACCGTCAGCGAGGTGCAGGGATACGGCCGGCAGAAGGGGCACACCGAGGTCTACCGGGGTGCCGAGTACACGGTGGAATTCGTGCCGAAGATCCGGATCGAGATCGTGACGGACGAGATCGACGTCGAGAAGGTCGTTGATGCGATCGTCGCGGCCTCTCGCACCGGCAAGATCGGAGATGGCAAGGTCTGGGTGACCCCCGTCGATGAGGTCATCCGGGTCCGTACCAGCGAGCGCGGCCTGGACGCGCTCTAACTCAACAGGGCGAGGGGGTCCCGGATGCAGCCACGGGGAATCGGGGCCGCCGCTCGCCTTCAACGTTCCGACACGCTGGATGCCTGGCTGGCAACGCTGTTGCCGCCAGGCATCCACGTCGGGGTGGCACTGGTGGCCGTTGGCGGTCTCGGCCGGGGAGAATGCGCACCCCACAGCGACCTGGACCTTGTCCTGCTGCACGACGACAGGCCGGACGCCGACGCCATCGGCACCGCCATCTGGTACGCCATCTGGGACGCCAGGCACGCCCTCGACCACGCCACCCGGTCGCTGGGAGAGGCGCTCACCGTCGCGGACACGGATCTGCGGGTCGCGCTGGGCATGCTGGACGCCCGCCTCATCGCCGGGGACCCGGAGCTGTTCTCCCGGCTGCACACGTCGGCGGTCACCCGCTGGCGGCGGGACGCGCGCCGGCGCCTGCCCGAACTGGCACAGCTCACCCGCCGCCGCTGGGAGGTGCACGGGGAGCTGGCGTTCCTGCTGGAAGGCGACGTCAAGGAATCCCGAGGAGGGCTGCGGGACTTCGGCGTGCTGCGCGGGGTCGGCTACGCCGGGGCCGCGGACGCCGCCCGGCCCGCCGTCCGTGCGGCGCACCGCTTCCTGCTGGACGTGCGGGACGCCATGCACACCATGCGAGGCCGGCGGATCGACCGGCTGCTCGCGCAGGACCGCGAGGAGGTCGCGCGGCTGCTCGACTGCCCGGACGGCGACACCGTGCTGCGACGGATCGCCGAGGCCGCCAGGACCACGGCGCACGCCGTGGACGACGCCCTGCGGGCCGCGGAACGCTGGGCGGCCGGCCGGCCTCGCGGTGGGACCCGCAGCCCCATCGGCAGGGACGTCGTCGAGCAGAACGGTGAGGCCGTGCTCGCGCGCGCGGCGATCGCGCCCAAGCCGGAGCCCTGCCTCGCCCTGCGGGTCGCCGCCGCGGCGGCCCGCGCCAACCTGCCGATCGCGAGGGCGACGCTGGAATGGCTGGCGGCGTTCGGCCCGCCACTGCCGGAACCGTGGCCGGCCTCGGCCCGGGATGCCCTGATCACCCTGCTCGGCAGTGGCAACGGGCTCGTCGCGACCTGGGAGGCCTGCGACCGGTACGGCCTGGTGACCACCTGGCTGCCGGAACTGGCCAGGGTCCGCAGCCTGCCCCAGCACAATCCCGTGCACCGGTTCACCGTCGACCGGCACATGGTGGAGGCGACCCGGCGCGCGGCCGAACTGACCAGAGAGGTCGACCGGCCCGATCTGCTGCTGCTGTCGGTGCTCCTGCATGACATCGGCAAGGGCCTGCCCGGCGATCACAGCACGGTCGGTGCGCCCATCGCCGCGGCGATGGCGCGCCGGATCGGGCTGTCCCTGGCCGACGTCGACATCGTCGAGCGGGTGGTGCGTATCCATCTGCTGCTGCCGGACACCGCGACCCGCCGCGACCTGGAGGACCCGGCCACCATCACCGCGGTCGCCGAAGCGGTGGGTGACCGCACGACCCTTGCGCTGCTGTTCGCTCTCGCCCGGGTCGACGCCGCAGCCACCGGACCGGCCGCCTGGTCGACCTGGAAGGGCCGGCTCATCGCGGAGCTGGTCGGGCGGGTCGACAAGGTGCTCGACACGGGCGTCGTCCCCCGGCCGAAGCCGCCGGACCTGCGGGCCATCGCGCGCGACGAGCTGCCGGTGATCAAGGTCGAGACGGACCTGGTGGAGGTGATCGCGGCGCACAGCCGGATGCTGCTGCCGTCCGTCGCCGGGTGCCTGTCGCTGCACCGGCTCGACGTCGTCGCGGCGGATACCTTCGTCGCCGACGGGATCGTGCGCCTGGCCTTCGCGATCCAACCCCGGTTCGGCCAGGAACCGGAGTACGGCCCGCTGGTGGCCGATCTGCGCCGGGCGGTCCGGAACGATCTCGACATCGAGGCTCGGCTCGCGGCCAGGGCCCGGTCGGCGCGGACGGTGGCCCGCGGCGGCAGTACCCGTGCCGCGCCGAAGGTGGTGTGGCAGCCCGCCACCGATGCGATGATCCTGGAACTGCGGGCCGCGGACTCGCCAGGACTGCTCTACCGGGTCACCAGGGCGCTGAGCGAGGCGAGCGTTGAGGTCCGGGCAGCGCGGATCTCGACCCTCGGCGCCGACGTGGTGGACGCCTTCTATCTGGTCGGCGACGAGCGGCAATGGGGCGACGACAACCGCCGCAAGGAGATTGCGGACGCGGTCGTCGACGCGGCGTGCGGCGGTGCGGATACCCTTGCAGGGGCGTCGACCCGGCGTCCGAGTTGAGCGATTGCGACAATCGGGGATGAACTGCGGTGTTTGACACGCTGAGCGACCGCCTGTCCGGCATCTTTGCCAAGTTGCGGACCAAGGGCCGGCTCACCGATGCCGATGTTGACGCGACCGCGCGAGAAATCCGCCTGGCGCTGCTGGAGGCGGACGTCGCCCTCGCCGTCGTCAAGGCGTTCATCTTCCGGCTCAAGGAACGGGCACGTGGCGCGGCGGTCGCCGAGGCGCTCAACCCGGCCCAGCAGATTATCAAAATCGTGCACGAGGAACTCATCGCGATCCTCGGCGGTGAGGCCCGGCGGCTGAACTTCGCCAAGCAGCCGCCGACCGTGATCATGCTGGCCGGTCTTCAGGGCGCGGGCAAGACGACGCTGGCGGGCAAGCTGGCCCGGTGGCTGCGGGAGCAGGGGCACCAGCCGCTCCTGGTCGCCGCGGACCTGCAACGGCCCAACGCCGTCAACCAGCTCCAGGTGCTCGGCGAGCGGGCGGGCGTCGAGGTCTACGCCCCCCAGCCGGGCAACGGCGTCGGCGACCCGGTGCGGGTGGCGCACGACGCGATGAGCCATGCCCGGCGGGCCATGCGCGATGTGGTCATTGTCGACACCGCGGGCCGGCTCGGCATTGACGCGGACATGATGGCGCAGGCCGTGGCGATCCGGGACGCGGTACATCCGGACGAGATCATGTTCGTCATCGACGCCATGGTGGGCCAGGACGCGGTCGCGACCGCCGAGGCGTTCCGTGACGGCGTCGGTATCACCGGCGTCGTGCTCTCCAAGCTCGACGGTGATGCCCGGGGCGGTGCGGCGCTCTCCGTGCGGCACGTGACCGGGCAGCCGATCCTGTTCGCCTCCACCGGGGAGAAGCTGGAGGACTTCGATGTCTTCCACCCCGAGCGGATGGCCTCGCGCATCCTCGGGATGGGCGACGTGCTCACGCTCATCGAGCAGGCCGAGCGGGTCTTCGCCGACGAGCAGAAAGAGCGGATGGCCGCCAAGCTGCTCGGCGGCGAGCGGTTCACCCTCGAAGACTTCCTGGAGCAGATGATCGCGATCCGGCGTATGGGCCCGATCGCCAACGTCCTCGCGATGATGCCGGGGATGGGCCAGGCCAAGGACCAGCTGGCGCAGGTGGACGACCGGCACTTCGACAAGATCACGGCGATTATCCGGTCGATGACCCCGGGGGAGCGGACGAATCCGAAGGTCATTAATGGTTCCCGTCGCCTCCGCATTGCCAACGGCTCCGGCGTGACGGTCAACGACGTCAACCAGTTGCTCGCCCGGTTCGCCGAGGCCCAGAAGATGATGAAGCAGTTGGGCGGCATGATGGGGCTGCCCGGAGGGCGCCGGAAGGCGACCAAGTCCCCGAAGAGCAAGCGCAAGGGCGGCAAGGGCGGTCGGGGCGGCGGGCGCCAGCAGCCCCGGGGGGCCGGTGCCCAGGGCCTGCCCGGAGATCTGGCCCTGCCTCCCGGCCTTGATCCCTCGGCGCTCGACCCCTCGGCCTTCGACCCCAACGCCGCCGCGCTGCCGCCGGGCGTCTCCCTGCCGAAGCTGGACTTCACCAAGTTGCGCCGAGGCGGCAAGAGCTGAGCCCGGGGCACCGAACCTCACGTGAGAACTGGGACGGATATGGCGCTGCATGTGCGTGGGATCGTGCTGCCCGACGACACGGTGCGGGACCTGTGGCTGGTCGGTGACCGGGTGACGCTGCGACCGGTCCCGGCGGCGACCACCGTCGCGGACGGGGGGTTCGTCCTGCCGGGGCTGGTGGACGCGCACTGCCACATCGGGATCGCCCGGGGGCCGGCGCCGGTGACCTCGCTGGAGCAGGCGCGAGCGCTGGCCCTGACCGATCGGGACGCCGGGGTGCTCACGATTCGGGACGCTGGTTCGCCGTTTCCCTACCCGAGTTTCGACCACGACGAGGACCTGCCGAGACTCGTCCGGGCCGGCCGGCACATCGCTCCGGTCAAACGCTATCTGCGGGGACTCGGGGTCGAGGTGACCGCGGCGGACCTGTGCGCCGAGGCCGTCCGCCAGGCGCACGCCGGAACCGGGTGGATCAAGCTTGTCGGGGACTGGATCGACCGGGGCGTCGGAGATCTCGCTCCGGCCTGGGACACCGACGCGATGGCCAAGGCCGTCGCGGCGGCCCACGAGGCCGGCGCGAAGGTCTGTGCCCACGTGTTCGCGGAGGAATCGGTGGCCGCGCTGGTCCGGGCGGGCATCGACTCCGTGGAACACGGCACCGGCCTGTCCGAGACGGACATCGACGAGATGGCCCGACGGGGTACGGCCCTGGTGCCAACGATGATCAATGTTGAGACCTTCGGGGAGATCGCCGCGAGCGGTGAGGCGAGGTTCCCGACGTACGCGGCGCATATGCGGGCCATGCACGCCCGGTTCCCCAGCGTCGTCGCGGCGGCCAACGAGGCCGGCGTGCCCATCTACGTCGGCACCGATGCCGGCGGTGGGATCGATCATGGCCTTGCCGCCAGGGAGATGCTGCTGCTGCACCGGCGGGCCGGAATGGCCCCGGAAGCGGTGCTCCGGGCCGGATCCTGGGGCGCCCGGGCCTGGCTCGGGTTCCCCGGTCTGGTCGAGGGCGGCCTGGGCGATCTGGTCGTCTACGATGCCGATCCTCGGCGCGATCTGCGGACGCTGCTCAACCCCCGCCGGATCATCCTGCGCGGTCGGGTGGTGCGTTGACCGGCCGTGCGACGGGGCGCCCTGTCGGCGCGACACCCCATCCGTGCGACCTCTAGGATGTGCCCTCATGGCCCGTGTGCTGACTCCCCGTTCCGAGGATTTCCCCCGCTGGTACCAGGATGTGATCGCCAAGGCAGAGTTGGCCGACAACGGTCCGGTGCGCGGCACGATGGTCATCCGACCGACGGGCTATGCCATCTGGGAACGGATGCAGGCTGAGCTGGACGACCGGATCAAGGCGGCCGGTGCCCAGAACGCCTATTTCCCCCTGTTCATCCCCGAGAGCTACCTGCGCCGGGAGGCCGAGCACGTCGAGGGCTTCTCCCCGGAGCTGGCCGTGGTCACCCACGCCGGGGGCAAGGAACTGGCCGAGCCGGTCGTGGTGCGTCCGACCAGCGAGACCGTCATCGGCGAGTTCATGGCCAAGTGGGTCAGCTCCTACCGGGATCTTCCACTGCTGCTCAACCAGTGGGCGAACGTCGTGCGCTGGGAACTCCGGCCCCGGGTGTTCCTGCGTACCAGCGAGTTCCTGTGGCAGGAGGGGCACACCGCGCACGCCAGCGAGGCCGATGCCAGGGCCTACGCTCGGCGGATCCTGCACGAGGTCTATGAGGACTTCATGGTCAACGTGCTGGGAATCCCCGTCGTGGTGGGGCTCAAGACCGCGCGGGAGCGTTTCGCGGGGGCGCGGGCGACGTACACCCTGGAAGGCATGATGGCCGATGGCAAGGCCCTCCAGCTGGGCACGAGCCACGAGCTCGGCCAGAACTTCGCCAGGGCCTTCGACATCACCTACTCTGCGGCCTCCGGGGGACTGGAGCACGCCTGGACCACCTCATGGGGGGTCTCGACCCGGATGCTCGGCGGCCTGATCATGTGCCACGGCGATGACCAGGGGATACGGCTGCCGCCAAGGCTCGCGCCGGTACAGGCCCATATCATGATCGTTAAGGCCGGCGAGGGCGTGGCGGAGGCGGCGGCGACGTTGCGCGACGAGCTGCGCCAGGCCGGGGTGCGGGTGGCCCTCGACGACCGGGTCGACACGCCGTTCGGCCGGCGTGCCGTCGCCGCCGAGCTGAAGGGACACCCGGTCAGGATCGAGATCGGGCCGCGTGATCTGGCCGCGGGCAATGCCGTGGTCGTCCGGCGGGTCGGCGGGAGCAAGACCCCCACCCCCCTGGGGCGGGTCGTCGAGGCGGTGACGGTCGCGCTGGAGGCCGACCAGAAGACGCTGTACGACGAGGCCCTCGCGGCGAGGCGGGCGAGGACGCTGGACAACTCCAGCGTTTCCGAGGCGCTGGAGGAGACGGCGACCGGATGGGTGCGCGTGCCGTGGTCCCTGTTCGGCCGGGACGGCGAAGAGGAAGCCATGCTCAACGCCCACGCCGTCACGGTGCGGTGCCTGACCCGACCCGATGGAACGATGCCAGACAGCGAGGACGAGACGGACCTGGTGGCCTACCTGGCCCGCGCCTACTGATCCCGGTCGACATTTCCCGGCGGCTGCCGGCCCCGCCCGTGCCGGAGGTTGCGGATCTGGCAGAATGGACAGCTGGTATCCGGCGTACGCCTCGGCGCCCTCTACTCCGGCGCGTCGCCCGTCCATCGAGTGGTTCACGGTGCCAACCCCACGGCGCTCAAGGAACGCTCGGCTTCGATCAAAATCAGGAGCGAGTTCAACGTGGCCGTTCGAATCCGGCTTCTGCGGATGGGGAAAATCCGCAACCCGCAGTACCGCATCGTCGTGGCCAACGCGCGTACCAAGCGCGACGGTCGGGCGATCGAGTTCCTCGGGATCTACCACCCCAAGGAGGAGCCCTCGCGTATCGAGGTCAACTCCGAGCGGGTTCAGCACTGGTTGAGCGTTGGCGCGCAGCCGAGCGAGCCGGTGCGGGCGATCCTTTCCAAGACCGGCGACTGGCAGCGGTTCAAGGGCCTTCCCGCCCCGGAACCGCTCAAGGTCGCCCCGGCGCGTGCGGACCGGCGTGCGGTGTACGAGGCCGCAGCCCAAGCCGCAGCAGGTGTGGCGGACGCGCCGGCCGCCAAGCCGAAGAAGGCCGCGGAATCCAAGCGGCAGACGGAGGAGCAGTCCGGTGCCGGCGCAGGCGCGGAGGCCTGACGTGTTGCGTCCCGCTCTCGAACACCTCGTCAAGGGCATCGTGGATCATCCAGACGATGTCCGGGTACGGATGGTGGACTCGCGGCGGGGCCAGCGCTTGGAGGTGCGCGTGCACCCGGAGGACCTGGGCACCGTCATCGGCCGGGGCGGCCGGACGGCCAAGGCCCTGCGCCAGGTCATCATGTCGATCGGTGGCCGGGGCGTTCGGGTCGAGATCGTCGATTCGTACTGACGAATGCAACTCATCGTCGGAAGAATCGCGAAGCCTCATGGGGTGCACGGCGAGGTCGTTGTCGACGTGCGCACCGATGACCCCGGTGCGCGGTTTGTGGCCGGGGCGGTGCTGGACACCGCCCCGATCACGACGTCCTCGGCCCACCCCGGGCCCCGGCCTCCGGCGGACGCCTCGGGTGCCTCCCGGCCAGCGGGCGCGCCCTGGCAGGTGCCGGCGACCCTGACGATCGTTGCGGCCAAACCGCATTCGGGGCGGTACATTCTGCGGTTCGCCGAGGTCTTCGACCGGACCTGTGCCGAGGCCACGCGGGGAGTGCTGCTCTGCGTCGACAGCGCCGAGGTGCCGCCGAGCGCCGACCCGGACGAGTTCAACGACTACGAACTCGTCGGACTCGCGGCGGTCGACAGCGCGGGGTCGCCTCTTGGCGAGATCATCCGCATCGACCACGCGCCAGCGTCGGATCTGCTGGTACTGCGGCAGCCGTCGGGGAAGCTCTCCCTGGTGCCGTTCGTGAAGGCGATCGTGCCAGAGGTGGACGTTGCCGCCGGACGGGTGGTTGTGACCCCGCCGGCCGGGCTGCTGGAACTGTGAGTTCCGGACGATGAACATCGATATCATCTCCATCTTTCCGGACTACTTCGCTCCGCTGGAACTGTCGCTCATCGGACGGGCCCGCGCCCTGGGCCTGCTGACGATCGACCTGCATGATCTGCGGACCTGGACCCACGACGTGCATCGGACCGTCGATGACACGCCCTACGGCGGCGGCCCCGGGATGGTCATGCGCCCGGAGCCCTGGGGCGAGGCGCTGGACGCGGTGGTCGCCGACGGCGGGACCACCCGGATCGTGGTGCCGACGCCGACGGGCCGGCCGTTCACCCAGGCGATGGCCCACGATCTGGCGCGTGAGCCGCACCTGGTGTTCGCCTGCGGGCGGTATGAGGGCATCGATCAGCGGGTCCTGGACCACGCGGCGACCACCGCGGCCGTCAGCGAGGTGTCCCTGGGCGATTATGTGCTGTTCGGCGGGGAGGTCGCCGCACTGGCCATCATCGAGGCGATAACCAGGCTGCTGCCTGGCACTGTCGGGAACGCCGCTTCGCTGGTCGAGGAGTCGCATGCGGCGGGGCTGCTGGAAGGCCCCGGGTACACGAAACCGTCGACCTGGCGAGGGCTGGCGGTGCCGGAGGTGTTGCGATCCGGCGACCACGGCAGGATCGCCAGATGGCGCCGCGATCAGGCATTGCTGCGGACCGCGCGGCAGCGCCCGGATCTGCTGGCCGCGCTGCCCGAATCCGCGCTGGATCGGCACGACATGGCGTGCCTTCGCGGGGCCGGATTTCAACTATCGGCCCCAGATGTGGCAGAGTAATGAGGTTGCCGCGGGTCGGTGCCCGTGGCCATTCAAGATTTTTCGACTTGCGTGCCGATTTGGTGCGCCTTGAGCCACGAGGTAACAGCAGCGATGAACACGCTGGATGCTTTGGATGCCCAGTCACTGCGGACCGACCTTCAGGTCTTCCGTGCTGGTGACACGGTCAAGGTGCACGCGCGGGTCGTGGAGGGCAGCCGTTCCCGCGTTCAGATCTTCCAGGGGGTTGTGATCCGCCGCCAGGGCTCGGCTCTGCGGGAGACCTTCACCGTGCGGAAGATCAGCTTTGGCGTTGGCGTCGAGCGGACCTATCCGATCAACAGCCCCTCCATCGACCGGGTCGAGGTCGTCACGCGTGGCGCCGTCCGGCGGGCCAAGCTGTACTACCTCCGCGGGCTGCGCGGGAAGGCCGCGAAGATCAAGGAGCGGCGCGAGAAGTCGGTCGGCTGACTACTCACAGCGTTCTCCCAGCGACTTTTGATCGCGAACATGAACGCCTCGCCATAGGCTTGTCTCGGTGAATCGCGACCCATACGGCCGCGGCGATCATGCTGACGCGGATCCGTACTTCGCTCGCCGCCCGATGGCCGATCACCACGGGCGGGTCGTTGGGCGCGCGGCTGAGGGGCACGAGTCCGATCCCGGGGCGTACCACACCGGGGACGCCGTCGTCTTCGAGCCGGATTCCGCTGGCCATGGGGATGCGTTCGGTGCCAACGGGCCGCAGGACGGCAGCTTCTGGCCGGGGCTCGGCGCTCTCGATCCGGAGTACGGCGCCTATCTCGCCGATCTTGCTGACCCCGGTGCCGGCCGGGAGACCGGCGACTTCGGAGTATATGGCGACAATCCCTACGACGCGGGTGGGCCCGGGCCCGGTGACAACGGGTACGCCCGGCCGGCGGGAGCCGCGGACCCCGTCCCCGGCCCGGTGTGGGACGGCCGGCGGGGAGCCCCGCGGGCGCGGGAGTCCGGAGTCTACGGCTCCCCCAGGGACCCTGGGGGTCATGCCACGGCCCGGGTCGGGCAGCAGGGGCACGGGCACACCGAATCCAGGCGGTACCGGCGGCCCGGGGACACCGAGCGACGCAAGCGCTCCATCCGTCCGGCCATGCCCCTCTGGCAGGAACTGCCACTGCTGCTCGTCGTTGCCTTCTGCCTCGCGGTCCTGATCCGGACCTTCCTGCTTCAGGCGTTCTACATCCCGTCGGCCAGCATGGAGAACACGCTGCTGATCGGCGACCGGGTCCTGGTGAACAAGATTGTTTACGATGTGCGTGAGCCGGCCCGGGGCGAGGTGGTCGTGTTCCGGGGGACGGACAACTGGGACCCGGAGAACGTGCCGCAGCAGCAGGGCAGTTTCCTGGGTCGTCTCGGCCGCACGATCGGCGACCTGATCGGCGTGAGCGAGCCGGGGGAGCGGGACTTCATCAAGCGCGTCATCGCGCTGCCCGGCGATACCATTGCCTGCTGCGATGCCGAGGGGCGGGTGACGGTGAACGGCTATCCCCTGGACGAACCGTACGTGACGGACAACTCATCGATTGACATCCCGCCGACGCCGGGAGAATGCCGCTCGCGCAGATTCGGGCCGATCGTGATTGAAATGGGACAGATGTTCGTCATGGGCGACCATCGGGCGGTCTCCCAGGACTCCCGGTGCCAGGGCCCCGTCCCGATCAAGAACGTCATCGGCCGGGCGTTCGTGATCGTGTGGCCGACCTCGCAGTGGGCCGGGATGCCCGTCCCCAAGACGTTCGAGAAGGTGCCAAGACCGCTGGCGCTCCCCGGCGGTCCGGCCGCGGCGCGGGAGGCGGGGCCGGAGGGCGTGGCGGCGCGGGGTAGGACGGTCGCCGCGGAAGGTCAACCAGTCGTACCTGGGAAGTTCGACTTTTTCGTTCCTTTTGTCGGTGTATTGTCACACCGGCGAGTTCGACCGACACGGGCGAGATCCGACAACGTAGGCTCAGTATTGTGATTGACGAGCAAACAAAGCGCCGCAGCACGTTTTGGCGGGAATTTCCGGTTCTGTTGGCCGTGGCAATTGTCGTCGCCGTGGTGGTTCGGGCCTTTGTCATGCAGACCTTCTTCATCCCGTCCGAGTCGATGCAGCGCACGCTCAACATCAACGATCGGGTGCTCGTCAACAAGCTGGTGTACGACTTCCGGCAGCCCCGTCGCGGTGAGGTCATCGTGTTCAAGGCCCCGGCGATGTGGAGCGCGGACCCCGCGGAGAAGGATTTCATCAAGCGGGTCATCGGGATCGGCGGCGATCACATTGTCTGCTGCGACGCCCAGCAGCGGATCACCGTGAACGGCCACGCGCTCGATGAGGAGTACATCTTTCACGACGATGAGGGTGTCGCCGATCTCGCCAGTGACGATCCGTTCGACGTGACCATTCCGGCCAAGCGGCTGTGGGTCATGGGGGACCACCGTTCCCAGTCGGGGGATTCGCGCCAGCAATACCTGCGGACCCATGACGTCGTCGATTCGACCATCACGGAAGACACCGTGATCGGCAGAGCGTTCGTCGTGTTCTGGCCCATTGGCGGGGCGAAGTGGCTGGATGTTCCGAAGACCTTTGAGAAGGTCCCCGCGCCACCCAAGACCTGATGATCGAGTGTGCATGCTTGCCCCGACCCGAGCGACCGTCCGTCGCGCCGCTGGCACCTACGCCATGGAGCGAACCTTACAGCGACGCGGCTTCCAATCGGTCGCGGGAGCCGATGAGGCGGGACGGGGCGCCTGCGCCGGTCCGCTGGTGGCCGCGGCGGTCATCCTGCCGGCCGGATCCCGGGGGGAAATCGCGGGGCTGACGGATTCGAAGCTGCTGTCGCCCGAGGCTCGGGAACGGGTTTTCACTTCGGTGATCGGGGCTGCGGTGGCGTATTCATGGGTCGTCCTCTCCCCCCGGGAGATCGACACCAAGGGGCTTCACGTGTGTAATCTCGCGGGCCTCCGGCGGGCGTGCGGAACGCTGCGCAGGAGGCCGGAGTACGTGCTGACCGACGGATTCAGCGTCGACGGTCTGCCCGCTCCCGGCCTTGCCGTCTGGAAGGGGGATGTGGTCGCGGCATGCGTGGCCGCGGCCAGTGTCGTGGCGAAGGTGACGCGAGATCGGCTCATGGCGGAGCTGGACCGTTCATGGCCGCGCTACGGGTTCGCGGCGCACAAGGGGTATGCGACTCGCGAGCATACGGAAGCGCTGACGCGTCATGGTCCCTGTCCGCACCATCGTTTCTCGTATGCCAACGTGGCGGCGGTGGCGCAAGTTGCACGCGAGCGGGGTACCGTCGGCGTGGCGTCCGGCGTGGCGTCCGGCGTGGCCGTTGGTGTGGCATCGCGGGTGGGCGAGAATGGAAACATGGAGGGCGGACCGCAATGAGCGCCGAGGATCTCGAGAAGTACGAGACCGAGATGGAGTTGCAGCTCTATCGGGAGTACCGCGACATCGTCCGCCAGTTCTCATACGTCGTTGAGACCGAGCGTCGGTTCTACCTTGCCAATCAGGTGGATCTTCACGTGCGGAACTCGGACGGTGAGGTCTACTTCGAGGTTGAGATGCACGATGCTTGGGTCTGGGACATGTATCGCCCCGCGCGTTTTGTGAAGAATGTCCGAGTGATGACCTTCAAGGACGTGAACGTCGAAGAGCTGGAGAAGCCGGAGATCGCGCTGCCCGACGGGGGCTTCGGCGGCTGACCGCACCGGGGCCGGGCCGGGTGGGCGGGTGCCCGGACGCTCCAGCCCCATAGCACATCGCCCGTCGGTCGGGTCGTCATCCACAAGCGGGCCGCGGTCCACAAGATGATCTGCACCGCGTTGGCGGGCCCGTTCTCCGGCGACAAGCTGCTTGCATGACGCGAGCGAACGACGCCGTCGGTGCATACGGCGAGAGGGTTGCCGTTCGGCACCTCCTCAATCAGGGCATGGAGCTGCTGGAACGTAACTGGCGAGGCACGATCGGTGAGATCGACATCATCGCCCAGGACGGTGATGCCCTGGTCTTCTGCGAGGTCAAGACCAGGCGGAGCGAACGGTTCGGGCAGCCGGTCGAAGCGGTCCGGCCGGCCAAGGCCCGCCGGATCCGTCACCTGGCGGCGCAGTGGCTTGCGGGGCGTGGCGTCGGCCGCTCGCAGGTGCGGTTCGACGTGGTCAGCGTCCGACCTCAGCCCTCCGGGCCCGCGCGGGTCGAACACCTGCGCGGCGCGTTCTAACCGGGTGCTGACGATGGGCTACGCACGGGTGTGTTCGATGGCGCTTATCGGTGTGGTCGGGAAGATCGTGGTCGTCGAAGCCGATGTGGCTGCCGGGCTGCCCCGGCTGGTGATGTCTGGCCTGCCGGACGCCGCGCTGACGGAGTCGAGGGACCGGGTCCGAGCGGCGGTGCTCAATTCCGGCGAGCAGTGGCCACAGCAGCGTCTGACGGTCAACCTGCTGCCCGCGCACCTTCCCAAGCACGGCTCAGGCTTCGACCTGGCCGTCGCGCTCGCCATTCTCGCCGCGGCCGGTGCCGTTCCCGACGACGCTCTCGACGAGATGGCGCTGCTGGGCGAGTTGGGGCTGGACGGCACCGTGCGACCGGTGCGGGGCGTGCTGCCCGCCGCGCTCGGCGCGGCCAGGGCCGGCGCCCGGACCATGGTCGTGCCGGCGGAGAACGCGGCTGAGGCGCACCTGGTCTCCGATATCCAGGTGCTGGCCGTGGATACCCTGGCCAGGTTGGTCAGGTTCGTCCGCCGGCAGGGGACGTTGCTCGACCCGCCAGCCCCGGTCCCGCGACAGGCGCCCGTGCTGGCCGACCTCGCCGATGTGCTGGGCCAGGAACGGGGACGCCGGGCGGTGGGGCTGGCCGCCGCCGGCGGGCATCATCTCGCGCTGCTCGGCCCTCCGGGAGCGGGCAAGACCATGCTGGCCCAGCGGCTTCCGGGGGTGCTGCCCCGGCTCGACGACATCGCGGCGCAGGAGACGACGGCGATTCACTCGATCGCCGGCCTGCTGGCGCCGGGCAGTCCGCTCATCCGGGTCCCGCCCTACCAGGCGCCCCACCATACGACCAGTGAAGCGGCGCTCGTCGGTGGCGGCGCCGGCCTCGCCCGCCCGGGTGCGCTGTCGCTGGCACACCATGGCGTGCTGTTCCTGGACGAAGCTCCTGAGTTCCGGCTTTCCGCGCTCAACGCCCTGCGCCAGCCGCTGGAGGAAGGCGAGGTCCGGCTCCGGCGGTCCGGCGGCGAGACGGCGTACCCGGCGTGCACCCAACTCGTCCTGGCCGCGAACCCCTGCCCCTGCGCCGCCGTGGCCGGCGATCGGGATTGCCAGTGCAGCCCGCTGGCGCGTCGACGGTATCTCGGGCGGCTCTCCGGGCCGCTGATGGACCGCATCGATCTTCGGGTGACGCTGCCACCCGTGCGAGCCGCCGCCCTGCTCGGAGCCGCGCGGGAGGGCGAGCCGTCGGCCGAGATCGCCGAGCGCGTGGCGACGGCTCGGGCCGCCGCGGCGGCCCGCTGGGGCAGGGGACGGCTGCCT
>JABDRL010000408.1 GCA_013041765.1 Dactylosporangium sp. | reverse complement strand
CTCCGCCGCGGGGCCCGGCCGGGGCCGCGAGGCGAGCATCGCCCCGAGCCCCCGCTCCACCCCGGCGGGGCACCAGCCATCGAGCCCGGGGACCTCGGACAGGTCGCTGGAGACCATCGCGGAGTACCGGGGCCGGGAGGCCAGGTGGGTCTCCGCCCTGAGACACGGTCTGACCAGCCCGGGGTCGGCGTCCCAGGCCGCGTACGCCCGCACGGCGAAGTCGTGCCTGCTCACCAGGTCGGGCCCGGCGAGGTGCCGGACCCCGCCGACGGGGTCTGGCGCGAGGCTGAGCGCCGCCAGCGCCCGGGCCACGTCGTCGACGTGGATCGGCGTGAACTCCTGGTCGGTGGGGGCCTCCAGCGGCTCGGCGGCGGTCGCCGCCGCGAGGCACCGTTCGGCGTAGGTGGCCCGGTGCCGCGGGGCCGCCCACCCGTACACCAGGCTCACCCGCAGCACCAGGTGGTCCCCGCCGGACGCCAGGGCCCGTTCGCAGGATTCCTTGATCCGCCCGTAGGCGTTGGTGGGCCCGACCGGGTCCCCGTCCCGATACCCCGGCCGGGTCCCGGGGAACACGTTGTCGGTCGAGACCAGGATCGCCGGCACCCGCGCGTCCCTGACCACCTCGGCCACCGCCCGATGCACCTCGGCGGCGCGGGGTTCATGGCTCTCGATCCAGGTGACGTCGCTGGGCCCGTGGGTGAGCACGACCCGCCGCGGACGCTCCCGCCCGATCAGCTCCCCGAGCCCGCCGCGCCCGCCGGGTGTGGCCAGGTCGAGGCCCACGTGGTCGGGGTGGTCCCCCCCGCGGGTCGCGACCGTGAGCACCCGGGTGATGCCGGCCAGCCGGTCGGCCAGCGCGGAACCGATCAGGCCCCGCCCGACCACGAGCACCGGGCCGTCCGTCCCGGGACCACGCCGGGCGGTGCCGCCCATCGTCGGCTCAGTCATGGCGACCCACCGGGGCCTCGACGCGCAGCCGCAGCTCGTCGAGGCTGGCGGCCACCACGTCGAGTCCCGCGTCCGGTCGCAGGCCGGTCCCGGTCATCCCGACGACCCGCATCCCGGCCGCCCGGGCGGCCGCCCCCCCCGGGGCGGCGTCCTCGACCACCACGCAGTCGGCGGGGCTGGCATCCAGCAACCGGGCGGCCTCGAGGTACCCGTCGGGTGCCGGTTTGCCCCGCGGGACGTCGCCAGCCGCCACCATGATCCGGGGCAGCGGCAGCCCCGCGGCCCGGATCCTCGCGGTGGCCAGGGGCCGGGTGCCCGAGGTGACCACCGCCCAGCGGTCGGCGGGCAGCCGCTCAAGCAGTGCGGCGGCCCCGGCACACGCCACGATGTCGCGGACGTCAGCGGCCTGCTCCCGTTCGAGGGCCACGGCGACCGCCGGGGCGTCCGCCTCCGGCAGCAGGATTCGGATGGTCTCCACCGACGGTCGTCCGTGGCACACCGCCAGCACCCGGTCCGTCCCCAGCCGGTGCCGGCGGGCGAACTCCAGCCAGGATCGTTCCACGGCCGCGGCGGAGTCGACCAGCACTCCGTCGAGGTCGAACAGCACCGCCACGCAGCTGATGGCGGCGCTCACAGCGTCGCTCCGGTCCGGCGCGGATCGGCCACTGCCGCCCGGATCTCGTCGTCGGTGACGTCGTCGACCACGAGGGTCTCACCGAGCCTTGCGGGCAGCACGAACCTGAGCCTGCCGTCCCGGATCTTCCGGATCTTGTCGAGCGCGGCAACCACGTCGTCGGCGCCCACGGGGACCGCGAAGTCCTCGACGCGGACCGGCAGTCCGACGTCCTCCAGCAGGCGCAGGATCCGGACGTACACCTCACCGTCGAGCGCTTCCCGGCGCCGGGCGATGTCGGCGGCCACGGCCATGCCGAAGGCCACGGCCTCACCGTGCAGAATCGGACCGTACCCGGTCACCGTCTCGACCGCGTGGCCGACGGTGTGCCCGAAATTCAGCGGACGGCGCAGGTCGATCTCGTAGGGGTCCCGCGCGATGAGTTCGCACTTGACGTTGCTCGCCCCGCGGACGAGCGTCTCCAGCACCCTCGGATCGGTGCCGAGGATATCGTCGCGGTGCTCCTCGATGAAGCCGAACAGCGTCGGAGAGGCGATGATGCCCTTCTTGATGGCCTCGGCCAGCCCGGCCCGCAACTGCCGGGCGTCCAGGGTTTTCAGGTACCCGACGTGGGAGACCACCGCCTTCGGCTGGTAGAACGCGCCGATCAGGTTCTTGGCGGAGCTGTGGTCCACCGCCACCTTCCCGCCGAGCGCGGCGTCGACCTGGCCGAGCAGCGTGGTGGGGACGTTGATGTAGGGAACGCCCCGCATGTAGGCGCTCGCGACCCATCCCACCGTGTCGATGACGACGCCGCCGCCCACGGCGAGAATCACGTCACGCCGTGCGAGTGCGGTGTCCGCCAGCCAGTCCAGCAGGGCGATCGCCGTCCCGACGCTCTTGCTGCCCTCCCCGGCGGGGAAGGTGCGCATGTCCACGCGCAGCCCTCGGTCCACGAGCCGGGCCGCGAGTTCACCGGCGTGCAGCATCCCGACGGTATCGTCCGAGACGAGGGCGACCCGACGATCGTCGATCTCCTGAACCACATGGTCGAGCGCATCGTGCTCACGGGACGTCACATGTACCGGATACCGGTCGAGACGCGACGCGGATCCGATGATGGATCCCGACGACGACCGGTACAGCTCGAGGTCGTCGAAGATTCGAATGGCGTTTTCCATGACCATCCCCCGATGAGGTCAAACGAACGTACGGCGTTTTCTGGAACCTTTCTCAGAAGCCTGGATCCGGCACTGTGTTGCCCCAAAAGAATGTGTTGCCCCAAAAAAGCCCCTCAGAACGAATGCCACCGGGTAGGGAGCCTTTCTCGGAGTCCTTCCGGTCATCCTGGGGTTCGTCGGGAATACTCGTTCCGGGAAGGGATCCGGGGTTCCGGATAATACTTCCGGCCTACCGCGCGGAAGCCGACGACGTTGAGTGTTACTGGGGCAGGCCCGTTCCGCACGTCCCCGAGCCGCGCGGACCTCCCGCTACATACAGCACTTCCATCAGCCCCCCGTTCAACACGGCCCAGGCAGCGGTGCAACCCAGGCCTTCCGCTTACCAGCCCTTCTGGACTACCCACGAGTGCGATTCGAGCCTGCCCGGCCCGTCACAGACATCCGGGCAGGCATCAGTGCCTTTGCAGACACCAGGGTCTTGCGATGCGGTCCCTTGAATGAGACAACTCAGCGAATAGACTCCCGTAGCAACTCCGGTCGTCTCGGTCACAAGACGGTAACCCCGAAACGGCGATCGCCGAAAGTCGATTTTTCATGAAGTAACCCACGTCACACCCCCGCAATCCCCGCCGCCATGACAATCTCCCCCGCGCGGCCACGACATCGCCCCATGTCGTTATCGCTATACCCGGGTCACGCAGCAGCAGCACAGAATGTCGGCCGCTCGGCGCGCGTACATTTGGACGGTTGCTCCGAGGTCAAGACCTGCATGGGCTTGAATATGGCAACGCGACGTCGGTCTACACCAGCCGTGGAACCACGGCCGCGGAAGCCGGCTGGTGTAGACCGCGACGCGATCACCCCGGGCATGCCCTCCCGGATGCTGAGCCAGGCGCCACCGTCGCGCGTTCGGCGCTGACGAGTCTGCCCAGGCAGTCCTCCTCCCGGCGACGCTCGTGGTGGATCCATGCCTTGCCTTCTGCCGCAATTCCCTCAAGAACGTGCAGGGTGTTGCCGAGCCCGGCGGCATCGAGCGTCGCGCGGGACACGGTGCGGCAGTCCTCGCCAGGGGCGACCGGGTCGCTGGCGGGTCCGGTCACCTCGACGTCGATCGAGTGGCTGTTGACGAGGGCCAGTTCGAAGGTTTTGTGGCCGTCGTCGGCCTCCTGCACCCCGACCGCTGCGACCGCGTCGTAGCGGTAGTTGAGCCGCTCCTGGTTGCGGAACCTCGCCTGCTCGAAGTCTAGGTCGACGGCCATCTGCCGGACCCCGTCGGCGGTGAGCAGAAAGACGAGCAGCTGGTACCGCGAATACCGCCACGGTCCGTTGCGCACCCGCGCCCACTTGCAGCCCGGCGCCGGTGCCTCCATGAAGGCATGGGCGATGATCGCCTGTAGGGCCAGTTTGTAGTGTTCCGTCGCCTGCCGCATCAGCACCTTGCGGTCGCAGTCCAGCCAGTGGGCCATCTCAAGATCGTCTGGCCTGATCGCGAGCTTCCGGCACCAGCGTCCGTAGGCCGCCACCCGGTCGTCGCGCAGCCGCCCGGTCTCGGCGGCCTCGGCGGCGAACCGCCGACGCTCCACGAGCATGCCGGTCCAGTCCCGTGCGGCGAGCCAGCCGGCTGCCAGGCCGCAGACGGCGAGGGCGGAACCGCTCAGCGGCCGGGCGACGACCGCCTCGCCCGCCACCCGGACCGCGCCGATGGTGAATGTGGTCACGGCGAGCACGAACAGCGCCCTGACGGCCACGGGCGGGCGAAGCCGGTCGTGGTAGTCCCACAGGCGACCGGACCGCCACCGATGCTGAACATCGCTGATCAGGTACCTGATCAGCCAGGCCACCCGCTTGGCCTCGACCCGGCTCTCCCGGTACAGGTCGACAACCTCGTCCCGCAGGAACTGCCGGGCGCCGCTGGTCTGCGTCAGCCACTCCCCCCGGTCGGCGCCCCGGGGCAGGTACGTGCCGAAGTAGTGGGTGAACATCCGGTCGATCTCGGCGGCGAAGCCGTCGCCGGCCGCCGGTCTCGTACGCTGTCTCGTCGGCAGCAGTTCGCGGTCCTTGGCGCGGATCCGCACAACCCGGTAGCGCCATTCCACCCCGGTGTACGCGCCGACGATGGCGGCGGCGACGGCTACCAGCAGCGCTGGGGCGGTCGACAGCCAGGCGTGCTGCCACGCGACCCGGACGAGAAACCCAGCGGTTGCCCCGAGGGCCGCGGTCGCCAGACCGCAGCGTACCCAGGTGGCGAGGTCGATCCTGGCCGGCCGGGGCGAGCGGACCCGGGGCGGGATCGGTTCGGGTTGGAAGAACCGCCAGACGCGGTCGGTGCGCTGCCCCTCACACTGCTCCTGACCTGCCCGGTCGAACACGCGCCGCCAGGTCCAGTTCCGCACCGGCCCACGCAGGAAGACCTCCAGATGGTGGAAGATCTCATCCTGCTGCCGCGTGCCCAGCTCGTCCAGCTCCTTCATCAGGATCCGGGGATCCTGATCGGGCGATTCGACGGAGTCGATCAGACGCATGATCGATTTGATCGCATCGGCCCACGCGTCGCGGGGGTGCGTGGCCACCCGTCCCCGCAGGGACCGCAGCGTCTCGATATCCTCATCGGTCATCTGTTGCAGGGTCCGGCCGCTGAGCAGTGCCAGGAGCAGGTAGAAGCAGGACCGGCTGGTCACGTGGCCCTGGGCCACGGCCTCGCCGAGGCACTCGCGGGCCTTGGTCAGTATGCCGCCGTGGAGGTAGCGCAGACCGATCTGGAACCGTTCCTCCGGTGAGGAATCGGGGGGTATCTGATAGGTGACGTCGCCGTGGATGGTCTTCGCCTGGACGACGTTCACCGCGCCGCTGGCCGTGTTCGCGACGCCGCCGCCCGGGGTGTTCACGACATTCCCCGGACCGCCACGATGATGGCGGTCACCTTGGCGACCAGTTCGGCGACGTCCATCAGCAGGCCGCGCAGTCTCTTCAACGACATGAGCGCCGTGGTGCGGCGCTGGTCGGTGCTCGGGGGCAGGGACTCGGTGACGGCGTCGAGTTCCTGCTCGGCGGCCGCGCAGGTGGCCTCGTCGACGTCCCCGCCGGCGCGGGCCCGCTTCAGCAGCAGCCGCAGGTCGGCCAGGTCAGCGAAGAGATCGGCGGGCAGCGCCGGTGTGATCCCGATGACGACCGGCCCGTCGATCCGCCCCGCCTGGACCACGTTCATGTTGCCTGTGGCGTTGTTGGTCGTCTGGTTGTCCATGTCCCCACCGTTTCCTCTCGCTGTGATCGTGGTCGGTATCGGGGATGGCAGCTCCCGGGCG
>JABDRL010000390.1 GCA_013041765.1 Dactylosporangium sp. | reverse complement strand
CCGCAGGCCAGGGCTGCGGCAATCTTTCTGATCAGGGTCGGCAGCGGAACCGGATCCGCCACCAGCAGCGCCACCACCCCCATCGGCCGCGGTTCGGCCCCGTCCGGCGCGTCCTGCCTGCGGGCATGGCGGAGCTTGTCGGCCCACCCGGCGTAGTAGAAACAGGTCTCGGCGGCCAGCGGCAGGCTGGTGCCCCGGCACTGGCGGATCGGCGTGCCGCTGTCGAGGGTCTCCAGCAGCGCCAGTTCCGGTGACCGCTCGGCGAGCAGGCTGGCGAGGAGATAGAGGTGCCTGGCCCGGTCCCGGCCAGGTGCCGAACCCCACCCGCCGCTGAGCGCGGCGCTCGCCGCGTCGACCGCCGCGTCGACGTCCGCGGAATCGGCCTGGACGACCTCGGTGAGCACGGCCCCGGTCGCGGGATTCCCGACCGCCGCGGTCCCGCCACTGGTTCGGAACTCGCCCCCGATGAACGGCCCGTACACCGGTCGCAGGTCCACGGCGGTTCCCGGTACGGGGGCGGGGGAATAGTCGAAGACCATCGGTCAGTCCTTGGTCGGTTCGGCGGGGACGGCGGTCCGGGACCGGTTGGCCAGCAGATCGGTCAGCAGACCGGACGCCCCGAAACGGAACCACCGCGAGGCCAGCCAGGCCGAGCCGAGGGTCTCGTTGACCAGGACGAGGTAGCGCATGGCGTCCTCGGTCGTGCGGATGCCACCCGCCGGCTTGACCCCCACCATGCGGCCGGTCTCCGCGAGGAAGTCCCGCATCGCCTCAAGCATGATCAGCGTGGTGGGCAGGGTGGCCGCTGGGGCGATCTTGCCCGTGGAGGTCTTGATGAAGTCGGCGCCGGCCAGCATGGCCAGCCAGGAGGCCCGCCGCACGCTGTCGTAGGTGGCGAGTTCGCCGGTCTCCAGGATCACCTTGAGACTGGCTTCGGCGCACGCCTGCTTGACGGCGACAATCTCGTCGTGGACCTCGCGGTAGCGGCCCGCAAGGAACGCTCCCCGGTTGATCACCATGTCGATTTCCCTGGCCCCGTCGCCGACGGCCGCCGCGGCCTCCGCGATGCGTGTTGCCAGCGGTGCCTGCCCGGCGGGGAACGCGGTCGCGACGCTGGCCAGGCGGACACCCGAACCGGCCAACCGGCTGGCGGCCTCCGCGACCATGGACGGGTAGACACAGACGGCCGCGACCGTCGGGCAGCCGGGGTCCGCCGGGTCCGGCCGGCACGCGCGGGCGCAGAGCGCCGCGATGGTGCCCGGGGTGTCCGAGCCCTCCAGGGTCGTCAGGTCGATCATGCTGATGGCGAGATCGACCGCTTGGCTCCGGGCGTCGGGCCCGATCACCCTCCCCGCGAGCTGGGTGGCCCGGCGATCGGTGCTGACCTGGTCAACACCGGGCAGGCCGTGCAGAAAGGCCCGCAGCACGGTGTCGGATCGCGTCACCTCGGCGCCGAGCGCCGTCGCTGTCATGGGCGTGAGTGTACTGTGGCGGGCCGGCTGTTGATCAGACTCCGGTCTCTTCCAGCTGGCCTTCCCGACCCGGCTGGCACGGTTGTTGTAGACCGAAAGCTGATCTTCTACATTGAATGCCTGTGGACGTCACCGTTATTGATCATCCTTTGGCCCAGTCTCGACTGACCGCGATGCGTGATGCGCGCACCGATCCGGCAAGCTTCCGCGCCGCACTGCACGAACTGGCCACCATGCTGGTGTACGAGGCGATTCGGCCGTTTCCCATCGAGCACTACTCCGTGCCCACCCCGGTCGCCATCGCCGAGGGCACGCGGCTGGCCAACCCGCCGCTGCTCGTCCCGGTCCTGCGTGCCGGGCTCGGCATGGCGAACGCCGCGCTCGCCCTGCTGCCGGAGTCCTCGATGGGGTTCGTCGGGCTGGCCCGCGACGAGGAGACCTTCAAGCCGCGCGCCTACCTGGAGTCGCTGCCGGCAGATCTCTCCGGTCTGCCGGTGCTGGTGCTCGACCCGATGCTCGCCACCGGGGGATCGCTGGAGCACTGCTGCCGGCTGCTGGTCGATCGGGGCTGCGCCGCGGTCACCGTGCTGTGCGTGCTGGCCGCGCCGGAGGGGATCGATCGGCTGGACCGGACGGGGCTGCCGTTGCGGCTGGTGACCGCGGCGATCGACGAGCAGCTGAACGAGAGGGCGTTCATCGTGCCCGGCCTCGGGGACGCCGGGGACCGCCAGTTCGGCGGCATGCCGCGGTTCTGAGACCGCCGCGACCGGGTCAGTCCAGGCCGAGCGCGCCTGCGGTCTCCGCCCGCAGCCGGGCGAGGGCCACCGCGGCCCGTTCCCGGGCCGCCCCGGTGTCACCGTCGGCTGCCGGCTCCACGACTTCCAGGTACGCCTTGAGCTTCGGTTCCGTGCCGGAAGGGCGGACGACGGAGCGGGCGGTGGCGGTGGCGGTCAGGAACACTTCGGCGTCCGGCAGCAGATCCCGCCGCTGCGTTACCGGCTGGCCGAGGAGAGCCTCCGGCGGCCTGGCCCGGATGGTCGCCATCGCGGCCGCGATGGCGGCGAGGTCGTTGACGCGGACGGAGAGCTGATCGGTCGCGTGCACCCCGAACTCGACCGCCAACTCGTCCAGCCGGTCCAGCGGCGTCCGGCCCGTCTCGGCCAGTTCGGCGGCCAGCTCGCAGGCGAGCAGGGCCGCCGTGATGCCGTCCTTGTCGCGTACCAGCGCTGGCGCGACGCAGTAGCCGAGAGCCTCCTCGTAGCCGAAGACCAGATCCGTGCCGGCCCGCATGATCCATTTGAAACCGGTGAGGGTCTCGCCGTAGGGCATGCCACGCGCCGCGCACAACCGGGACAGCAGGGTCGAGGAAGCGATCGTCGTGGCGTACCGTCCCGACACCCCCCGGCGCATGAGGTGGTCGGCGAGCAGGATGCCCAGCTCGTCGCCGCGCAGCACGCGCCAGGTCCCGGTCGCGGGGTCGGCGACGGCCACGGCGCAGCGGTCGGCGTCCGGGTCGTTCGCGATCGCCAGGTCCGCGCCGTGTGCCGAGCCCAGGGCCAGCACCCGGTCCATGACGCCGGGCTCTTCCGGGTTGGGGTACGCCACAGTGGGGAAATCCGGATCGGGCGCGAACTGCTCGGTCACGGTGAGCGGCGCCGCGAATCCCGCCCGGGTCAGCACCTCGGCGAGGGGCTGACCCCCGACGCCGTGCAGGGGGGTGTAGGCCACGGTGAGCCGGCTGGCCGAGGCCGTCGTGGCCACTGCGGCCGCGGCCGCAGTGTAGGCATCGACGGTGTCGACGCCGAGGACGGTTCCCGGCCCGCCGAGCGGTACCTCCGCCAGCGGGCCGACCGCCCGGATCGCCGCCTCGATCTCGGCGTCGGCGGGGGAGACCAGCTGGGCACCGGCCCCGGCGGGGCCGCCGAGCCGCTGTCCCAGGTACACCTTGTAGCCGTTGTCCTGCGGCGGGTTGTGGCTCGCGGTCACCATCACGCCGGCAACGGCGTCCTGCCGGCGGACGGCGGCGGCCAGGACCGGCGTCGGGAGGGGCTCCGGGAGCAGCAGCGCCACGCGTCGAGCCCCGGTGACCACCCGCGCGGTCTCCTCCGCGAACGCGCGGGAGCCGTGCCGGGCGTCGTAGCCGATGACGACGGGGCCTTCGGCGTTCCGCGCCCGCAGCCAGGCGACGAGGCCGGCGGCCGTGGCGCGGACCACGGCCAGGTTCATGCCGTTGGGGCCGGCCCGCAACGGACCGCGCAGCCCGGCGGTGCCGAACCGCAGGCGCCCGGCGAACCGGTCGGTGAGGTCGGCCGTACTGGCTGGCAATGCCTCGATCAAGGCCGCCAGCTCGGCCCGGGTCTCCGGATCGGGATCGTCGGCCAACCAGGCCAGCGCCGAGATCCGGAGCCGTTCGGGATCGGCGGTCACGGCCTCAGCTGCTCGCACCCGCGGAGGCCAGCCCCGTCAGATGGTAGGACTGGACCATCTCGTCGTAGATGGGCTTGCTCTCGGTGAAGCGGGGATGCGGCACGGAGACGAAGAACTGGTAGGCCTTGCCGTTTCGCACCAGGGCCCGCCAGATACCGTGCCGCATCTGGTCGCCGCTGCCGCAGGTGTATTCCAGCTCGGCGGCCTCCTGACCGTCCAGCTCGACGGAGCGCAGCCCCACCCGGGTGTACGGCGCCGGGCAGGTACTCGTGGTCCTCTTCAGGCCTCGCTCCGCGGCTTCGAGGTACCGCTGGGCGCTGCCGCCGGCGACCTCCACGTTGACGCGCAACCGTCGCCCCTGATCCTCGGGGTCGACGAAGTCGACGTAGGGCTTCGTGGGCTTCTTTGTCCAGGTAGCGGGGACGTTGACCACGAAGCCGCGGCTGTCCCGGTACTCCTGGACCTGACCGGCCGGGCCGGGCGACGACGCCGTCGGCTGGGGGTTCGTCCCGATCTTCGGCGGCGGGTCGTCGCTGAACATGCCCGCGATCGCGCCGGAGGCCAGCAGGACGACGACAGCGAGACAGCCGATCCCGACGAGCCTCCCCCACAGGGGAACCCTGCGGACGCTGGCCATGAGCTGATCCATCGTTCGCCGGGCACCGGACCGCTGGGGCTGTCCGCCGAAGTAGCTGGCCGGCCCGCCGTACTGCGCGTGGGCCGCGGGCTGGCCGTAGGCGGATGGGTGCTGAGCCGGCTGGCCGTAGAGCCCTGCGGGCTGGCCGTACGGTCTTTGCTGTCCGTGTTGTCCCTGCTGCCCGTACTGCCCGTATTGTCCGGGTTGCTGGGGTGGGTATGCCTCGGGCTGCCCCGGGGCGTACGGCCCCTGCTGGGCCACGAACATGCCGGGCTGGCCGTACAACCCGGCCTGCTGGGCCTGCTGGTGGTAGGAGGGCTGCCCCGGCTGGTGGGCGAAACCGGTGTACTGCTCGGGCTGCTCCGCGTCCGGTGCCCGCTGGGGCGGGGCCGGCAGGGCCGGCAGCGCACCGGTGCTGGGCAGGGCGTTCGCCGGAGGGAAGGCACCCGTGGGGGCACCGGCGTCGGCCTGGGGCTGCGGGGACTGGACACCGATCTCGGAGATCTCATCGTCGGCCCCGTGCCGCCGACGCATCGCGCTGCTGATCGTCTCCCCGGGAGCGAGCATCGCTCGGCCCCCGATCTGGCCGCCCACCGCCGGAGCCGCGGCGGGCGAGGCGATGGGCGCGGGGCGGACGACGGCGTACGGATCGGTGACGTGGACCGCCGCGTTGCTGGCCAGCGGCCCGGCGAGCAGCTCCCGCAGCACCCTGCGGGTGGCCTGGACGTTCCACCGCTGGGCTGGGTCCTTCTCCAGCAGGCCGTACAGCGCCCCGGCCAGCGAACCGGCCCGGACCGGAGGTGTGGGCGGTTCCTCGACGATCGACCGCATCGTCTCGAACGGATCGCGCTTGTCGAACGGCGGGTGGCCCTCGATGGCCGTGTACAGCGTGACGCCGAGGGAGAACAGGTCGCTCGGTGGGCCGAACTTGGCGCCGATGGCCCGTTCCGGCGAGATGAAATGCGGCGATCCCAGCACCATGCCGGGGGTGGTCAGCTGGGCGTCGGCCGGCATCCGCGCGACTCCGAAGTCCGTCAGGACACACCGACCGTCGGAGCAGATGAGCACGTTGGCCGGCTTGACATCCCGGTGCAGCACGCTGTTGGCGTGGGCGACCTCCAGGGCGCCCAGCAGCGCAATGCCGATCTTGGCAACGGCGCGGGCCGCGAGGGGGCCATCCTCAATGATCATTTCGGCGAGGCTGCGGGACTGCAGGAGCTCCATGACGATCCACGGCCGACCGCCTTCGGTCACCACGTCGTAGACCTGGACGACCGACGGGTGCGACAGCGCGGCGGCGGCTCGGGCCTCACGCATGGTCCGCTGGTACATCTGCTCGCGGTCGTCGGCGGCGATACCGGGTGGTAGGAGCACCTCCTTGACGGCGACATCCCGGCGCAGCAGCGTGTCAGCGGCCCGCCACACGGTGCCCATACCGCCGTGGCCGATGGCCGTACGTAGCGTGTAACGACCGCCGATGATGGTGCCCGGCGCGCTGCGCTCGCCGGCTTGTGGCGCACGCTGTGCCGGCGTTTCTGGCCGGGTTTGCACCGGTTGCTCCTCGTATGCGGCAGGAAGATCGATTCGGCGAGAATCGATGGGCTGGTCCGGGCCAGGCGCCACGTGGGGGTCTGCTGGCGGCACGGGCTTGCCGTGCCAGGTCGGAAGCTGAGTCACAGGCTACAAACCGTCTGGTGGAGGGGTCTGGGAATGGTGGGGCTGCCCGTCGAACCGCTGACTGACCTCAACATCTTGGTAGCTACCCCCGGTGGAGGGAAAGTGCTCTCTCCACTCGACCACTATACGGGGCGACGATTGGGGCAAAAGGCCCGCACTGCGGCGCCTTCCTCACGCTCCGGCGCTGGAGGGAATCACAGCGGTAACGTTCGTGCGGCCTTATGGGGATTGCGGTCCCGGTTTTCCGGGGACCGTAGACGGCGGAGATTACTGAATTAGCTGATGCTGACCACGCTCGGTGGTGAACGGGTCTTGATCGCGGCATAACGATATGACATCGGCTGTTTATCTGGATGCAATGATCCGCTGTTTCGTCCGGATGCTGGTCGTTCGATGTCCAGTGGCCCGGCGCGGGGTCACCCGGGGCGGGGGTCTCATCGGGATTCTGTTGTCAGATGTTCGGTGGGAATTCGGGGCGGAACGGTCAGGGGGTGATGGCATGAATATATGTTGGGTGTGGACGTTGGGCGGCAAGGTTATCACTAGATCAAAAGAGTATGAAGTTTCTCTGAAGGTTCCATGAGAAGTGCCGAAGAGAATGACGACCTACGGGGGGAAGAGGCGGACCGCGTGTGCGGGCCACGCGTTGCTCGGAAGCCGTTCTCGACCCGCCTTTGCCCTGCGTTTCCGAGGAATGTGAGCATTCCTTCCGTGGTGGTGGCCGGTGTTTGGGTGGGATGAGGGCCAAGCGGGTGCGTGACCTGTTGTGTCGTTACGCGTTGTAGGGGTGGGGTTGCGTGCTACCTATTGATCGATTCATTTCTGTGATGTCACCAGGTGTTACTGAATCGAGTCGAAATGTCGCTAGTGACGCAGCGCGACCCAAATACTACGAGAATGGCGTTGCGCTCCGTTACCAGAACGGGGCTACCCTGTCCAAGGTACGCACCGGGCGTACCGAGCCAACCGACCGAGAACGAGAACTCACCGTGACGAGTACGCTGACACTGCCGGAGGGCAGAACGCTGACGTCGTCCTGGCCCGAAACACCGCCTGGAGGCGATCCACTGCCCGGTCAACTCGACCGTTGGCTCGTTGCGCGGGGAGCTGAACTCGTAGCGATTCGTCGCCACATTCACGCGCACCCGGAGCTTTCTGGCGAGGAATTCGAGACCGCCGCTCTGGTCGCCCGGACGTTGACCGCAGCCGGGCTGTCGCCCCAGATGTTGCCGAAAGGCAATGGGGTTATTTGCGATATCGGCTCGGGGGACCGGGTGATTGCCCTTCGCGCGGACCTGGACGCCTTGCCCTTGCCAGACGCCAAGGACGTTCCCTATCGATCTACAGTCGACAACGTCTGCCACGCCTGCGGCCACGACGCGCACACCACGATCCTGCTCGGTGTCGGACTGGCGCTGGCCCAGCTGGCGGAGACCGATGGCCTCCCGGGGCGGGTGCGGCTGCTCTTCCAGCCCGCAGAGGAACAGATGCCATCTGGCGCGCCGGACGTGATCGCCGCCGGCGGGCTGAAGGACGTCTCCGCCGTGTACGCGCTGCATTGCGCCCCGTTGCTGCCCGTGGGGCTGGTCGGAGTCCGCTCCGGACCGTTCACCGCCGCGGCCGACAAGATCGAGATTCGCCTGACCGGCAAAGGCGGACACACCGCTCGGCCGCATCTGACGGCGGACCTCGTCTACGCGCTGGGGCGCATACTGGTTGGCCTTCCCGCCCTGCTCAACCGCAGAGTCGACCCCCTGGCCGGGATGTCCATGGTGTGGGGCGCGGTGCGTGCCGGAGAGGCCGCCAACGCGATTCCGAGCGAGGCGCTCGCCCGCGGAACCGTCCGGACCCTGAACAAGGAGGCCTGGCGGGAGGCCCCCGAACTGATCACCGAGCTGGCTCAGGCCGCCGTGGAGGGGACCGGTGCCGATCTCGACGTGACCTACACCCGCGGGGTGCCGCCCGTCGTCAACGACCGGCTCGCCACGGCGGTGGTCGCCGGAGCCGCCGGAGCGGCGCTCGGAGCCGAGCGGGTCGTCGAGGCTGAGATCAGCATGGGGGGCGAGGACTTCGCCTACTACCTCGACCACGTGCCCGGGGCGATGATCAGGCTGGGGACCGGCATTCCCGGAGCCTCGGAGCGGGTCGACATCCACCAGTCGGCGTTTGACATCGACGAGCGGGCGATCGGCCACGGGGTCCGGGTGATGGTGCACACCGCCTTGGCCGCGCTGTCGGCCGGAGCCTTCTGAAGGGGTATCCGGGGGCATCGCCCCTCGCCGGCTTCCGGCGAGGGGCGATCTCTCAGGTCACGGCGTGGATGCCGGCGCGCGTTTCCGTCTGATCCGGCGGATGATGAGCACAGCCGCGAAGGCCGGCGTCCCCAGAGCGATCAGCCATGGCAGTAGCGCTCCGAATACGGTCAGCAACACGACCAGCGAGCTGACGAATGCGTCCCACCCCTGCTTGAACCCGGCGACAAAACCCGTGTCCGGCTCGTCGGCCTCGGCGTCGGCCTCGGGCCCGAGCAGCACGACGGTGATCGTCGATTCCGACGTGAGGTTCGCCAGCTTCTTCTTGCGCTGGAGCAGGGAGTTGAGGTTGGCTTCTCGCCGGGATAGTTCGGACTCGACAGACGTGATCTCGCTGATGGTCTCGGCCCGCGCGAGCAGCGCCCGAATGCGGTCCACACTGGCCTGTGCGGTCTCGATCCGCGCGTCGAGATCGACGACCTGACTGGTGACATCCTCGGCCTCGATGCTGCGGGACTTCTCCTCACCGAGCGTTGCCGGCAGGTCGTTGAGGACCGCCATGAACCGCTCGGCGGGGATCCGCAGGATCAGGGTCGCCTGCGACCGCTGGGCGTCGATGGTCCGCTCGTCACCGGCGACCGAGCCGCCGACGCCGCTGGCGACGGCGGTGGCCTTGGCCGCAGCCTCGTTGACGTTCGAGACCCGGAGTGTGATCGAGCCGGTGTAAATGATCATTCGTTCGGTCTGCTCGACCTGGATCGGCACCTGATCGTCGGTCCCAGCCCGATCCTCGGTCGCCTGGTCCAGTTCCGTGGTGTCGGCAGCGCCCGGCGCGCCGGGCTCCTCCTCCGGCGCTGCGCCCCGATCACCGGTGACCGCGCCGTCCTTCTGCGGAGCCGAGACCGTGGAATCCTGACGATCGTTGCCGCATCCGCCCAGTGCGACCGCGGTGACCAGCCCGAGCGCCAGCGCCACCGCGGTGGCGCGACGCACGAGTGCGCGTCCCATATTCCCTCCCGAGTAGGGTTTCCGATGGGTGTTGGTGCTGTTCGGACGCTGTCCGGGAAGCAACGGTTCCCTGCCAATGTCACGATTGTGCTGCGCCTTCGGGCACGGGGAGGTCTGGTTCGGTGCAGGTCAAGAAGTTCTCGCACTCCTGCGTTCGGGTGGAGGAGGCCGGCGCTGTGCTGGTCATCGACCCGGGAACGCTGTCGGAGCCGCTGGCGGTCGAGGGCGCTGATGCCATCCTGTACACCCACGAGCACCCCGACCACTTCGACGTTCGGAAGCTGGTTGACACGCTCGCCCGGCGGCCGGAGTGCCAGGTCTACGCGCATCCAGCGGTCGCCGATCAGCTGGCGGACCTCGACGGGGCGGTGCGTCGCGTCCTTCCGGGGGACAGGTTCGAGGCTGCGGGGTTCTCGGTGCGGGCCTTCGGCGGGCTGCACGCCGAGATCCATCCCGAGCTGCCCCGGGTTCCCAATGTCGGGTACTTCATCGAGCCCGGGGGGATCTACCACCCGGGAGACTCGTTCGATGTGCTGGCGGATGTCGAGGTGCGGACCCTGTTCGTGCCGGTGGCCGGGACCTGGCTCAAGCTGACCGATTCCGTCGACTTCGTGCGACGCCTGGCGCCGCAGCGGGCGGTCGGGCTGCACGATGCGTTGCTCAGCCCGGCCGGTCACGAGGTGGTCACCGGCAACATGCGACGGCTGTGCCCCTGCCGGTACGAGCGGTCCGGGGCCGGTGCGGCGCTGGGTGCGGAGCCCGGAGCGGCAAGATGACTCCGTGACCCCGGAACAGGCTGCGGCCATGGCCAAACCCATCGTGCTGGAACTGGGCGGAGCGTTCAGCAACGACCCGAAGACGATGCGTCGGGCTCGCGAGATCGGTCTGACCGGCTGGTCGTTCTACATCGCCGGGCGCGGCGGGGCCCTCGGGGATGTCCGGGCCGACACGGCGGCCGCGGCCATGGGATTCATCGCCCCCGGCGCGGTCCGCGACGGGTGGGAGGTGGCGCGCAGAACCGCGCCTCCCATGGAGATCGCGGCGGAGAGCCTTTCGGAGTGCTGCCGGTGGGGCCAGGAGAATCTCGGGGAGTTCTACGCCGTCGAGCGGCTCCTGGAGCTGGGCGAGCGGATCGTGACCCGGGCGGAGAGCGCCGGGATGCCGCTGTTCGCCGCGTGGCGGGTGATGCCGATTCCCAACGATGCCCCGGGGGCCCGGGCCGCGGTCCTGCTGCATCTGCTGCGGGAGCACCGGGGCGCCGCGCACCTGATGGCGGTCCGGGCCAGCGGACTGACGCCGATCGAGGCCATCATCGCGGGACCCGACGGCGTCGTCGGCGCGACGGCCTTCGGCTGGCAGCCTCCGTACCCCCGGTTCGAGTCCCTGGTCCGCAGGCGGCTGATGGCGGAGGCGCTGACCGACCGGATCACCGGTGCGGCCTACCGGGTGCTGGAACAGGCGGAGCGGCGGGAGTTCTGCCGGCTGCTCGCCGACGCGGCGGCCGAGGTGCCGCTCGGGTCGGGCGGGGGCGTCAGGGGTTAGCGGTCCGGGTCGGACGGCCGCGCAGGGCGATGAGGTAGTCGGCGGGGGCCCCGGCCTTTTCGGCGGCGTTCGCGATTTCGGCGAGGTACCACGCGGTCGGCAGACCACCCTCGTACCCCGTGAAGACGTACACCCAGGCCGTGATCTCACCGTCGAGGGTGGCGACGCGCAGGTGCAGCTTGCGGTACGTCCCGGCGGTGACCCCCTCGACCTCGTCGAGCTGCCGTTCATCCTGGGGATGGACGTCGTAGAGGGCGACGAAGACCCGGTCTCCGGGGCACTCGACCATCGTCGTGACCGAGCCCTCCCAACCGAGTAGATCCTCGCCGGCGAAGGTGAGCCGCCAGCCTTCCAGCCAGCCGACGCCAATCATCGGCGAGTGCGGACAGTAGGCCCGCATTCGCGCTGGGTCCAGGTTTGAGCCATACGCGGCGTAATGACGCACGGCGATGACGATAGCTGGGTTGGGGGGCGAGGGAGAATACTGCGAAGCGTGTCGGATTGAGATCACCCTGCTGGAGTCCTGCTCAGAGCGGGAGTGGGGGGATAAAAACCGCCGGTCGGCCGTCATCCGACTAGTCAACGTTGCCCATTATGCTCCGTGGTGTGTCGACTACGCGGATGATGATTCTCGGGCTGGTCCGCTGGCTCGCACCGGTGCACGGCTACGACCTGCGGCGCGAGCTGATGAGCTGGAACGTTGAGGCGTGGGCCAGTATCCAGCCCGGCTCGGTCTATCACGCCCTGAAGAAGCTGACCGCCGAGGGCATGCTGGAGGAGGTCGCCACCGAGCGGGTCGGGGCACGACCAGCTCGGACGACGTACCGGATGACCCCCAGGGGAGAGATCGAGTTCGACGATCTGCTGCACCGGTACTGGTGGGGGAACCATCCGGCGATTGACCCGTTCTCTGCGGCGTTCGCCCTCCTGCCGGCGATGCCCAGGACGGAGGCCGTGCTGGCCTGCCGGAACCGGGCGCGGGTGCTGCGCGCACAGTCCCACGGGCTGCGTGACTCCAGCGCCGATGACCTGCCGTGGACGGAGCACAAGCCGGTGCACGTTCGCTGGATGTTCGAGATCACCACAGAGCGGGCCGAGATCGAGGCCGCCTGGTGCGAGCGGGTGGCCGATCGGATCGAGGCGGGTGAGGGCGTCTTCGTCGGCGAGGGCGACGCGGCGATGGCCCGTGCCGGGCGGCAGCACCTCAACGCAGGGCCGAGCACAACCTCAGAATCGGATGTTGATTAATCAAACTTGACTAACGTGTTGCTGGTTCGCTAGCGTTCCGGGAGGAACGGGCGCCGCGATTCTGGCGTTTTGTGGTGCCTTCCCGCGGCGCCAGCAGCGTCCGGTAGCCCTGGCTGGCGAGATCTGCGGGCCGCGTCCTCGGTTGCGAGTTGCCCCGGAACAGTGAGAGATGCGTCGCACGGGGACTCCGGGGGGATGTGCTGCGGTTAGCGTCGGATCATGCCGGAGTCCTCAGTGCGGATCGTCCGTGACCGCACAACCTGGATGCTCTACGGTCAGCTGGCCATCTGGGCATACTTCATCTACAGCTTCGCTCCGGTGGTGCCGCTGCTTCGTACCGAGCAGCACACCAGCAGGATGGTGGCCAGCCTGCACAGCACGGCCTTCGCCGTCGGCGCCGTCATCGCCGGGACGCTGCTGCCGAGTCTCGTCCGGCGGTACGACCGGGGCACGCGTATCCGGATCGGACTGCTCGGCGTCGGGCTGGGCGTCATCGGGCTGCTGCTGGCCGAGCCGTTTCCGCTGACGGTGACGGCCGTCGCCGTCAGCGCGGCGTTTGGCACGATTCTGGCAAACTCGATCATGGCGGAGCTGTCGGAACACCACGGCCCCGCCGGACCGGCGGCCATCAGCGAGGGCAACGCGCTGGCCGCCGGCATCGGCCTGGTCGCTCCGCTGCTGATCGGTCTGGCGGTATCGCTGGGCTTCGGCTGGCGACCGGGGATGGCCGTCCTCGTCCTGGGCGTCGTCGCCGTCGTGTCCTCGGGCAGCCGGTCGCCGGACGATGCTCCCGAGTACCGGGCGGATCCGGTGGCGGCCAGGACCGGCCGCCTGCCGCGGCGGTACTGGCTGGTGTTCATCGCCCTGCTCGGCACGGCCTCCGTCGAGGTCGGCATGAACCAGTGGGTCGCGGACGTGCTCCTGGAGCGCACCGGCATGAGCCAGGGGGCCGCGACCGCCTGCGTTTCGGCGATCATCGCCGGGATGTTCGTCGGGCGGCTGGTCGCCAGCCAGGTGGCCTTGAGAGTGCCCTCCGCGGGGGTCATGCTGGGCGGGCTGGTGCTCAGCGCCGCGGGATTCGCCGTCTTCTGGCTGGCCGGCGTCGCCTGGGTGGCGATCGTCGGGCTGGGGCTGTGTGGCCTCGGCAACGCGGTCCACTTCCCCTTCGGGATAGCCCTGGCGATCGAGCACTCGAACGGGCAGCCAGACCTTGCGACCGCCAAGACCTCCTACGCCTTTGGTGCGGCCTTCGGTCTCGCTCCGTTCGCCCTGGGGTCCGTGGCGGACCTCGTCGGCCCGCACACGGCGTTCCTGCTGGTGCCGCTCTTCCTGGCCGTTTCAGCCGCGGCCGTCGTGCCCCTGGCCCGTGGCCGGAGGGCCGTCCAGCCCGCGGGAACGCTCTGCCCCGGGTGCCCAGAGATCGGTGAGCTGGACACCGTGTGAGCGCATCAGCCTGCGCAACAGCGGCAGCGACAGGCCGATCACGGTTCCGGGATCGCCGTCGATTCGTTCGACGAACGGGCCGCCCAACCCGTCGATGGTGAACGCGCCGGCGACGCCCAGGGGCTCGCCGGTCGCCACGTAGGCCGTGATCTCCCGATCCGTGACATCGGCGAAGTGGACGGTGGTGGCCGCCACCTTCGTGGTGCGCTGCCCGGTCGCCATCGAGATCAGGCAGTGGCCGGTGTAGAGGACGCCACTGGCCCCGCGCAGCGCCCGCCACCGTTCGACGGCCTCTGCGGCGTCCGCCGGCTTGCCCAGGGCGCCGCCGTTGAACGCCAGGACCGAGTCGCAGCCGAGCACGAGCGCGTCGGATCGGCCGTCGGCCAGGGTCGAGGCAACGGCCTCGGCCTTGAGCCGAGCCAGCGTTCCGCTCAGTAGTTCGGGGTCGCGATCCGTGATGGTCGACTCGTCGATACCGCTGACGATGACCTCGGCATCGAGGCCGGCCGCGCGCAGGGTCTTGAGCCTCGCAGGGCTGGCCGAGGCGAGAATCAGCCGCAGCGAGTGGGTAACGGTGGCCACGGTGCGCAACGGTAGCCGACGCCCGCGGGACGTGTTCGTGCCACCAGTTCGGCTTTCCGTGATGTCAATACCGGTTTGGCCCTTTACGTGGCCTTTGTCGGCCATACTCGAACTGTTATGGCTTGAACCGTCAAGAAGGATGGGCGGAGTCTCCCGATGGCGAGCGGAACGCGGCTGCTGCTGTGGAAGGTGGCCCTGGCCCTGGCCCTGGCCGTGGCCGCCGGCCTCATGGTGGAGCGCGGTGCCGCACGTCCGGCCCGGGCCGAGGATCCTCCGGCCCAGGCGACCTCGGCGGCGACCGCCTACCAGGTGACCTTCGCGGCCAGGGTGTGCCAGGACTACTCCAAGATCATGATTGGGCGAGTCCGGGACGACCGGATCGAGAG
>JABDRL010000386.1 GCA_013041765.1 Dactylosporangium sp. | reverse complement strand
GGCCCGGGCCGGCTCCCGGCGCCCCCCGGTCATCACGACGGCAGAGCTGCGGATCGACAGCGCGGAGACCAGTCCAGGCAGCATGCAAACGGTCCTGCTCATCCTGGGAGGGCTGCTGCTCGCCGGGGCCGCCGTCGTCCTGACGGTCATCGCCTTCTCCTCCATCGGCGCGGTCGGTCGCATCACGTTCCTCGCCCTCATCACCGCGGTCGCCCTCGCCCTGCCGATCCAGCTCGCCCGCCGCAACCTTCGGGCCACCGCGGAGACCATTGCCGCGGTCGCCCTGCTGCTGGTGCTCCTCGACGGGTACGTCGCCTGGAGCCTGCGGTTGTTCGGCGGCACGGCGGTGCCGACCCCGGCCTTCTTCGGGCTGGTCTGCCTCATCACCGCCGCGGTGTCGGCCGGGTACCACGCGACCAGCCACCTCGTCGCTCCCCGGTTCGCCGCCCTGCTGGTCCTCCAGCCGGTCATCCCGCTGCTCGGATACCCCCTGATCGAGGGCCCGACGGGCTGGGCGCTGGCTCTCGCCGGTGTCGCGGCGATCGATCTGGGCTTCGGCGCCAGCTGGCTGCGGATCCCCACGCCGGCACGGGCCGCCGGCGGCGGTGTGCCAGCTCTCGTTCTCCGGGACTTCGCCTGGCTGCTGTTCGCCATCGCCTACGCCGCCGGCATGGTCAGCGCCTCCGTCGCCCTGCTGCCGGCGGACTCCCCGGAGGCGGCCCTGGTCGCGGCCGGTGTCCTCGTTCTGATCGCGGCCCTCGGCGTCGCTGGCGGCATCGTCTGGCGGCGCGAGCCCGTGCCAGCCGTCGCGGGCGGGCTCGCCACCATCGCGATCGTCCTGGCCGCCACCCGGCTGGGTACCATCGCCATGCCTGGTCACACGCTGCTGTTCGCGGCCAGCGGGGTGCTGCTCGTCGCGCTGATCGTCCCCGCCCTGCCCGCCTACGCCCGGCGGGGGCCGATGGTGGCCGGAGCGGTCGCGGCGGCGGGCACCGCCCTCCTGCAACTGATCGCGGCCATCCCAGCGATCACGGCGCCCCTGCGTGCCATCACCCCGGTCTGGAACGCCGGCCTCGACAGCTATCCCGACCGGGTCGCGGCTCTGGCGGGAAGCGGATCCTGGCAGCTCGTGACGGCCGGCGTCATGCTGACCGCCGCCGCCGCGATCATCTTGCCGACCGAGGCCCGCCCGGACGGGGTGGTGATCGGTGCGACGCTGACCCTGCTCTCGACCCCGGCCGCGCTCTCCCTTTCCTGGATCGTCACGCCAGCGGTGGCGGTGGCTGCCGCAGTCGCGATCATGGTGGTGGCACTCAACATCGCCCGCGCCCGCACGGCCTGGATCTGCCTGGCCAGTTCGATCGTGTTCGCCTGCTACGCCGCGGCCACCAGCCTCTCCAGGCCATCCGCGACGACGCTGATACTCACCGCGATCGTCATCGCGGGGGCCTCGATCGCGTTCAGCCCACGCGTTGCCCGCGACGATCCGGACACCGAACGGGTGGTCCGGCGGGTCTCCGACGTCGCCGGGGCCGGGGCGCTGCTGGCACTGCCCGGCGCCGCGGCCGCCGGCGCCGCCACCGTCCTTCCGGGGCCGTCAACGGATCGCATCCCGATGGTGCTGGTCGCGAGTTTCCTGGCGCTGGCGGCCTCGATCGGCGCCGCGGCCCTCGCGCAGTTCTCCCGGCGGGAGCAGAGCCCACCGCTGCTCGTCGGGGCGAGCATCGCGACCCTCGCCGTCGTCACCGCGGCCTTCGTCCTGCCCGGGGCCGGAGCGCTCGACATGCTCGTCGGGTTCCTCATGGCGTCCGCCGTCGCCCTGCTGTGGCTGTCACCGATCATCGACGAGCGGCAGACTTCCAGCTCGGAGTTTGGCGGGACCGATGTGGCAACGGCGGCCCTCACCGTGGCGACGATCGGCGCCGTCCTGCGGGCCTCCGCGTTGTTGGCCCCCGGTGTCGAGCTGCTCAGCATCGCCGTGCTGGTACTGGTCATCGCGGTCGCCATCCAGATCCTCCCGGAGCCCTGGCGCCGGGGGCCGGTGGCCGGTGGTTCGCTGGTCGGGTTCTCCGTCGCGGCATTCGCCAGCGTCTTCGCCATCGCCGGTACCATCGGCGTGCTCCGGGCCGCGATGCCGCTGTGGAAGGCCCCGACGGGCCGGGTCTGGCAGCAGACGGCCAGCGAGTACCTCGACTTCGGCGCCCAGATACCGCTGACGCTGCTCCTGCTGGCCGCCGCCGGGGCGGTGGCGCTGCCTCGACACTTCAACGACGCCGCCGCGGCGAGCGCGCTCGCACTCGGCGCGGCCAGCGCGCCGGTCGGGTTCGCCCTCGGCTGGACCTCTCCCCTGCTCATCGGCTGTGCCACCGCGACGGGGCTGGGCATAGCCGCGGTCTTTGCCGGCTCCCGCCGGGCGGCCTATGTGCGGTTGGCCGTCGCCGGTGGGCTGGGGGTCGAGACCATCGTGGCCAGCCTCGCCCGCCCCGGGGCGACCGCGGGCACGCTGCTCAGCCTGGCCATCTCCGGAATGCTCATCGCGGGTCTCGGGATGACCGTCGGCCGCCTCCGCCGGGATCGGGACCGCCAGGCCACGGCCCATCTGCCCGTCGCCGGCGGGTTCGGGATGGCAACGGCACTCCTGCTCCTGCCCGGAGCCATCGCCGCGATGCTCGCCGCAGCACACCGCTCTCCGACGGTCGTGGCGACCGCGGCCCTGGCGACGACGACGGTCGGGCTGGTCCTCGCCGGGCTGGCGTGCCAGCGGCACCGGGCCTACCTGCCCTTCGTCACCGGCGGGGTCGCGGCGGCCGGCTTGATGATCATCATCATCTCCATCCCGACGCCCCTGCCGACCTCGGTGTACGCGGCCGGCGCCGCCCTGCTGGGGGTGCTGGCCGAGCTTCTCCGGGCGGGGGGCGGCGACGGTTCCGGCGACGATTCGCCACGAGCCCCGTTCCTGCCCGGCGGCCAGCACGGCCGGCCGCGGGGGGAGCGTGGCCCGGCGCCCGAGGGGCGGCAGCCGGTCACATCCGGAGGGTTCGGTTTCGGGGTCGCCATCGCCGCGGGCGTTCCCGCCGCCATTGCGATCATCACCATCACCCCGGCAGTTGTCGCGGCCCTGCTCGGCCCGTACCGCTGGATCGCCGCCCCGTGGGAAGGCACGGTGCGGACCGGGGCGGGGCTCGGCTGGTTCGACACGTGGACCAGCAGCGCTTCGGAGGTGCTCGCCGCGTTCGTCCTCGCCGTTGCGGCAACGCTGGTCGCCATCGGCCTGGGCGGGCGGCCGACGATCGTCGCCAACCGCGCGATCTCCGTCATCATTCCGGGAGCCGCGGTCACGCTTCTGATCACGCCGGGGGCGTTCGACGCCGCGTACCCGGCTCAGCCGGCCGCGGCTCTGGTCGTCGCGACCCTGGCCGGTCTGGGCGTTGCCCTGACGCCCCCGCCCCCGGCCCCGATGCGGTCGCCGTCCCTGCTGTTCGGACGCCGGCTGGCCGTCGCCATCGCGTTCCTGGCCGCCGGGGCCGGGGTATCCGGCAGCCTGGCCACCCCGACGCAGACGATCGTCACCTTGGCCGCCTCGATCGTGGTCGGGCTGATCGGGGCGCTGGGCGGCAGAACGCCCCTCGCCAGGCTGGTGGCATGGCAGGTCGCCGCGGGATCTGCCGTCCTGCTGGCGCTCGCGGCCGGGTTCGCACTCGACCTCGACACCGCTCGCTGCGCGTACCCGGTCCTCATGGTCTCCGCCGTCCTGCTGGGCTTCGCCGGTCTACTCCCGAAGTACCGGTCCACCCCCTCGATCGACCGCGAAATCACCATGATCGAAGCGGTGGGATTTCTCGGCGCCATCAGCTCGGTCACCCTGACGATCGGATCGGCGGCCGACGCGGCGGCGGTCTGCTTCGCGCTCGGCGCGGTTCTTGGGCTGGCCGCGGCCCGCCCGCAGCGCGGCGCCTCGCCGCGGATGGTTCTCATTCTCGGGGCGGCGTTCGCGGAACTGGTCGCGGTGTGGCTGCTCCTCGTTTCCGTCGACACGGTGCTGCCGGAGGCGTACACCCTCCCGTTCGCCGCGCTGGCACTCCTCGTCGGCCTCGTCGACCTGCGCCGGAGGCCCGACACCGGCAGTGCGATCGCCTACGGCCCGGCGCTGGTCGCCGGATTCGCTCCGACGCTGTTCATCGTGCTGAGCACGGACGCTTCGAGCGCCCGCCGGGTACTGTTGATCGCGGTAGCGGTGCTGACCGTCGCCATCGGGTCCTGGTTCCGGCAGAAGGCGCCCGTGGTCATCGGCGCTATCGTCACCGCCATCGCGACGCTGCACGAGCTGGTCCTGCTCGGTCGTTTCCTGCCGTGGCCGGTCCTGCTCGGGCTCTTCACGGCGGCGGGCGTCCTGCTCATCGGGCTTGGGGCCAGCTATGAGCAGCGGCGCCAGAACGTCCAGCGGATCCGGGGAGTTCTCGGTCGCATGCGCTAGCCGCCGAAGGCGGTGAACTCCAGCACCTGCACCTTGATCTCCGCGCCGCTGGGTGCGGTGTAGCTGACGGTATCGCCGGACCGGGTTCCGATAATGGCCTTCCCCAGCGCGGATTCCGGGCTGTAGACGGTCAGCTCGGTCGTCGCGGAAATCTCCCGGGCGCCGAGCAGAAACGTCTCGGTGTCGTCGGGGTCATCGTCGAACTGGATGGTGACGACCGTGCCCGGAGCGACCAGCCCGGTCTGCGGGGCTTCGCCGACCCTGGCCGTACGGAGCAGTTCCTTGAGGTAGAGGACGCGGCCTTCCGCCTTGCTCTGCTCCTCTCTCGCGGCGTGGTAGCCACCGTTCTCGCGAAGATCGCCTTCCTCCCGGCGCGCATTGATCTCAGCGGCGATCACCGGACGGTTGGCGATAAGCTCGTCCAGCTCCGTCTGAAGCCGGTCGTATGCCTCCTGGGACAGCCAGGTCAGGGACGCCGAGCGGTCGGTCGACACTGCATTTCCTCCGAGGGTTACCGATGGTCGGACATACCAACCTACCAGTGCTGGAAACGATCGGACCGCTAACGATCAGTCTGTTGACAAGACCTCAGGTAACGATCGGACCGGCCGCGCTGTTGCAGAGAAGCGGGCACCGTACGGCCCGGGCGGCACGATTGGCGAAGGAGTGAACGTGGGCAAGCAACTGCGGCTGATGGCGGTGCACGCGCATCCGGACGACGAGTCGAGCAAGGGCGCGGCGACCATGGTGAAGTACCTGGCGGAGGGCGTCGACGTCGTCGTCGTGACCTGCACCGGGGGCGAACGCGGCAGGGTGCTCAACCCGCGGCTGGACCGGCCGGAGACGGCCGCGGATCTCCCCGCCATCCGGCAGGCCGAGATGACCCGGGCCAGGCAGATTCTCGGAGTGCGCCAGGAATGGCTGGGGTTCGTCGACTCCGGTCTGCCAGAGGGCGATCCGGTGCCGCCGCTGCCCGAGGGGTGTTTCGCCGGGTTGCCGTTGGCGGAGGCGGCGACGCCGCTGGTCCGGCTGGTCCGGCGGCTACGCCCGCACGTGCTGCTGACCTATGACGAGCGGGGTGGGTATCCCCATCCAGATCATGTGATGTGCCACCGGGTCAGCGTCGAGGCCTTTGACGCCGCCGGGGATCCCGACCGGTACGTCGGCACCGGCGAGCCATGGCAGCCGCTGAAACTCTATTACCACATGACGCTTTCCCCGGCGCGTATCCGCGCGCTGCACGACGCCGTGCTCGCCGCGGGCCTCACCTCGCCCTATGACGCGTGGCTGGCGGCGTTCCAGGGCACCGAACGAGCGTCCCACGAGATCACCACCCGGGTCGCCTGTGATGACTATTTCCCGGCCAGGGACGCCGCCCTGCGAGCCCACGCGACGCAGGTGGATCCCACCGGCCACTGGTTCGCGGTGCCCCGCGAGCTGGAGCGGGCCGTGTGGCCGACGGAGGACTACGCCCTCGCCCGGTCCTTGGTCCAGACGACGCTGCCGGAAAGCGATCTTTTCGCGGGTATCCGGGAGTGCGCCCGGGTCTGATCAGAGCGCGCCATCCGCGCCACCAGCGGATCCACGCGACAGCGGCGCCCGGTTGGCGGTCCCCATGGCTCGTGTACCCCTGTTGTCCTGCGGCTGGTTGCTCTAGCCTTCGCGAAGGCATTGTCCTCCCGTGCGGGCTTCCAAGGAGGTGCCAACCGTGGCGGCAGCCATCGGTGCAGCCCCGCTCCGGGTTGGTGGGCGAGGCTGCCCGTCATGCTGATCCGGAGACCGTCCGCCCTGGTCGGCGTCGCCCTCGTCGTGACCTGCATCGGCATGATGATCGGCACAGGCGCGGTCCCGGGGCGCTGGCTCGACTCCGGGCATTCTCCCGATCCGCTCTGGCTGGCGATCGGTTGCCTGGCGATCGGACTCGCGGAACTCGGCCGGCTGCGGGTACGGATCGAGACCACATGCGTCGAGCTGACCTGGAGCGAGGCCGCGTTCGTCGTAGTCTGCTCGTTCCTTCCCGCGGGGTGGATCCCCGCCGCCGTCCTGGTCGGGGCGGGCGGCGCGCACACCCTCATCGGCCTGTTCGACCAGCGTCGGACGGTGGCCAGGATCTTTCGGTCGACCGCGATCCTCACGGTCGCGGCGGCCGTGGCGACGGTGATGACCCGGGGGCTGGCGGCGACCTACGACAGCCCGCTGACCGTCGGCGTCGCCCTGGCCCTGGCCGTGGGTGCGCTGGGGTACGCGCTGGTGACGCTGGGACTGACGGTGCACCAGATCGTCGAGACCCCGGGGCCGGGCACCAGGACCCTGTTCACCCGGCTGGTCGCCAGCAAGCTGCCCATGCTGCTCGGCAACATCGCCATCGGCCTGCTGGTCGTGACGGTCGAGGACACTGGGCACCGCTGGCTGGTGCTGCTGCTCCCGCCGGTGGCCTGGCTACTGCACCAGGCCTACGGCTACCGGTTGCGCGGAGACGACGAGCGGTGGACCTGGCGGCTGTTTGCCGATGTCACCGCGGAACTCAACCAGCTCGACGAGCGCAACACCGCGGTCGCCGGGGTCCAGGGCGCTCTCCGCCTCTTTCCCGCGATCGCGGCCGAGGTCCTGGTCCACGGCCAGGACCAGGGCCAGCACCGCAGGTACGCCGGGGAACGCAACGGCGCGGTCGTCGAGGTGCCCCCGGGCCAGGCTGCGGAAATCGGCTGGCGGCGGAATCTCCCGGTCGAGCCACGTCCGCTGGTGGTCGGGGGTATCCAGATCGGTGAGATCCGCCTGCGCCTGGGGCGTCCGGTCCGCTTCAGCCGCAGGGACCGGCACATGCTGGCGGCCTACGGCGACGCGCTCGCCGCGGCGATGCACGACGCGGCGACCCACCGCCGGCTCCGGACGATCGCCGAGCGCAGCACGTACGAGGCGCTGCACGATCCGGTGACCGGGGTGGTGAACCGGGCGGCGCTGCTGGCACGGGGTGGGGTCATGTTGCGGCAGGCCCCCGGCCAGGCCTGGGCGGCACTGCTCCTGCTCGACATCGATCGTTTCAAGGACGTCAACAACGCCCTGGGCCACGCGGCGGGGGACGGGCTGCTGCACGCGATCGCGCTGCGCCTCACGGCGATGGTGAACTCCCAGGAGCTGCTCGCCAGGCCCGGCGGGGACGAGTTCGCCGTACTCCTGACCGGGGAGGAGGACGGCATGCTGGCCGCGGCCATCGAGCGGGCGCGGCAGCTGGCCGCGCAGGTCGCCATGCCGACGGAGGTCTGCGGGGTCGTGCTGTCGGTGGAGGCGTCCGTCGGGGTGGTGGTGGCCGCCGCGGGCGAGGTCGACATGACCGAGCTGCTACGCCGGGCCGACATCGCCATGTACCAGGCCAAGCGGGGGGCGACCACGGTCGCGTGGTACGAGCCGTTCCGGGACGAGACGAGCACCGACCGGCTGGCCCTGCTCGCCGAGGTGCGGACCGCCCTCGCGGTCCACGATCAGTTCGTCCTGGTGCTTCAGCCTGCCGTGGCCCTGGACACGGGACGCCCGGTCGGCGCCGAGGTGCTCATCCGCTGGGATCATCCCCGGCGAGGCCGGCTGTGGCCGGCGGAGTTCCTGGACGCCGTGGAGCACAGCGAGCTGATCGGAGCGTTCACCCGATACGTGCTCGATCGGGCGCTGACGATCGCCGCGGAGTGGGGAGCGGCCGGCATCGACAGCCCCATCGCGGTGAACATCTCCGCGCGCAGCCTGCTGGATCGGGCCCTCGCCGATGATCTGCCGAAACTCCTTGAGGTTCACGGTGTCGCGCCCGATCGTCTGACCTTGGAGATCACCGAGAGCGTCGTCCTGACGGAACTGGCCGTTGTTCGGGAGGTCCTGGCGTCGTTGCGGGCCATCGGGGTGCGGATCGCCGTCGATGACTTCGGCTCTGGGTCGTCCTCCTTGACCTTCCTGACCAGGGTTCCCGTCGACGAAGTCAAGATCGATAAGGTCTTCGTCGCCCAGATGGTGGAATCGGCCGAAGCCGCCGCGATCGTCCGAACCACTGTTGATCTTGCTCGCCAGCTCGGGCTCCGGGTGGTCGCCGAGGGCGTGGAAACCGGCGCCCAGCGCGACGCACTGCACTCGCTGGGATGCGCGGCGGCTCAGGGCTTCCACTTCTACCAGCCGCTCTCGCCGGAGCGGGCCACGCTCGTGCTGCGCGGGGCCCGCAGTGGGACCGGGCCACCGGACCGGCCCGATCAGTCCCCTCCGCACGACCGCTCAGAATCGGAAGCCTCCCAGGGACCGCATCAGCTGGGTTGACATCTGCGCCACCTGATCGGTCGCCTGCTGGGAGGCCAGGGCGTCGGTGCTGGCCTGTGCGGCGACGGTGGCCATCTCGGTCATGCCCTGCGCGATGTCCTGGGCACCGACCGTGGCCTCCCCCAGCCCCAGGCAAATCTCGAAGGTGGTGGCCGTCTGGTTCTCGACCGCGAACGCGATCGTTGTCGAGAACCCGCAGACCTTCTCCAAGACACTGGCGATGTGCTGGATCGACTCAACGACCTTGGATGTCTCGGCCTGCACCGCTGAGATCCAGGCCGAGACGTCGCCGGTCGCGCTGGCGGTCGCCTGGGCCAGGTCCTTGACCTCGCCAGCGACGACGGCGAAGCCCCTGCCGGCCGCACCGGCGTGGGCGGCCTCGATGGACGCGTTGATGCCGAGGAGGTTGGTCTGCTCGACGATGCTGGCGATCAGGTTGACGACGCTGCTGATCTGGGTGCTGGACTCGCTGAGCTGGTGGGCGACGCCGCGGGTCGACATCGCGGCGTCGAACGCGGCGTCGGCGATCGTTGACGCCTCGGTGGCGTTGCCGGAAATATCCTGAATCGAGTTTGTCATGTCCGAGCTGCCGGCCGATGCGGTCTGGACGCTGCTTGACACCTGCTGAGCGATCTGGGCCAGGGCGTCGGTTCGGCCGCTGACGAGCCCCGCGGTGTCCGCGATCCGACCGTGGGTGGCGGACAGCTGGCCGGCCATCGCCCCGAGCCGGGCCGTCTCGCTGGCCGTCTGGCCGAGGACCTGCCGCAGCCGGGCGAGGCCCTGGTTGAGCTGGATCGCCATCCGGCCGAGTTCATCGCCCGCCGCCGCGTCCGGTCCCGCCCCCGGGACGGCAGCGGCCTGCCTGGTGAGATCGCCCTTGGCGAGGCCATCGAGCACATACGCCATCGACCGGACCGCCGTGACCACGGATCTGGCGGTCATGAACCCCACGACCGCCGGAGCGGCCAGGCCGACGGCCAGCACGGTGACGATGACGGCTGCACTGGCACCGGCGAGGGCGGCCCAGCCGACCGCGAGCGCACCGACGGCCGTGAAGACCAGGGGAACGACAAGCTTCGCGGTAATCGTCTTCACTGGATAACATCACCCCGCAACGCTCGGTGTGCAGTCCTGCTGGACCTATCGACGGTCCACCGGCGCAGCCAATGCGAACTGGGTGACTTGAGCAAACCCAGAGAAATCGCTGGAGCCATCCGACGAGTACGCTCAGCCGCGATGCACGCACGGAGTGAGTTGCCTGTGGTCGGCATGGTCGGCGGTGGGCCTGTCGCCAGAATGACCCACCAGGCCGCGATCACCCTGGGCCAGTCGCTGCGCGTGCTGGCCTCCCCCGGCGACGGCGTCGCGCTCGCCACCCCGCATGTCCGGCTGGGCGACGTCACCGATCTCGCGGCCCTGCGCCGGTTCGCAGCTGACTGCGACGTGCTGGTGGTCGTTGACGAGCGGGTGTCCCCGGACCATCTGGCGGCGCTCCGGTCCAGCGGCGCCACCGTCGCCCCGAGCGCCGAGGCGCTGCTGCGCACCCAGGACCTCACCGCGACCTGCCGGGCGTGGGCACTGCCCCGGGGCGGACCCGTCCCGCAACGCCGCGTCGTCGCCCTCGTCGCGCGCTCCCCGTTCGGTCAGGTCGCCGCGTACCCCCTGGTCGAAACCACATGGCGGGATGGTCACCCGGTTGAGGTACTCGCTCCGGCCCGGCAACTGGACGCCGAGCGGGCGGTCGAGGCGCAGCGGCAGGCGCTCGACTTCGCCGTTCGGCTGGGCGTCGTCGGGCTGCTACTCGTCGAGTTTGTGGAGACCCCGGGCGGGTTGGAGGCCAGCGAGCTGTCCCTGCGAGGGCACGACGCGGGGCACTGGACCTGGGAGGGCGCCAGGACCCCGCATCTCGAGCAGTACCTGCGCGCGGTGCTGGACTACCCGCTCGGTCAGACGCGACTGACCGCCCCGGCGATCGCGACCGTGGCCGTGCTGGCGGGGGCCGCCGACGAGAAGGGGCTCGACGAGCGGCTGCATCACCTGTACGCCCACGATCCCGGCGTGCGGGTGCACCTCTACGGGGAGCGCCCGTCCCCGGGCAACAGAATCGGACACGTTACCGTCCTCGGTGAGGACGCTGACGATGTTCGGTCCCGGGCCGGCTGGGCCGCGGGCTGGCTACAGGGGAGACGAGATGACGAAGCCGCAGATCGGCGTGGTGATGGGCAGTGACTCGGACTGGCCGACGATGCGGGCCGCGGCGACGGCTCTCGGCGAGTTCGACCTTCCCTGCGAGGTCCGGGTCCTGTCCGCCCACCGCACCCCGGACACGGCCCTGGAGTACTCCCGCACCGCGGCCGACCGGGGGCTGAAGGTGCTCATCGCCGGGGCCGGTGGCGCGGCCCACCTGGCCGGCGTTCTGGCGGCCGTGACGCCCCTGCCGGTCATCGGGGTGCCGATCGCCCTCAAGTGCCTCGACGGGATGGATTCCCTGCTGTCCATCGTCCAGATGCCGGCGGGCGTGCCGGTCGCGACGGTGGCGATCGGCGGCGCCCGCAACGCCGGGCTCCTGGCCGTGCGCCTGCTGGCGGCCTCCGACCGGGGCCTCCGCGAGCGGATGGTGGCCTTCCAGCGGGACCTGGCGGCGTCGGTCGCGGCCAAGGACGCGGCCCTTCAGGCCTCCCTGGACGGGTGAGCCCCGGCCGGCAACCGGATGATTCGCCGTTTCGGCTCCAGGCGAGACGGCCTCAGCCTCGCCGAACGGCCGCATACAGCTGTCGTCGGGCCTCCCTGCTGGGCAGCATCTGCTGCGGTGCCTCCCCGTTCGGTGCCAGCGACCACAGGAACTGCCAGAACTCGCGGATGGCCTGGTTGTCCTGCTCGACTTGCAGGCCGCTGGCCAGCGTCGGGTTGTCCCGGGAAGCCAGCGGTCCACGATCGACGCAGAACAGCTCGATGTCGGTCGGCGAGAGCCGGTAGTACATCGCGGAGAAGAGCAGCAGCCAGAACGGGTAGTCACCCGGAAGCTGCTCCTCACCATGATGCTGCTTGTCGGTCTTCTGCTGCTCCCTGATGCTGACATATTCCAGGGCCACCCCGAAGCGATGCACGACCTTCAGCATCGTGCGTGGGGACTGGAGTGTTGGCAAGGCGATGAGACCCTTGATCTCGGCGGAGCGCACGCCCTGGCGGCCGAGGCACCGCTCCACCAGTTCCTGGACGCTGCCGGCGCCAGCGACCGTCTTAACCGCCATCGCCTCGACCAGCGGCGACGCGCTCAGTTCCACTTCATAGTCCACGATCTTTTCCAGGTATCGGTAGCCATAGGCGATCTCGGGGTACGCCCCGAGATAGTCCCGGTAGCGGCCGACGATGGCCCGCGCGGCAGCTCCATGATCGAGGGCGAGCAGGTAGGAGCACCCGGGAACCGTCAAATGAATCTTGAGCCAGTTCAGCGTGTCGACCAGCAGGTCCGGGCCGCAACGATCCAGGTCGTCGATGACGACCACCACTCGGTAGTCGCTGGCGGACCGGCCCTCGACCTTCGCGGCGCTCTCGCACAGCTCCCCGATGAGCGCCGACATCTGCTTGCGGATCTCTTCGGGAGTCTGCTCCCTCATATCGACATCTGGCGATTCTGGACTCTGCCCCACGAGGTGGAGCCCGGCAGCGGCCGCTACCCCGGCGATGCCCTGGGAGGCGAGCACGGGGCCGGCCATGCCGGAAATCCTGCCGACGGCCGAACGGATATGTCCGCGAAGGTTCTTCCCCAGCTCGATCAGTTTCGTTCGGGCATCATCCCGGTACTCGGGATTCAGGTGCGGGAACTGGGCCGGCAGCGTTTCTATCGCGTGGACAAGTCCTGGAGCAAGCGAGGTGTCAGGCTCGTATCGCCACGGCTGGAACGAGCACACCAGCGGACGCACCTCGCCCTGCGCGCCGAACAGCGCATCGATCGTCAGGTCCAGCACGAACGACTTTCCCGCGCCCCAACTCCCGTACAGGCCAACGACCGCTGGCCGGTCCCGGAGCAGTCTCGACGCCAGGATTTCCGCCAGCTGACGTCGATCCAGGCTGTCCTGGAACCGGCCGGACCGTGGGTCTGCTGGCTCGATCCGGTGGTCCCAGATGGGAAGACGTCGCATACTCACGTCCCGCTCCTGTTCACTTGACGTTCTGGCCGCTGAGCGAACCGATGAGCTGCATGACAGCGCCTTCGAGCTGCTCGACCCGCGCGTCGATCTGTTTCACCCGCGCGTCAATCCGATCGACGCGACCAGATTCCGAAGAGTCTTCGCTCTCTCCCGACGCCGCAAACGTCTGCCCGGTGGTATTCGCCGCATATCGCGCCATCGTTTCCAGACGACCATCGAGTTTGTGGGGCGGAAGGCTCCGAAACACCTGGAGCGCGTCGGCGTACCGCCGCCGGGCCATCAGCGTGATGGCCTTCTCGATATAGATGTTCCAAATTGGATGGTTCCCATTGTGGGTATAGGTCCGCTCGGCCACGTCGAGGTACCGCAACGCCACATCCAGACATTCGCTCGCACTCTCCGGATCCATGCCCGCCGACCGCTCACGCAGCAGCTTGGCCAGGTCCACCGCGAGCACGTAGCCGCACTCGATTCCGAGTTCGAGACCGTCCTTGTACCGCTGCTGGATAAGGTCGACATACCGGGTGTGCAGCTCGGCGACTTGTGCTCTGTTCCCGGCGGCTCGCAGGTCGGCACCGTCGATGAGAACGATCCGGTAGTGGCTGAAGACGTTGTTCAAGTCCGCCAGCCGAACCCAGGAGAGCCCCTCTTCCAGCAGCGCCAACGCGCCCTCTCGATCATGAAGATAGCGCGCCAGGTAGGTGGCCCCGTATACCCAGAACCGCCAGGATGGCCCCGTCTTCGCCTTGCCGAGTTCGTTCAGCCGTTCCCACACCTCGGCGGCCAAGGCCTGATCACCGTGATTGTACCGGAACTGAAACAGTTCGCAGAGCAGGTCGACGTCCTCCGGATAGCGCCTGACCGCCTCCTGGATAATGCTGAATCCTCCGGCGATGTTGTTCACCATCCTGGACTGGATGGCCAGATTGAACCACTCACTCGGAGAGCCCTCAATAGTTGACAGCCTCCCGTCGACCAGATAGTCGATCGCACGCCGGATGTCGTCGTAGTACTGCGGGCTGGTCGACATGTTGTGAAAGACGCTGTGGATCTCTTCAACATATTTGGCTGAATCAATTCGCTCATGCAGAAAAGCAGTTATCCCGTCAGACATGACAACTCCAGCGCATCGAGAGCGTCCGCAGAATCAACGAACAGGAGAGTCGGCAAAACACCAGGCGAGGGTGAAAGCCCCCTCGGTTTCACTCCAGCACCGGCTCCAGGAAATCCGTAGCGATTACTCTACGGCCGCGATGGCGCCTTGGTACATCACTCCATGGAATGATCGAAGCCGGCAACGGTGCCACAGTCGATGCCGGCGTCCGGGTTCTACGGGAAGCGGCGGCTGGCCGGGCGCGGCCAGCCGGGGGCGTGCCGCCGCCACGGCGCCAACTGCTCCACCTGGCCCGCGAGCGCCAGCAGCGTCAGCTCCGCTCCGGGGGGACCGACCAGCTGCACCGCCGCCGGCAGCCCGTCGGAGCGGACGCCGACCGGCACCACAACGGCGGGAAAACCCGCGAGGTTCCAGGGCGCGCTGTACGGGGCATATCGCAGGCAGGCCGCGACATTGGCCGTCCAGGAGCGGGCCGCCCAGTCGGTCGCCAGGGGCGGGGCCGTCGCGAGGGCCGGCGTGATCAGGACATCAAACCGGTGGTCGGCAAACCACTCGTGGCACTGCTCCCGCCACGCCGCCCGGTCCACCTCACGCACCAGACCCCGGTCCATGGCCAGCCGCCCGAGCCGAACCTGCCGGCGCGAGCGCGGCTGGAGTTCACGCTGGTCGATGTGGGTGTTCTCCGCCCCGACGTACGCCGCGGCGAACCAGGTCGCAAGGCCGCGCACCTGGATGGACGCCGGAAAGGCCGGGTTGGCGGAGACGGCGTCGTGCCCCATCGCGACCAGGGCGCGGCCCGCATCACTCAGCGCCCTGCGGGCGCCCGTGTCTGCTCTGGCGCCGGGGATCGGCGAGCGGGTGGTGCACGCGATCCGCAGGCGGGCGGGGGGCACCAGCCGGCGCGGTTCCCGGCCGGCCAGCACGAAGAACCCGAGCGCCGCGTCGGCGACCGTCGTCGCGACGATGCCGTGTTCGCCGATCGCGAACTGATCGTCGGACTCGACCTCTGACGGCACGACCCCGCGTCCCGGCTTGATCCCGACCAGGCCGCAGCAGGCCGCGGGAATCCGGATGGAACCCATGCTGTCGGTTCCGTGGGCGATCGGCACCAGACCGGCCGCGACGGCCGCCGCGGCCCCTCCGGAGGAGCCCCCGGGCGTGCGATCGGTGCGCCACGGATTCCGGGTCACCCCGGTGACGTCGTCGGTGACGCAGAACGATCCCAGCTCGGACATGCGGGTCACCCCGAGCACCACCGCGCCGGCGCCCCGCAACCGGCGCACCACCTCGTGGTCCCCCTCCGCCACCGGCTGCCGCGCCACGTTCGACCCGTTCCAGGTCGGTAGCCCGGTCACCGCGGTGTTCTCCTTGACCGCGATGGGGACACCGGCCAGCGCCAGATCGCCCAGTTCGGGTTGCTCGTCGACGATTTCGGCTTCGGCGACCGATTCGGGCCGGACCAGCCGAAAGGCGTTGAGAATCCGATCGTGGGCGGTGACCGAGTCGAGATGGTCGGCGACGACGGCGGTCGCCGACGTGTCGCCACGTCGCACCGCGCGGGCGATATCGCGGGCGGTCGCGCCGACCCAAGTGCCAGACCGTTGCAGCATGGTGACCTCAATACGGCAGAGGGGAGAGAACCGAGCGGTCTAACGAGTGATCGCGACAGAGACACGTGACAGTTGGCAACCCGACTGGTCTGGTGTCCCGATCCCGACACGACGGCACATCCCGTCGAAAGAACCACAGCCAACGCTCATCCCCTGAGACTAATGGGCGCTCCTGTGACGACTGTGACCGGTTGCCCGGTCTTGCGGCTCGCGGCAACCGCCGCCCGGCCGAGGCAGAATGGGATACCCCTGGTGCTCAAGGAGTCTGCCGTGTTCCTGCGCAATATCAAGATCGACATCCCTGGCCCGGGGGAGGCACTGGTCGGACGCGACACCCCGATGCCGGTCGCGGAACGGCACACCGTTCTCGGCACCCCCCTGCGGGGACCGTGGCCGGAGGGGCTGGCGGTCGCCGTGCTCGGCATGGGGTGCTTCTGGGGTGCGGAGCGGCTGTTCTGGACCGTGGACGGGGTCCACTCGACGGCCGTCGGCTATGCCGGAGGCAGCACCCCGAACCCGACGTACGAGGAGGTGTGTACCGGGCTGACCGGCCACGCCGAGGTGGTGCAGATCGTGTTCGACCCGCACCGGGTTCCCTATGAGCGGTTGTTGCGCATCTTCTGGGAGCACCACGACCCGACCCAGGGCATGCGTCAGGGCAACGACATCGGCACCCAGTACCGGTCGGCCATCTACGCGGTCGGGCAGCCAGCGCTGCGGACGGCCCAGGCATCGCGGGCCGCGTTCGCCCCCACCGTCCGGGCCGCCGGGTTCGGGGAGATCACCACGGAGATCGCCGAGGCTGGCCCCTTCTACCACGCCGAGGACCACCACCAGCAGTATCTGTCCGACGCCAAGCATCCCGATGGCTACTGCTCGGTCGGCCCCAACGGCCTGACCTGCCCGATCGGCGTCACGGCTCGGAAGCTCTGAACCGGACGACCCGTCCGACGGTCCGGTGGAACCCGGTGTTGTTCCATCGTGCTGGCCGCGGAGCCCTACACTGACGCCGGGAGTGATCACCGAGCATCGGGGCACGTCATGGAATTGCCCGGCACCGGCGATGCCGCACCGCCACCGATCGCGGAACCGGTGCTGGTGTGCGACGGCCTGCGGAAGCACTACGGCGAGCGTCCGGCGGTCTCGGACGTCGCGTTCACCATCGCTCCTGGCGAAACCTATGGGCTGCTCGGGCCCAATGGCGCGGGCAAGACCACCACGATCCTCATGATCGCCGGAGTGCTCCAGCCGGACGCCGGCACGATTCTTGTCAGTGGCATCCCGATGGCTCTGGGAGCGCTCGCGGCCAAGGCCAGGATCGGATTCGTACCGCAGGAAATAGCGATATATCCGGACCTGACGGCGAGAGAAAACCTGCGGTTGTTCGCCCGGCTCTGCGGACTCGGCCGGGGCCTGGCCAAGCAACGGACCGAGGAAATCCTGGAGACGATCGGCCTGCGCGACCGGGGTGCGGAGCAGACCAAACGCTTCTCCGGCGGCATGCAACGCCGACTCAACATCGGCATCGGGCTGCTGCACGCACCGGCGCTGCTCATCCTCGACGAACCGACGGTCGGCGTCGATCCGCAAAGCAGAAACGCCATCCTCGAAAGCATCGAGGCCCTGAGCACAGATGGCATGGCGGTGCTCTACACCACCCACTACATGGAAGAGGCCCAGCGCCTGTGCGACCGCATCGGCATCATGGACGCCGGCTCGATCGTGGCGCACGGCACCCAGCGCGAGCTGACCGCACTGGTCGGGCAGAGCGACCGGATCAGGCTCACCGCGTCCGGTGACCTCGCCGGGGCCGCCGAGGCGCTCCGGGCGCTGCCCTCGGTCCAGCGTGCCGAGGTGGCCCCGGAGGGTCTGGAACTGCTGGATCCCGACGCGCGAACGGCGTTGCCGGGGCTGCTGCGGACCGCGACCGATGCCGGGGCCGTCGTGCGGTCGGTCGCCGTGCAGGAACCCGATCTGGAGGCCGTGTTCCTGCACCTCACCGGCAAGAGTCTGCGGGACTGACCGTGCCGACCTCATGCCTGCTCGCGGCGAAGGACATCCGCCAGCGGTTGCGCGACCGCTCGGCCATCCTCATCGCCGTCGTCGTGCCCCTGTCCCTGGCGTTCGTCCTCAGCCTGGTGTTCGGCCAGGAGGGTGTTCCCAGCCCGTTCCGGTACGGCGTGGTCGACCTCGACCGGGGTCCCGCCGCGGAAACGTTCCGCACCGGAGCGCTTGACGCCCTGGTCCAGGACGACATCGCCACGCTGCGGCGGGTCGAGACGGCCGACGAGGCCCGACGGCTCGTGGAATCCGGGGCCCTCGACGCGGCGTTCGTGCTGCCCAGCGGCTTCAGCACCGCCAGTTCGACGGCGGGCTCGGCCAGCCTGGACGTCTTCGGCAGTGTCGACGCCCCGACCGCCAGCGAGGTCGCCCGGTCGGTTGCGCGGTCGTTCACCACCGATCTCAACGGTGCCCGGGTGGCCGCGGCGGCCGCGGCCGGGATCGGGACCGGCGGCCGAGACCGTTC
>JABDRL010000372.1 GCA_013041765.1 Dactylosporangium sp. | reverse complement strand
GCCCAGATCAGGCAGGTCGTCGGGGTCCTCCGGCAGCCACCGGGCGAGCGGGATCCGGCACGGCCGCAGCTGGCCGGGCTCCCCGAGCTCGTCGCGGCGGTCCGCACCCCGACGATGGATTCCGCCTTCCGCGCCTGCGGTCAGCCCGAGGCGGTCACCGATCAGGTGGCGGCCACCGCCTACCGGATCGTGCAGGAGGCCCTGACCAACACCGTCAAGCACGCCGGGGCCACCGCGGTGGATACCTGCCTGACCTGGACCCCGGGCGCGCTGCGAATCGACGTGGTGGACAACGGCCGGGCGGGGCCGCCCGGCCCGGCGGACCGGGTTCCGGACCGCCCCCCGGGGGCGGGGCACGGGCTGGCCGGGATGCGGGAGCGGATCGAGGCCTGCGGGGGCACCTTCTCGGCCGGTCCCCTCCCCGGTGGCGGGTTCGCCGTCACCGCGACCCTGCCGGCCCTGGCCACCGGCGCACACCCCGCTATCCCGGGGAGGGGCGACCATGGGTGAGCGGCCCCTGCGCGTGCTGGTCGCCGACGACCAGGACCTGGTTCGCAGCGGTTTCGGTCTGATCCTCGATGCCGAGCCGGACATCGAGGTCGTCGGCCAGGCCGCGGACGGCATCGCCGCGGTCCGGGACACGGTGGCGCTGGTGCCGGACGTGGTCCTGATGGACATCCGGATGCCGGGCCTGGACGGGATCGAGGCCACCCGGCGGGTCTGTGCCTGCACGGACGCCCGGGTGCTGATCCTGACCACGTTCGACGACGATACGTACGTCTACGGCGCCCTTCGGGCCGGGGCCAGCGGTTTTCTGCTCAAGGACGCGCGTCGCCCGGAGCTGGTCAACGCCGTCCGGGTGGTCGCGTCGGGAGATTCCCTGCTCGCTCCGGCCGTCACCCGGCGGCTCATCGCCGATCTCGTCAGCCGGGGTCCGCTCGTGCCGGTCCAGACGAACCGGCTGGCCGGGCTGACGCCGCGGGAAACCGACACGCTCCGGTTGGTGGCCCGGGGCCTGTCCAACGCGGAGATCGCGGCGCGGCTGCGGGTCAGCGAGCACACCGTCAAGACCCATGTCAGCAGCCTGCTCGCCAAGCTCGCGCTGCGGGACCGCGTTCAGGCGGTGGCGTTCGCCTACGAATCAGGACTGATCGTTCCGGGGGTGTCTCCCCCCGGCGGAGGAGGCTGAAGATCCCCGTGCTCGGCGATCCGCCGGGTCCGACCACCCGGCCATCATCGGGGCCGTCCCATTCCCGCTGTCAGGGAGGCCCCCGTGCTTCGCGCCCTGGTCGGATATCCCCAGCGCCATCCGAAACGTGTGGTTCTCTCCTGGATCGCGCTGGTCGTCGCTGGCTTCGTGGTCGGTATCCAGGTGTTCTCGTCGCTGAATACCGATGTCGGCCGGGTTCCCGGTAGTGCATCGGCCCAGGCGTCCGCCGAGTTGCGGCGGCTGGACCCCAAGCCGCCGACCCTCACCGCCGTCGTCTCCGGCCAGCCCGTTGCCGACCTGCGGAGCACGCTCGATCCGGTTCTCACCGAGCTGCGGACCACGCCCGGGGTCACGACCGTGAGCGAGCCGCAGCCGTCCGCGACGACCGACCGGGCCGTCCTGGTGACCATCACGCTGGAGTCGGAGAAGCCCGGGCGGATCGCCCGCGCCGTCGCCGACCGGCTGGACCGGCTGGAGCAGGGTTCCGCCGTCGAGGTCGCGGTGGCCGGGGGGCCCCTCAGCTCCAGCGAGTTCGGCGGCCAGGCCGCGGCCGACGTCCAGCGGGCGGAGATGGTCTCCGGCCCGGTCGTCGCCGTGCTCCTGCTCGCCGTCTTCGGCGGGGTCCTCGCGGCGGGACTGCCGTTGCTGCTGGCCGCCGTGGCCATCGGGGTGGCCTTCGGCATCCTGTACCTGTTCAGCACGGTCACCGACGTGTCGGTGTACGCGATCCAGGTGACCACGATGCTGGGGGTGGGCCTCGCGGTCGACTACGCGCTGCTGCTGGTGTCCCGGTTCCGGGAGGAGCGGGCCCGCGGGCTGGACGTCGCGGATGCCGTCCACTCCACCGGGGTCTCCGCCGGGCGGACAGTGCTGTTTTCCGGGCTGACCGTCACCGTCAGCCTCGCCGGGCTGACCGTGTTCCCCGATCCGTTCCTGCGCTCGATGGGCCTGGCCGGGGCCGCGGTGGTCGCGGTGGACATGCTGGCAGCCCTGACCCTGGCCCCGGCGCTGCTGACGCTGGTCGGTCACCGCATCTCGGTTCCCAGCCGGCCAGACGCCGGCGGTACCCGGGGAACGGTGTTCGCCACCGTCGCGGCGCTCGCCACCCGCAGGCCGATGATCACGGTGCTGGCCGGTGTCACCGTGCTGGCGGTGCTGGCGATCCCGGTGGCGCATCTCCGGCTGGGCGAGAGCGATCCGAGGTCGATGCCGGCGTCCAGCCGGAGCCGGACCCTGCACGACGCGTTGCGGGCGCACTTCCCGGACACCCTCACCCCGGCCTCCGACCGGATCCTGGTGGCGGCTCCGGCGACCGATCCGGCGGTCACGGCGTTCTCCGACCGGGTCGCCCGCCTCCCCGGGGTGACCGGCGTCACGGCGACCGCGATCGCCACCGACCGGACCCGGCTCACGGTCACCACGGAGGCCCCGGCCTACCACGCCTCCTCCGCCAGGCGGGTCGCGGCGATCCGGGCGCTGCCGGCGCCGTTCCGGTTCCAGGTGACCGGTGGCGCGGCCGGGCTGGCCGACTACCGGCACATGCTGCGGACCCGGGGGCCGGTGGCGGCCCTGGTCGTGCTGCTGGCGACGTTCGTGCTGCTGTTCGGATTCACCCGATCGATCTGGATCCCGATCAAGGCGCTGCTCACCAACCTGCTCGGGCTCGGCGCGGCCCTCGGCGTAGTGGTGTGGGCGTTCCAGGACGGGCATGCCGGGGTGTTCGGGGCGACCCGGCTGGACGCCACCGACCTCACCGTTCCGGTCCTCGTCGCCATGATCGCATTCGGTCTCGCGGTGGACTACGAGATGTTCCTGCTGTCGCGGATCCTCCAGGAACGCGCGGCGGGCGCGGACACCCGCACGGCGGTGGTCGCGGGGGTGGCCAGGTCCGGACGGATCGTCACCTCGGCGGCGTTGCTGCTGTGCGTGGTGTTCGGGGCGTTCCTCACCGCTGGATTCACCCCGATCAAGGCCATCGGCCTCGGTCTGGCCGTCGCGGTGGCACTGGACGCCACCGTGATCCGGATGCTGGTCGTCCCGGCGACCATGGTCCTGCTCGGCCGGTACAACTGGTGGCTTCCCCGCCCGCTGCGCGGGCTCGGCGCGCACCGCCCAGCAGCGGCTGACCGGCCGCTGTGTCATGCCCAGCCATATCGCACTTGACGGAATTCACATAGTCTGTATATCGAGGTTTCTCGTGGTCACGGGCGGGCATAATGGCTGAACGCTCTGCTATCGCCACCGCACATATGGTGATCATCAGCGGCGATCCCGCCTCCCACCCGGGCATCGGAGGATGAGCATCTTGTCAACCCCCAGCGCCGGACAGACCCGGCAGACCCACGCTTCGATCCCGGTCACCAGCGAGGCCAGCCAGCTGTATGCCGCGGCCCTCCAGGCGACGGATCCGAACGACGTGCCGGCGATCGAACTCCTGCGGACCATGTTCGCCGATGTGTCATCGGTCTCGACCGCGTCCCTGGCCAGGACGATCAGCAACCCGAGCCTGCGGACATCCCTGTACCGCGACGCCGGGGGAACGCTCGTGGTTCGCCGGCACGACGACGCCGACGCCTGCCTGTCCCTGTTGTGGCCGGTCGGGCCAAGGAAAACCGAGCATCCGGAGACCACGAAGATCGTCGGTTCCCGTGGCTCGGTGTTCCTCGCCGATGAGAAGTCCGGCGATGTCGTGCCGCTGCCGGCGACGGCCACCACCCGCCACGCCTTCGGCTGGGGCATGACCGACCACCGGGTCGTCAACCTCTACCTGGCCCTCGTGCTGGCCGTCTCCGGCGAGCGGGCGCCCGTCCCGCGACCGTCGTACCGGGACCATCCCGATTCGCTGTACGGCTGGCTCGCTCGCCAGGACAGCCGGCGGGACCTGGAGGTGCCGTGGCCGGCCGTGGCGCGGATGGTTGATGATGACGGACCGCTGCGGCGCGCGGCCACCGACGCGTCCTCCCGGGCGGTCCCGCAGGCCGCGGCGGGGTCGCTGTTCGCCGCCAGCAGGACCGGCCGGATGGCCTCGGTGCGGCGCCCGTCGACACTGTGATGCTTTTTCGTACTCATTTTTCCCACCTTGCCCTGCATATATGGGCACGATAGGGGAACGACGGTGGCCCCGAACCGGTGCGGCCCCGTCCTGCCATACAACGGATGCACGAGGAGTTCGACCATGATCAAGCGTTCGCGGCTGTTCGGGTCAAAGACCCGGGTGACGTTCAGTCTCCCGGCCCACGCCCCCACCGGTGCCGTCAGCGTCGTTGGTTCCTTCAACAGCTGGACACCGGGATGCCACGAACTCATCGCCCGCAGGGACGGCACGAGAACCGTCTCCGTCACCCTGGAACCGGGCGATCATCGCTTCCGCTACCTCGGCAGCGACGGACTGTGGTTCGACGACCAGGCCGCCGATCTCGTTGACGACCAGGGCGGCGTCATCACCGTGTCGACGTCGAGCTGACCGCGACGCGTCCCGCGGTGGACAGCGTGCCGGCGTCGCTCTCCCCGCCGCGCCGGTCCACCGCGGTCACGGCGTAGGTGTACTGGTGGCCGGCCGCCGCCGTGCTGTCGACGAAGTCCCGCTCGCCGGTGGTACCGATCAGATGGGTCGCGTCGGCGAACCCGCACCGTCCCGGCATCGCGTCGCCGTCGAACCGGTAGACGGCGTAGGAGCGGACCTGGTCCGCTCCGGAGCGCAGGTTGGCCGGCTCCTCCCAGCCGATCCGGACGGCGCCGCTGTCCGGATCGGCCCTGGCCTTCGTGACCGTCGGTGGCATCCGGGTCGCCGCCGTCGGCTGCCCGGTCTGGGGCACGAGGGCCGGAGCGGCGTAGTGCTCCGCGGCCACCCGGGTGATCGCGCCGATCCGGTCGGCCCGGACATCCTTGGCGCTGAAGTAGACGTCGCCCGACACCTGGGGATGGTTCCGGTTGAGCGCGAGGTGGGCCGACAGCTCACCGGCGTCGCCCCACGACCCGGTCGAGCCCGTCCGGTAGGCGGCCTGTCCGATGTAGAGACGCACCCCGGTCCCCTCGATGACCGTCGACCACCACGGCACCAGCGCCGCGTAGTCGGCCTTGGCGAAGCCGATGGTCCAGTACAGCTGCGGGACGATGTAGTCCAGCCAGCCCTCCTCAACCCAACGTTTGGTATCGGCGTGGTTCGCGGCGTACGACTGGTTGCCCGACGTCGCCGATCCGAGCGGGTCCGCGGTGGCGTTGCGCCAGATCCCGAACGGGCTGACCCCGAACTGGACCCAGGGTTTGAGCTCATGGATGCGCTGGTGCATCTCCTTGATCATCAGGTCGACATTGCCACGCCGCCACGCGTTCTTGTCGACGAAACCCTCGCCGTGGGCGGCGAAGGTCGCGTCGTCTGGGAAGTCCTCGCCCTTGGCGGGGTACGGATAGAAGAAATCGTCGAAGTGGACCGCGTCAACGTCGTAGCGTTCCACGACGTCCAGCATCGCGTTCTCGACGAACCGCCGGGCCTCGGGCACCCCGGGATTGAAGTAAAGCCTGCCGCGTACGGGGTTGGCCGGATAGGCCACGGCCCATTCGGGGTGCGCCCGCAGGGGATGCCCCTCGGCCAGCTGGTTCAGGTCCGTGCCCGCACCGCCCGGGGCCTGCAACGAGGCCCGGTAGGGGTTGAACCACGCGTGGAACTCAAGATCACGCTTGTGCGCCTCGGCCACGGCGAAGGCCAGCGGGTCCCACCCGGGATCCTGGCCGCGCACGCCGGTCAGGTACTGCGACCACGGCTCGTGCGGCGACGGCCAGAAGGTGTCCCCCGCCACCCGCACCATGACAATGACGGCGTTGAACCGGTTCCGGCGCGCGACCTCGAGCCAGTCGAGATACTCCGCCTTGACGGTCGCCTGGTCGAGCCCCTGCCGGCTCGGCCAGTCAATGTTGACCACCGTCGTGATCCACATGGCGCGGAACTGGCGCTTGGGTCGCGCCGGATCGGTCGGGCACCCGGCTGGGTCCACCGACACCGAGACGGGTGGCTCCGGAGCGTGCTCCGCGGCCAGCAGAACCCCGACCAGACTCCCCAGGGCCAGCGCAATCGCCAGCACCACCAGCGATACCGTTGTCAACAAAGGACGGTTGTCTACGAGCCCTCGAACGCTTCGTAGGACCACGCGCTTCCCCCCAGCCGGCGACCGCATCGAACGCAGAGTCTCGCCCCGAAGTGGTCGCTGGCGCAAGCGGTTGAGCACCCCGAGACAATGCAGAATCGCTGGCCAACTACGATCTATCGGTCAGCCGCCCGTTACACCCAGCATCGGATCATCACGCTCGGCAGGGACCACTCGGCACCTCCAACCGGGTTTTTCTGCCCTGCCCGCCCGATGCGGCCAGGCATAGCGTCGGGCGCGAGAGCCAGGAGGACGCAATGAAGCAGACGACTGCCACATGGGCGACCGTCGACGGCAATGAGGCCGTTGCCAAGGTGGCACATGCACTGTCGGAAGTGATCGCGATCTATCCGATCACCCCGGCATCCCCGATGGGTGAGTTTTCCGACGCGTACAGCGCCGCGGGAACGAAGAACCTCTGGGGCTCGGTGCCCGAAGTCGTGGAAATGCAGTCGGAGGCCGGCGCCGCTGGCATGCTGCACGGTGCACTCCAGAAGGGTGCGCTCGCGACGACGTTCACAGCGTCGCAGGGCCTCCTGCTGATGCTGCCCAACATGTACAAGATCGCTGGCGAGTTGACGCCGACGGTCATCCACGTCGCGGCGCGGACGCTCGCCACCCACGCTCTGTCGATCTTCGGCGACCACAGCGACGTGATGAGTGCCCGCTCGACCGGTTGGACCATGCTCGCCGCCGACTCGGTGCAGCAGGCCCATGACTTCACCCTGCTGGCCCACGCCGCCTCGCTGCGCACCAGGGTTCCGGTGCTGCACTTCTTCGACGGCTTCCGGACCTCGCACGAGGTCGACAAGATCCAGCTCCTGCCCGACACCGCCCTGCGTGCCCTGATCAGCGATGACGACGTCCTGGCCCACCGGATGCGCGGGCTGTCGCCGGATCGCCCGGTGCTGCGCGGCTCCGCCCAGAACCCCGACGTCTTCTTCCAGGCCCGCGAGGCCGCCAACACCTTCTACGACGCGGTCCCCGAAGCGGTCCAGGACCTGATGGACCAGATGGCGGCCCAGACGGGCCGGGCGTACCGGCTGGTGGAGTACACCGGTGCCCCGGACGCCGAAAGGATCATCCTCATCATGGGCTCCGGCGCCGGCGCGGCGCTTGAGGCCGTCGAGGAAATGGCCCGCCGGGGCGAGCGCGTCGGCATGATCAATGTGCATCTGTACCGCCCGCTGCCGGCCAAGCAACTGATCGACGCCATCCCGGCGACGGTCAGGCGGATCACGGTGCTCGACCGGACCAAGGAGCCAGGAGCCGGCGGCGAACCGCTGTACCTGGACACCGTCACCGCCCTCGCCGAGGCCGGCCGCGGCAGCATCGAGGTCTTCGGTGCCCGCTACGGCCTGTCCAGCAAGGAGTTCACCCCCCAGATGGTCAAGGGGGTCTTCGACGAGTTGGCGCTGCCCGAGCCGCGACGGCACACCACCGTGGGCATCCGGGACGACGTCACCCATCTGAGTGTCGCCCCGGACCCGGACTTCATCGTCCCCACCGGGGCCGTGCAAGCGGTGTTCTACGGCCTGGGCAGCGACGGCACCGTCGGCGCCAACAAGGCCACCATCAAGATCATCGGCGAGCACACCGATCTGCACGCGCAGGGGTACTTCGTCTACGACTCCCGCAAGGCCGGATCGACCACGGTTTCCCACCTGCGCTTCGGGCCGGACCAGATCCGCTCGACGTACCTGATCGACCAGGCCGACTTCGTCGGAGTACACCAGTTCAGCCTGCTCCAGCGCATGAAGATCATTGATATCGCCAGGCCCGGGGCCACGGTGCTGTTCAACAGCCCGTTCCCCGCCGACCAGGTCTGGTCCCGGCTGTCGACCGACGTCCAGCAGCAGATCATCGACAAGAAGCTGCACTGCTACACGATCGACGCCCACCGGATCGCCCGCGAGGTCGGGCTGGGCACCCGCATCAACACCGTGATGCAGCCCTGCTTCTTCAAACTCGCCGACATCCTGCCGTTCGACGAGGCCATCGCAGCGCTCAAGGCCAATATCAAGAAGGCCTACGGCAAGCGCGGCGCCAGCATCGTCGAGCGCAACTACGCCGCCGTCGATCAGGCCCTGGCCGCGCTGGTCGAGGTCCCGGTGCCCGCGACGGTCTCCGCGGAGATCGACCTCCTGGCCACGCTCCCGTCACCCGCGGACATGCCGGACTTCGTCGAGCGGTTCACCTCCCGGGTGATCGCCGGTGAGGGCGATCTGCTGCCGGTCAGTGCCATGCCGATCGACGGCACGTTCCCGACGGGCACCGCCAAGTTCGACCCGCGTTCGCTGGCCCAGGAACTGCCGATCTGGGATCCGAGCCTGTGCACGGACTGCGGCAAGTGCGCCATCGTCTGCCCGCACGCGGCGATCCGGATCAAGGTCTACGACCCCGCCGAACTCGCTCAGGCCCCCGAGGGCTTCCAGTCCAAGGACTACCGGGGCCGGGAGTACAAGGGCCAGAAGCTCACCGTCCAGGTCGCCCCGGACGACTGCACCGGGTGTGGCATCTGCGTCGAGATGTGCCCGGCGGCCAGCCGGACCGACCCGAAGCACAAGTCCATCAACATGCTGCCGGCGGCCGAGCACCGGCCGCTGGAGCGCCCGCACTGGGGCTTCTTCGGGGGCCTTCCGGAGATCGACCGCACAACGGTGCGGCTGAACACCGTCAAGGGCTCGCAGCTGCTCCAGCCGCTGTTCGAGTTCTCGGGCGCCTGCTCCGGCTGCGGCGAGACCCCGTATGTCAAGCTGCTCAGCCAGTTGTTCGGTGACCGGCTCGTGATCGCCAACGCCACCGGGTGCTCCTCGATCTACGGTGGCAACCTGCCGACGACGCCCTACACCACCGACGCCGCGGGGCGGGGCCCGGCGTGGGCCAATTCCCTGTTCGAGGACAACGCCGAGTTCGGGCTGGGCCTGCGGGTCGGCTACGAGAACCTCGCGGCGGAGGCCCGCCGGCAGCTGACCGAGCTGGCCCCGGCCATCGGTGGTGAGCTGGTCGGCACGATCCTGGAGGCCGACCAGTCCGACGAGGCCGGCCTCGCGGCCCAGCGGGCGCGGGTGGCGGAGCTCAAGGACGTCCTGGCCGGACTCGCCAGCGGCAACCATGAGGCCAAGCGCCTGCTGAGCATCGCCGACGAGCTGGTCAAGCGCAGCGTCTGGATCCTCGGTGGGGACGGCTGGGCCTACGACATCGGGTTCGGCGGTCTGGACCACATCCTCGCCACGGGCCGGAACGTCAACATCATGGTCCTGGATACCGAGGTGTACTCCAACACCGGTGGTCAGGCCTCCAAGGCGACCCCGGTCGGGGCCGTCGCCAAGTTCGCCGCCGGGGGCAAGGCCACGGGTAAGAAGGACCTCGGGGCGATCGCCCGCTCCTACGGCAACGTCTACGTCGCCCAGATCGCGCTCGGCGCCAACGAGATGCAGACGGTCCGGGCCATCGCCGAGGCCGAGGCCTGGGACGGCCCGTCGCTGGTCATCGCCTACGGCACCTGCATCGAGCACGGCATCGACATGACCTCGTCGATGGGGCAGCAGAAGAGCGCGGTCGCCAGTGGCTACTGGCCGCTGTACCGCTACCAGCCGGATCCGGAAGCCAGTGCCAAGGCATTCCAGCTGGACTCGAAGAAGCCCACCCTGCCGGTGGCCGACTTCATGAAGTCGGAAAGCCGGTTCACGGTCCTGGCCCGCAGCAACCCGGAACGGGCCGAAGAAGTGGCCGCCATCGCCCAGGCGGACATCAACGAGCGGTGGCGGTACCTGGAAGAGCTGGCCCGGCAGGAGCGGTCTTCCGGCGACGCCTGAGTGTCCGACGTCCAGAGAGGGGCGGGGTGCCATCGGCGCCCCGCCCCTCTCTGCGGGAAGTTGGCCGGGGGGATGATGAATTCTGCCGCTTTCGCGGTCGGGTCTGTAGCGGTCCGCCCTTAGCATCGACTCCGTGCGCCGGACAGCTCTCGCCACCGTTCTTGGGATGCTCCTCGCCGTCCTCGGCGCCGGGTGCGGCTCGCGGCCCGGCCCGCCCGGGCC